>DATEID010000396.1:0-20764 GCA_035279245.1 Reyranella sp.
CGGCCGCGTTCCGTGCCTTTCGACGCCCGAGGCGATGACTACGCCTTCTTCTCCCAGCCGCCGCTCGTCTGCTGCCAGTAGACGACCGTGTGGCCCGCTTCCCTATAGGTTTTCCATCGCTCGCGCGCATCGGCGACGGCCTGTTCGTCGCGTCCGTCGAACAGCTCGAAGCAGCGCTTATAATCGTCGAGCCGCTCGCACCGCGCGCGATCGGCGACGAACAGGAAACCGGCGCCGTTCGGGTTCTCGTCGAGGTGGGTGAGCCAGATCGGTTGTCGGTCGGCCTCGCCTTCGCGCATGGAGCCATGCGGCAGGAAGCTGTTGGGATCGTAGGTCCAGAGATGCGTGTTGAGAGCCTCGACCCGCTCCGGCGATCCCAAAAGTACGACCGCCCGCTCGCCCGCCTGCAGCGTCTTTGCCAGCAGGCGGGGCAGCGTGTCTTCGAGCGACGATCGGGTCAGGTGATAGAAATTGATCTCGCTCGCCATGGTCAGCTCAGCGCTCGTAGTTATCGGCGATCCACCTGTCGAGCAACCGCACGCCGTAGGCGGTAGCGCCCTTGGGCGTGGTCTCGTTGCCTTTGGTCGACCATGCCATACCGGCGATGTCGAGATGCGCCCAGGCGACGCCCTCCTGGACGAAGCGTTGCAGGAACTGTGCTGCGGTTATGGATCCGCCGTCCCGACCGCTGCTGACGTTCCTCATGTCGGCGATGTCCGAATCGATCAGCTTGTCGTATTTGGGGCCGAGCGGCATCCGCCAAAGCTTTTCGCCCACTTCCGATCCGGCCGCGCGTAGCTTGTTGGAAAGCGCGGTGTTGTTGGAGAAGAGACCGGCGCGCTCGTGACCCAGCGACACGATGATCGCTCCGGTCAGCGTGGACAGCTCGACCACGGCCTGGGGCTTGAACTTCTCCTGCGCATACCACATGGCATCGCACAGGATCAGCCGCCCCTCGGCATCGGTGTTGATCACCTCGACGGTCTGCCCCGACATGGTCTTGACCACGTCGCCCGGCCGCTGGGCATTGCCGTCCGGCATGTTCTCCACCAGGGCGCAAACACCTACCACGTTGGCCCGTGCCTTGCGTCCCGCCAGCAGCATCATGGCCCCGGTGACGGCACCGGCGCCGCCCATGTCCCATTTCATGTCCTCCATGCCGCCTGCCGGCTTGATGGAGATGCCGCCGGTGTCGAAGCAAACGCCCTTGCCGATCAGCGCGACCGGCGCCTGGTTCTTCGGCCCGTTCATCCAGCGCATGACGAGAAGCTGGGACTCGCGCTCGCTTCCCTGCCCGACGCCCAAGAGAGCGCCCATGCCGAGCTTCTTGATCTCGGCCTCGCCCAGGATGTCGATCTTCACCCCGAGCTTGCCCAGCTCCTTTGCGCGACGCGCGAACTCGACCGGATAAAGGACATTCGCCGGCTCGCTCACGAGATCACGCGTGAAGAAGACCGCATCGACCGTCGGCTCCAATCGGGCATAGGCGCGCCGAGCATCAGGTAGCGCCGGGACAACGATCGTGATCTTTTCCAGCGTCGGCTTCTGCTCAGGCTTTTCCTTTGTCTTGTACTTGTCGAAGCGATAACCGCGCAGTCGAGCTCCCAGGGCCAGGTGGGCGGCCACTTCCGCCGGCGCAAGCTTTGTCCCTTTGACTTGATCGACGACGATGGTGACAGCCTTCTGGCCCGCGGCATTGGCATCGGCAACCACCTGACCGCCAAGGCTCTCCGCCGTGCGGGCATCGAGCTCGCGGGCCTTACCGACGCCCAAGAGCAGCAGCCGACCTATTTTTTCCTGACCCAGGACGGTCAATAGCTGACCCTTGGCACCGCTAAACCGGCTGGCGGCGATGGCCCGCTCGACGGCGCCGCCGCCCTGCTGATCGAGGGATTTCGCCGTTGCCAGAAGCTGCTTTTCCGCTGCAACGAAGACCGCGACATTGCCGGAGAAGGCCTTGGGAAAGGCCGAAAATTCCACTTTCATTCAATTCCTCGCATTCTCGTCGAGTTTTCGCCCCTGCGACGGGACGGCGCAAGCCGCCAATAGTACCCCTTCAGGCAGGCAAATCGGGACTGGCGTCGCGCCGCGGGCGACAGTATCAGTACCGGCCCTCGAACTGGGAATGGAAATGACCTCAGCTTCTTTGCCTCGCGTTTCGGTCATCGGTCTTGGCAAACTCGGTGCCCCGCTCGCAGCGGTCCTCGCCAGCCGCGGTTTCACCGTCATCGGCCTCGACGTCAACAAGGCGTTCGTCGACGCGATGAATGCCGGCAAGATGCCGATCGTCGAACCGCAGCTCAACGAGCTGATCGCCGCCAACAAGGAACGGCTGTCCGCCAGCATGGACGCCAACGAGGTCGTCCAGAAGAGCGACGCGAGCTTCGTGATCGTGCCGACGCCATCGGACAGCACCGGCTTCTTCTCGAACCGCTTCGTGCTTCAGGCGATGGAAACGCTCGGCAAGGCGCTGCGCAACAAGAAAGGCTACCACGTCGTCGTCATCACCAGCACCGTGATGCCCGGCACGACCGGCAGCGAGATCAAGGCCGCGCTGGAAGCGGCCTCGGGCCGCAAGGTCGGCCCCGATCTCGGACTTTGCTACAATCCGGAATTCATCGCGCTCGGCAGCGTGGTGCGCGACATGCTCTATCCCGACTCGATCCTGATCGGCGAGAGCGACCCGAAGGCGGGCGATATGCTGCAGACCATCTATCTGCAGCTCTGCGAGAAGAAGCCTCCGGTACAGCGGATGAACTTCGTGAATGCCGAGCTCACCAAGATCTCGGTCAACACATACGTCACGACCAAGATCTCCTACGCCAACATGCTGGCGGACTTGTGCGACCGGCTGCCGGGGGCGGATGTCGACGTGGTTACAAAGGCACTGGGCGCCGACAGCCGCATCGGGGCGAAGTACCTTAAAGGAGCCATGGGGTATGGCGGCCCCTGCTTCCCGCGCGACAATGTCGCTTTTGCCGCGCTTGCCCGCAAGATCGGCGCGCGCGCCGATGTCGCGGAGGCGACCGACCGCGTGAACAATCACCAGGTCGAGCGTGTCACCAGCCTCGTGGCGAAGTTCGCCAAGGCAGGTACGCGCATTGCCCTGCTCGGGCTGTCCTACAAGCCGCAAACGCCGGTCGTCGAGGAAAGCCACAGCGTCAAGATCGCGGCCAGGCTCGCCGACGCAGGCTACGTCGTCACGGTGCACGATCCGCTGGCGCAGGATTCCGCTCTTGCGGTGCTGGGCGACAAGGTCGTGGAGGCGTCCTCGCTCGACAGCGCGGTACGCGACTGCGACCTCCTCATCGTCGCCACAGGCTGGCCCGACTACAAGGCGATCGATCCGGCGTGGTGCAAGCGCAACGGCCAGCGTCTCACCATCCTCGATCTCTGGCGCACGCTGCCGGCGGACAAGTTCGCCGACGTGGCGGACGTGCTCTATCTGGGATCGGGCCGCCTGTAGAGGCGGCGCCAGCGGCGCTGGACTAGATGGCGTGCCGTCCGCGGAAGCGCAGGACCTTGCCTTTCATGCCCGGAGCGATGCGCGGAATGCCGGCGAGCACCTGCCCGCAGAAGGGGTTGATGTTGGCGCTGACATAGTCGGTGAAAAGCGGCCAGAAGCGGTTATAGATGACGTTCACGCCGATGAAGCGGCGCGGCAGGCGGCGCCCTTTGGGCCGCGTCTCCTCCTCGAGGGAGGCCGCCTGCCTCAGCAACCTGCTCACCACCTTCAGGCGCTTTTCGTCGATCACCTGCGGGTGCCGGCCCGTGCGCACCGGATCGTCGATGGCCTGGGTCGCAAGTCCGAATTCGAAGATGAACATATCGGAACGTCGCAGCAGGTCGGCAAAGGGACCTGCTTCGACGCCCGGGATATCGACCGGCAGGCCCTCGCACTCGTCCGGCACGAGGATGGGACCGCTGAAACCCATGGCGCGCCAAGCGGTAGCGAAATGGCGCAGGAAATCGGCGCGGGTGCCCACGATCATCAAGGCCGAATCGCGCGGATAGGTCAGCACCTGATCGCAGACGAACGGCAGGGTGTGCGGCAGGTCGTACGTAAGATCGTGAAACAGGTGCCATTCGACATTTGTCGTCCGATACGGCTCGGCCGCGGGCTGGATGGCCGCGCCGATGCCGGCGGCAAAACGCTCGAAAGCCGTGTCCCGGTCGAGCCGGATCTCCTCGACCTCGAGGTCGGGCCATCCCCATGTCTCGGCCTGGGCCGGCAGGTAGGGCGACGACACGTTCCAGAGGAAGCGGTCGTGATCGTTCATCTTGGTCTGCCGGCCTTTGTTGTTGGCGGCGGCAACCCGCGTATGGTCGCAATGATAGCCGAAGACCTTGTCGATCAACGTGTCGACCGAGCCGCGATAGAGTGCAAGCCGTGCCGCCAGGTTGGAATCGCAATGCCAGCCTAGCAGCATCTCCTCGTCGAAGCCGTGGATCGCGAACATGTCTTCCCGCAGCGCGGCCTGGAAGTCACCCAATGCGTCGTAGCGCATGGGCATGTGATTGAGGACGACCTGGTTGAGATGGAAGCGCATCGACCAGTCGCGAAGCTTGGCGAGGTTTCCGGCAGGATCGCGGCGGTCGAAGGCCGCCTCCCACAACATCTCCGGCAGCTCGAACCGCGGCACCTGATAGAAGCCGTCGGGGATCGACCCCAGGATATCGCTCAGCGACTCCTTCTCGTCGCGCGGCACCAACAGCATGTCCGTGTTGGTGTAGAGGATCCAGCGGTTGCGCGGGTTGGACCGTCGCAGGGCAACGTTGCGCGACTGCGCCTCGAGCGCGACCAGGTGCGTGCGCGCCCTGAGATGCACATGCTGCTCCGGCCGGACACGGAACACGCGCATCACCTTCTTCGCCTTGTCGGTCAGCGTGTCCTGGATGGCCTCCGGGAAGGTCGGATGGTCGTCCGGCGTGTTGTAGTCGACGAACAACAGCTCGTCGTCCGGATCCGACATCACCTCCGCGATGGCGTTGAAGCTGATCGCCGCCCGCTTGTGCAGGTTGTAGCCGTGACTGTCGTTGCGGCCGTAGAGGATGACGGAAAACATCGGTCCCTCGTTCCTTGAGGCAACTATGCGCCGAGACTCGCGAGCTCGTGGCGGGCTGCCGCGTATTCGACCATTGATGGCGAAGCCTTCTCGACGACCTGATTGAACCGCCTGCGCGCTTCGGCCGGGTCGTTGGGAAGGGCAAGCACGGCGAGCTGAAAAAGCGCTTCCACCGTGCGTTCATCGTTGTCGGCATGGGCGAGCGCTACGGCTGCCGATGGCGGCGCAACATAGAGCTCGAACAACGGCGCCGGCCATTCGTCACGGCGGGGGGCGTCGTCAAAGACCGCCGGCCGGCCGAGCCGGTGCAGGGCGGTCAGCCGGTAAAGCCGCCAATACGGATCGAACGGTTCCTTCTCCAGGGCACGCTCGAACTCGGGCAAGGCCTTTTCGTAGTCGGCAAGGCGCAACGCCACGCAGCCCCGGGCCGCGGCGCGATCCTTCGGCAAAAGATCGAACTGGAGGCGCCAGTCTGCATCGGCATCCTGAAGGCGACCCAGCGCCAGCCGTGCGATGGCGCGGCCGCTCAGAAAATCCGCGTTCCTCGGCTGCACGGCGCAGGCGCTGTCGAATGCCGCGGCCGCCTGCTCGAATTGGCCCATCATGAGGAGTGCTTCGGCCTTCAGAACCAGGATATCGGAAAGCCCGGGCTTCAGCTTCAGGGCAGCGTCGTAGTCGGCCAGCGCCTCGGCAGGCCGACCTTCGACGAGAAAGGCATTGCCACGCGCGATGAGCGGAAGCACCCGCTGCTTCACGGACTGGATGACCGTCGTATAGGCGGCGATTTCGGCCGTGGAACGACCCGGCCGCCGCAACACGAAAAGGCGATCCGGTGCTCCCGGCCGAAGCCCGCGCTTCAGCTTCCGTCCCGCCTCATAGAGGGACATCGCCTTCTCCGGTTGCCCCAGCATGTCGTACAGCTCGCCCTGGGTCTCGAGCGCCGCGACGAGATCAGGGGCGACCGCGGTTGCATCGGCTAGCGCTGCAACCGCCTTCTTGAACTCGCCTGCCCGGACGAGATCGTGGGCCCGAATAAAAAGCTCCTCTTCTTTCGTCCTGGAATTGGTGGTCGCACGACGTCCGGCAAGAAGGTCGAGGCTCTTCCGCCAAGCGCCCGAGATCTTGTCCGAAAGCCGCATCACAATGCCAATCTCACTCGCCTGTTCCATGCAACAACCTGGACAAATGCCTTTCTGCTCCGGGACGGGCAAGGCAAAGCGCCTGTGCTCGCGCAACGGGCGCTGCGTAAGGCGTCGCTGGCGTCAGGTGGAGCGTTGCTCCTCGACGCCGGAACAAGGCGTGGTTCACGAGCTTGTCTGCCCCGCGTCGGGGGCCTCCTCATAGCGAACGAAGTCCTCCTCGTCGAGATGGTCGCCGGTCTGGACTTCGATGAATTCCAACACAGCCTGTCCGGGATTGCGAAGGCTGTGCGGCGCCTGCCTGGGGATCAGGACCGAGTCGTTGACGTTCAGGACCCGCCTCTTCCCCTCCAGCAAGAGTTCACCGCTCCCCTTCACCACAAACCAGTGCTTGTCGCGCCGCCTGTGGCTTTGCAGGGCAAGCTGCTCCCCCGAATTCATCGTGAGATGCTTGGCGCGAAAATAGGGACCGCGGCAGACCTCCTGCGCGGTGCCCCAGGAGCGGTGGATGCGTGCATGCTCGGTCGCCGCCTTGTGGTTGCCGTCCGACATCCGCTGAACGACGTCCTTCAACCGCGGCAGGTCGTCATGATGGCCGACGAGAACGGCGTCATGCATTGCCACTACGACGAGATCCTCGACACCGATGACGGCAGTCAGCGGCCCATCGGAACGGATGTAGGAATTGCGCACCGAGTCGATCTCGACCGGCCCCTCGGTGACGTTGCCGGCGCTGTCGGCCTGGCCGATGTCCAGCATCGCTCCCCATGTGCCGAGATCGGACCAGCGGAACGTCGCCGGCACCACCCAGCATTTGTCGGTCCGCTCCATCACCGCATAGTCGATCGATTTGGCCGGCGCCTCCGCGAAGGCCGTTGCATCGAGGAAGACCGACGAGCCGCGTCTGCTTGCCTTGGCGACGGCCTCCGCCGCCGCCGCTGCCATCTTTGGTTCGAAGCGCGTCATCTCCGACAGAAGCAGGGCCGGCGGAAACAGGAAGTTGCCGCTGTTCCACAGCAGCCCCTCCGCGAGATAGCGTAACGCCGTCTGCGCATCGGGCTTCTCGACGAAGGCCGCGACCTGCCGCACCTGGCCGATGCTGTCGCCGCCAAGCCGTATGTAGCCGTAGTCGGTCTTGGGTTCGGTCGGCGGGATGCCAAAGGTCACGATGCCGCCCTGTCGGACGGCGGCGACGCCGGCACGGCAATCGTCGCGAAACTGCTCTTCCCCGATCACGAGGTGGTCCGACGCGAGCGCCAGCACGATCTCGGCGCCGATGCTCTTGGCGTAGGCGGCTGCCGCACCCATGGCGGGCCCCGAGTCGCGGCGCGAGGGCTCGATCAGAAGGTCGATCTCGATGCCGAGATCACGGGCCTGCTGTTCCGCCGTGAAGCGATAGTTGTCGTTGGTGGCGATGACCGGCCGGCCGAACAGCGTGCTGTCGGCGACCCGCAACAGCGTCTGCTGGAACGTCGACTTCTCGCCGAGCAACGGCACGAATTGCTTGGGCATGCTCTCCCGCGACACGGGCCACAGACGCTTTCCCGAGCCGCCGACGAGGATGATGGGTGTGATCGTTGTGGACATGATGCTCGAACAGCGTCGGCTACTACGATGCTTCGGCGAGGCGGTCGAGTTCATCGACCGCGCAGAGGACATGATAGAGCGTGCTTGCCGGCATATTCGGGGCAGCAGGTGCGCCATCGACATCCAGGCGATCCATCCAGCCTCCGGGATGGCCTGCAGCGAGAAAATGCCGATGGAGCAGCGTCGCAACCTCGACCGCTTTGGCGGCGGCACCCGGACGACCGGCCGCTGTCTCCGCCACGTTCGCCTTGAGCGCCTCTGTCATCGGCCAGGTCCGATGTGACGGCAATCGATGGCTGCCATCGATCAGCACCTCATCCACCATCAGGCCCGCCTTGTCGTAGCCGTGGCGGGCAGCGTGATCGTACAGCGCGTCGACATAGGGCTGCACAGGGCGCCCCGTCTCGCGCTCGAACCAGCGCAACAGCCATACCCACTCCGAATGATGACCCGGCTCGACAATGGCACCCTTCTCGCCCGCCGCAGGCTGCAACGCATGGTCGAAATACTCGCCAAGCGTGCCGGAGCGCGCCTGGAAGAAGCGCGACGTGAAGAGGCCGAATATCTCGCCGGCACGGGCCAGATAGCGGCTTTCGCGGGTCGCGACCCAAAGGGAGAGCAACGCCTCGAACAGATGCATGTGCGGATTCTGACGTCGGGGAACATCCGACAGAGGCAATCCTTCGACAAACCCGCCCGAATGCGCGGCATGCATGTCGCGGTCGATGAAAGCCAGCGTCTCGTCCGCAAGGCCCATGGCATCGCGCCGGCCAGTCGCGCGGATATGGGAGGCGATCGCGAGAAGCGCAAAGGCATGGCTGTAGAGGTCGCGCCGGGAATCGCCGATCTTGCCGTCGGCATGGACTGAATAGACCCAGCCCGCCTGGCCGTCAGGCTTGTGGTAGTCGCGGACCATCGACCGGTAGGCGCTGTCCACGATATGCGCCGCGTCGGGATACCAGCCACGCCGGGCGGCAAGAGCATACGAAAAGACTTGCCGAGCCTGCACGATGAGCCGCGTCGCGACGCCGGGCACAACCTTGCCGTCGAGGGCGAGGGTCTCGCAAAAGCGACCCGTGCCGGGATCGAATCCCGCTGTCGCCCACAGCGGCAGTGCCTGCTGGACGGCCCAATCGCGCAGCAGCGCTGCGCTTCCTTTCAATGCGTTCACAGGCACCTCAAAGCCCAACCATTGACATAAGCCGACTGACCCAAGGCTGTTGCTGCGACCTCCTGATCGCGTAGCGGACCGTTTTCACGGCGTGCTGGTAGCGCGCGCCGCCGACCGCTGCGGTCAAGGCTTCGCGCCGTTGCAGCAAGACGCTGAGAACGAGGTGCAGCACGCGTTGGCTGATCGGCTCCCAGCGTTTACGCGACGTCTGCGATGCTCCGCCCAGCATCAGGCCGTCGGAATGCTTGTTCCTGCCGTGCATGCGGTATGCATACAGTGCCTCGTGCACCGCAATACCACCGACGATCAGGATACAGAAAGTAGAGAGATAGAAATCGAGGTACAGCGGAAGCTGCTCGTCCTTCTCGGGCAGGACGAGCTCGACGACGTCGCGCCGGAACATCATGGCCGCCGTGCTGTTGGACGACCAGTTCGGCGTCCAACGGCCGTGAAAGGTCAGCGCCGGATTCTCGGCAAACCGAACCCTGCCGTCGGCGGCGTCGATCTCGGGCACCGTCTCCGCATCGATAGGCCGGTGTTGCTCGTGCTTGGGAGGTTGCTCGAACCACCATGCCGTCGCGGCCAGGAGCTCACCTTTGCCATTGATGAAGTGCGAATCGCAATATGTGAAGGCCACCGGACAGTCGGCATTCAAGTGCGCGGTAAGATGATGCTCGATGAAGTTGTCGTACCAGACGTCATCCGAATCCAGAAAGCAGACGAAGGGAGTGCTGAGCTCGATGATGCCGCGACGGACGGCGCCCGTCTGGCCGCGATTGGCCTCGAGCCGGATATAGCGGAAGCGCGGATCGGCCATCTTGGCCAACGTCTCGCGAATCACCTGGTCAGAGCAATCCGTCGAGGCGTCATCGACCACCACGACCTCTATGTTGCGCACGGTCTGACGCGAGGCCGACACCATCGCCTCGGCGACATAGGCCGCATTGTTGTGGTTGGCTATGACGACACCAACCCGGGGCAACTTGCCAATTCCCATGGATCGGTCTTCAGCCCGCCTGCCCGTCCATCACTGTCGCCGCAGAGCCGGCATATCGCGCGCCGTCCTGCCGGCGCGGCGCCCCAATTCCCTGTGCAGTCATGCTCCACGCCATCTGCTGTCCGCCAGTCATCGCAGTACCGGCGTGTCGTTGCCGCATAATACGTGCTCGCGGCGATTTTGCCATCGATCACATGCCAAATGGGCTGGTGGAAAGCCGATGTGGCCCCGATGGCCGCCATCGGCATATCGCCGCAAATTCGCCATCGTGGGGTCACCGACGACGAAGAAGTTCATCCGGATGTGGAAACTCCTCTGGTTCGGCGTGTGGCATGCCAGATTTGCCGGACCGCGCCAAGCCCGCCCTCGTTGCAGCGCCAAGCTCGCTGAATATAATGCAATCCCCTCATTTCCCCCATTTGGATAATGCCAGCGTTGCTCCTTCGCGCCTTCCTAGCGACTGCCCTCGTCCTCTGTCCCGTGATCGCATCGGCCCAGAGCCTGCGCGTGGTGGCGCGCGTCAATGACGAAGCCATCACCGACTTCGATCTCAACGAACGCATCACCTTCGCGGTCAAGAGCTCGGGCTTGCAAGACACTCCCGACATGCGCCAGCGGCTTGCCCCCCAGATCCTGCGCCAGATGATCGACGAGAAGCTGCAGATACAGAACGCCCAGGCTTTGGGTCTCTCACCGAGTGACGGCGAGGTGTCCGCGCGCGTGTCCGAGATCGAGCACTCGGCCGGCATGGCCCCTGGCACGTTCAGGGCCTACTTGCAAAGCATCGGTGTGCCGTTCGACATCGCAAAGCAACAAATTCAAGCATCGATCGCCTGGGGCAAGATCGTCCGCCGCAAGATCAGGCCCCACGTCGACGTTTCCGATACGGAGATCGACGATGCTTTGAATCGCATCCGCGGCAATGTCGGCAAGACCGAGGTCCGCGTGGCCGAGATCTTCGTCCCCATCGACCGGCCCGACCAAGCCGACGAGGCGCGCCGGTCGGCCGACCGGATCGTCGAGCAAATCAAGCGTGGCGCTCCCTTTGCGGCGCTTGCCCAGCAGTTCTCGCAGGGCCAGACCGCGAAGAGCGGTGGCGATCTTGGCTGGGTGCTGCCGGGATCGCTCGATTCGGCGCTCGACGCGGCGATCGAGAAGCTGCCGTTGCGCCAGGTTTCCGAACCGATCCGGACGGCCTCGGGATGGCATATCGTGTATGTGATCGATCGCCGGCCGTTCGCGACTGCGCGGCCGGACGATGTGCGCCTCAATCTGGTGCAGATGACGCTGGCGCTGCCGGCCAACGCTTCTCCGGAAGAGACCAGCAATGCCATGGCCGAAGCCCAGAAGGCCATGGGCGCGGTGCACCGATGCGAAGATTTGCACGCCCTGTCGCGCAAGCTGAAAGGGGCCACTTCGGGAGATCTGAAGGGCGTACGCGTGGGCGATCTCCGGGCCAATGCGCAGATGTACGAGGAAATCCCCAAGCTGCAGGCGGGCGGCACGGCCGGTCCTTTCCGCGTCACTGAAGGGCTACAGGTCGTGGCGTTGTGCAGCAAGGAAGGTGCTGGCGGCCTGCCCTCGCGTCAGGCTGTCGCCCAGCAGATCCTGCTGCAGAAAGTCGAAGCCGGGGCGCGTCGCTACATGCGTGATATGCGCCGCGCCGCCACAATCGACATCAAGCGGCCCTCGTGACAAGGCCGCTGCCGCTCGCCGTGACGATGGGCGAGCCGGCCGGCATCGGCGGGGAGCTTAGCCTCAAGGCCTGGCTGGCTCGGACCAAGGAGACTCGGCCTTTCCTGGCGCTCGACGATCCGGATCGCCTACGTGCGCTTGCCAGCGACCTTGGTCTTGCCGTGCCGGTGAAGGAGATCGCTGGCCCGGCCGAGGCCGTTGCAGCGTTCCAATCGGCGCTGCCCGTCCTGCCTGTCCGCCTGCATCTACCGCCGCAGGCCGGCCATCCGGATCCGGCCAATGCTCCGGCGACAATCACCGCGATCGAGCGCGCCGTGATGCTGGCCCTCGCGGGCGAGATCGCCGGCTTCGTCACCAACCCCATCCAGAAGAAGACTCTGCAGGAAGCAGGGTTCCCATATCCGGGACATACCGAATTCCTGGCAGAGCTTGCGGCGCGAGCCACGGCAAAGCCGGTCGATGTCGCGATGATGTTGGCCTGTCCGGAGTTGCGGGTGGTGCCGGTGACGATTCACCTGTCGCTGGGCGAGGCCGTTCGGATGCTCGATGCCGCCGCCATCGTCCGGGCCGGCCGCATCACCGCCGCCGGTCTGAAGACCCTGTTCGGCATCGCGCGACCGAGGCTCGCGATTGCAGCCCTCAATCCGCATGCCGGCGAACAGGGCGCCATGGGAGACGAAGAGATCCGCATCATCGTCCCCGCCATCGAAACCCTGCGCGGCGACGGCATCGACGTTCGCGGGCCCGCACCTGCGGATACGCTGTTCCATCCCGCCGCGCGCGCGAATTACGACGCAGCGCTTTGCATGTACCACGACCAGGCGTTGATCCCGATCAAGACCATCGACTTCTCGGGCGGCGTCAATGTCACGTTGGGCCTGCCCTTCGTGCGCACCTCACCCGATCATGGCACCGCGCTCGATATCGCCGGCACCGGCCGTGCGGACGCGGGCAGCCTGATCGCTGCGCTCGCGATGGCCGACGACATGGCGCGGCGTCGCCAGGCATAGATGAAGCCGCCGGTTGCCGATGCGATCGGTGCCCTGCCGCCGTTGCGCGAGACTATCGCCGCCCACGGCCTCGATGCCCGCAAGCGCTTCGGCCAGCATTTCCTTCTCGACCTCAACCTCACGCGGCGCATCGCCCGCTCCGCCGCACCGCTCGACGAAGGGACGATCATCGAGATCGGCCCGGGACCCGGCGGCCTGACCCGCGCGCTTTTGATGGAAGGCGCGCAACATGTGGTCGCGCTCGAGGTCGATCCGCGGGCGGTCGGCGCACTGCGTCAATTGCAAGCCGCTGCTGACGGCCGTCTCGAGATCGTCGAGGGCGATGCCCTCGCTGCTGATCCCGTGACGTTCGGCAGCCCACCCCGGCGCATCGTCGCCAACCTCCCCTACAATGTGGCCACCGCCCTGCTGATCCGCTGGCTGCACGCCGCCGACGCGATTGCCGATATGGTGCTGATGTTCCAGAAGGAGGTCGTGGACAGGCTGGTGGCGCCACCGCGCACCAAGGACTACGGCCGGCTCTCGGTCCTGGCGCAGCATGTCTGCGAGGTGCATCGGCTGTTCGAGGTGGCGCCGTCGGCGTTCGTGCCGCCGCCCAAGGTCATGTCGGCCGTAGCGCGGCTCACCCCCCGGCCATCGGACAGGCGCCTGCCCAATCTGCGCGCCCTAGAGAGGGTGACCGCCGCCGCGTTCGGTCAGCGGCGCAAGATGCTGCGCGGCGCGCTCCAGGGATTGTTCGATGATCCCATTGCCGTTCTCGAAGGACTTTGCCTTTCGCCGACGTCGCGCGCCGAAGAACTGTCGGTCAGCGACTTCGTCCGTCTCGCGAACGTCCTCGACGATCGATAGGTCAACGGCCCTCGCGCAGGGCCTTCACGAAGTCGGCAAGGCCGAACTGCCGCTCGCGCTTCAGGCGCTCCGCGGTCAGGATCGATTTCAGCTCGATCAGGCTGGTGGCGATGTCGCGGTTGATGATCGTGTAGTCGTATTCGGCCCAATGGCTCATCTCGTCTGCTGCCTTGGCCATCCGCTTGGCGACGATGTCGGGAGAGTCCTGGGCGCGGGTGATCAGACGACGTTCGAGATCGCGCGTCGATGGCGGCAGGATGAACACCGTCACCAGATCCTCGCGGCCCTTCTCCTTGAGCTGCTGCGTCCCTTGCCAGTCGATGTCGAACAGAACGTCGCGACCCTCGTTGAGGGCCGCCTCGACCGGCGCGCGCGGCGTTCCATAGTAATGATCGAAGACCCGCGCGTGCTCGAGGAGCTCGGCCCGTTCGATCATCCCCCGGAAGGTCGCCGTATCGACGAATCGGTAGTCGACGCCGTCCTTCTCGCCCGGCCGCTTCTCGCGGGTCGTGAACGAGACGCTGAGCTGAATCTGCGAATCGTTACCCAGCAATTGTCGCGAAAGCGTGGTCTTTCCCGCACCGGACGGCGAGGACAGCACCAGCATCAAGCCCCGTCGCTGGATCATCGGCGCTTCGCCCTCATTCGACATTCTGAACTTGCTCCCTCATGCGCTCGATGGCGCCTTTCAGATCGATGCCGATGCGCGTCAGCTCGATGTCCGCCGACTTCGAGCACAGCGTATTGGCCTCGCGATTGAATTCCTGGCACAGGAAATCGAACTTGCGACCCACCGGATTGTCCGGCCGCGCTTCGGCCAGCAGGCTGCGCGCCTGGGCGATATGGGCTGTGAGCCGGTCGAGCTCTTCACGGACGTCGGCCTTGCCCACGAGCAACGCCACCTCCTGCGCGAAGCGCTCCTCCGAAAGCGCCGGCGTCCGCTCCAGCAGTTCCTCCAACTGTGTCTGGAAACGCGAACGCACGGTACCGATTTGCGCCTGCGCCCGTTCGACCGCGCGGCCGCAAAGCGTCTCGATCTCCCCGACATGACCGTCGATCACGCCAGCCAGAGCCCTTCCTTCGGCCGCACGCGCTTGAGCCAAGGCGGCCAGCGCCTCATCGAGCGTGGCGAGCAGCGCCTTGTCCAGCACGCCTACGGCCTCCTCGCTCTCCTCGCCTTCCTCCTCCTCCTCGATCACGCCGCGCACACGCAGAAGGCCGTCGGCGGTCGCAGGAGCAGAACCTGCTTTGCGCATCTCCTCGATCAGCGGCGCAAGTTCGGCCAGCAGGGCCCGATTGACGCGCAACGGCTTGCTCGACCGTTCGCTGGCGACCGTGAGGGAGATGGAAACGTTGCCTCGTCGGAGCTTGCCGCCGACGACACCGCGCGCTGGATTTTCGAGACGCTCGAGGCCTTGCGGAACGCGGCAACGGACTTCCAGGTTACGGCCGTTGACGCTGCGCACCTCCCAGACCCAGCGCCGCCGCTCGTCCGATCCTTGCGCCCGGGCGTAGCCCGTCATGCTTGCGATCAATAATCCAACTCCGCCTGAACTCCACTGGCCGCGCCGCGGCGCGCCACTCTAGTATCCGGTCCATCCGCACACAATGCGGGGCAACCGCAGGTTATCCCATGAGCTTCACCAGCATTGTCATCACCGGCGCGTCGAGCGGGATCGGCGAGGCTCTGGCCCGCGACTATGCCGCGCCCGGCATCGCGCTGGCGCTGAACGGACGAGACGGCACGCGGCTGCAGGTTGTCGCGGAAGCCTGTCGCGCGAAGGGCGCAACGGTCGATGCCCGCCAGATCGACGTCACCGACCGTGCCGCTCTCGGCGAATGGCTGATGGCCTTCGACGATGCACATCCAGTCGACCTGCTGATCGCCAATGCCGGCGTCTCGATCGACAAGGACAATTCCTCGCTCGACGATTTCTCGATCATCCGCCGGACGATGGCCATCAATCTCGAAGGGACGCTGAACACGGCGGAGCCTCTCATCGGCCGCATGATCGGGCGCAAGCACGGCCAGATCGCTGTCGTCTCGTCGCTTGCCGGCTTCATCGGCCTGCCCTACTCGGCCTCGTACAACGCCAGCAAGGCCGCCGTGCGCGTCTGGGGCGAGAGCGTCCGCTACGCCCTGAAGAAAAGTGGCGTCGGCGTGAGCGTGATTTGCCCCGGCTTCGTCGCCACCCGCATGACGGCGAAGGCCCCCTTTCCCATGCCGTTCCTGATGACGGCGGAACGTGCTTCGGCGATCATTCGCCGTGGCCTGGGGCGCAACAAGGCGCGGATCGCCTTCCCCTTCGGCACGAAGGCCGCCGTCTGGTTCGGCGGCGTGCTGCCGGGAAATTGGACCGCACGGCTGCTCGGTGGCTGACCTCTCCTCCGCCAAGTGCGGCATCATCTTCCCGAGCAAGCCTGATCCCGATGGCCGCCGATCATACGATAGGCGCCCCAACGATTAACAGCCGCGCTACTTCATCTGGTTCGTGAGAAGCGCAGCCACGCCCTTCTCCTTGCCGTACTTCAGCAGCGCCTCGCGACCGCCCGCCGCATAGGCAGCGACCGCACCCAAAAGCCTCTTGAGCTGGTCCGGGCTGTTGCGGTCGAATTTGCAGTAGGCGCCGCGGGTCAGCTTGGCAATCTGCGGAAAGAGTCTGGAAGCGATTCGGTCGTCGCCCTCCTGGAACACGAAGACCGGCAGGCCCAGCAAGCCGAGCTGCCCGGCGTCGTGCCCGACTTGATCGACATCTTCCTCGCAGCAGTCGCCCACGAAGACAACCGCATCGAGCCGCGTCTCGCGGCGCTGGTCGCCGGCATAGCGCAACAGGCGCCCGATCTGCGTGCGGCCGGCAAGACAGCGCACGGCGCTCATCAGGCGCGCAAGCTCGCGCCCGTCGGACGTCCAACGACTCACCTTGAGCTCGTCGAAGCCGCGATAGAAAGCGAGCCGCACGTCGAGGCCACCGAGCGCGTCAGCCGCGACGAACATCTCGCCTTGGATGCTGCAGGCGTGATCCCAGGTCGGCTCGCGGCTTGCCGTTGCGTCCATGCCGAACAACAACCGGCCGCGCCCTGCCCGCCCTGACGTCGCTGGCAAACGGCCGACATCGCGCACGAAGGCGTCCACTGCGCTGGAGGTCCCGCCGACCGACGGCATCTTGCGTTCTCCGGCCATTCTTTGACCCTTTCCCGACCGTCGAATATGGTGCGCCGCGCTTGCAAATGCCACGAACAATGAACCGTCGTTGGAGCTCCCTCTGAAAGCCGTCGATGTCCTGCTGGTGGTTGTATCGGTTCTCGTCAGCACCATCCTTGCCGAAGGTGTGGTCCGACACCTCGACGGCCTGCCGCTTTTCGCGCTGCCTTTGCCGGAAGGTATCGGCAAGGCGGTCACCGTCGAGCAACGCGACAAGGTTCCTGTTGCATCGGGAGTCTCACGCGACTGGTTCTTCGACGATCCGCCACCGCTTCCCAATCGCACGGAGCCGCCGGCCGAATGGCAGCGGCTCTTCGTCGAGGTGCGGGATCACCCCGAGAAGTATGGCCCATTCCGTCCCGCCGATGTCTTCAAGGCATGGAACTCGGCTTTTGCCGGCAAGGACGTATGCCAGAACGACTTTTTGCGCCGAGCGCCGGGGATGCTCTATCTCTACGATCCGGCGGACGGGCAGCCCTATCCGCGCTATCGCTTCTTGCCGGACGCCACCACGCCCCTCAGGCTGGTGACCAACCAGATCGGCTGGCGTGGGCCGCCGATCGTCACGCCGCGCCGGCCCAACACCATCCGCATCGTCTTCGTCGGCGCGTCAACCACCGTGGACGGCCACTTCCTGCCTTTCTCCTATCCGGAATATATCGGCCACTGGCTCGATCTTTGGGCGAGATCGAAGAACCTCGACATCCATTTCGAGGCGCTCAACGCCGGCCGCGAGAGCCTGGCCTCCCAGGATATCGCCGAAGTCGTGCGGCAGGAGGTCCTGCCACTTCGGCCGGACCTCGTCGTCTACTACGAGGGGCACAACCAGTTCTGGCTGCCGACGGTCATCCCGAGCCTGCCGCAGGACGGTGAGAGCCTGAGGCCGACGCTCAAGGTCGAGACTCCGCCCGAGTGGCTTCTCGTCGCCACGCGCTTCTCGGCGCTGGCCCGCCGGATCCAGGCGGCGGCCGGCTATACCGGCAGCAATCTGGACGGCCGGGAATGGCCCAAGCCCGACTACAAGATCGTGATGCCCCCGGGCCTCGACGAGAACGATCCAGATATCTACGACCCGCGGCTACCGCTGCATCTCAACGACATCGTGCACGATCTCGACCGCATGCGCGGCGATCTTGCGACTGTCGGCGCCGAACTCGCCGTCTCGTCGTTCGTCTGGATGGTGAAGGACGGCCTCGTCCTCAACCCGATCGCTCACAAGTACATCCTCGAAGATCTCAACATCAACGAGTATCCCCTGCACTATCGCGACCTCGTGCGGCTTGCGACCTTCCAGAATCGGGTGTTTCGCAACTACGCCAGGGTACATCACCTGCCCTTCATCGATGTCGCGCGTGACATGCCGCTCGATCCCGACCTGTTCCAGGACGCGATCCACAACACGGCGGGCGGCGTACGCGAGCGGGCCTGGGTGGTGCTGCAACAGCTCATCCCGGTGATAGAGCAGCATCTGGCAAGTGGCGCCTGGCCAAAGCCGCTACCCGGGCAAACGCCGCCGCTGCCGACATTCTCGCCGCGGCGTATCGCGCTCAGCTGCAAAAACTCCTGACATGGACCGCGACAATCCAAGCTCGCTGCAACTGCTGCTGCAGGTCTTCCTGCCCTTCGCGTTCGTCTATTTCCTCTCCTACATCGTGCGCGGCGTGAATGCCGTGATCTTTCCCTATCTCGAGCGCGATGTCGGCGTGACGGCGGCCGATCTCGGCCTGCTGACGTCGGCCTTCTTCCTGTTCTTCGCCGCCTGCCAGCCGCTGCTGGGCGTCGCGCTCGACCGCTACGGTCCGCGGCGCCTGCAGACCGCCTTGATGATCGTGGCCGCGCTCGGCTCGGTTCTGTTCGGCCTGGCTTCGTCGCTCTCGCAGCTCGTCCTGGCGCGCGGACTGATCGGTCTCGGCTTCGCCGGTGGCCTGATGGCGGCGATGAAGGCCATCACGCTCTGGTATCCGCCGCGGCGCTGGGGGCTGATCACGGGGTTCCATATGATGGCAGGCGGCGCCGGCTCGATGGCCGCCACCTTGCCGGTCGAATGGTCGCTCTCGGTCGTGAGTTGGCAGGGCCTCTTTTTCTGGCTGGCCGGCATCTCCCTCCTTGCTGCGCTGCTGCTCCATGTCGCGGTGCCGGAGCGCGCCCTGTCGAACAGGGGCGGAAGCCTGCGCGAGCAGTTCCGCATCACCGGTGCAATCCTCACCGACGGCTTCTACTGGCGAATCCAGCCCCTTCTCTGCCTGCAGCAGCTCACGTTCATCGGCTGCATCACGCTGTGGATGGGCCCATGGCTGCGCGATGTCGGCGGCGTCACCGATCAGGCGGCTCGGGCGGACGTCCTGCTCTACGCGACCGCCGCCATGACCTTGGGCTTCGCCGTGAGCGGCCTTATCGCCGAGTTCCTGCGGCATCGCGGCATCAGCGATTTCGCATCGTCCAATGTCGCCAGCCTGCTGTTCGCACTGGTCACCGGCTGGCTCGCCTTCGCGCCGCCGGCCAACCCCGTCGTTCCCTGGATGCTGTTCGGCTTCCTGGGCGCCTATCCGATCCAGTACTTCCCCGTGGTGATGGCGTCGTTCCCGGCCGACTATGCTGGCCGCGTCAGCACCAGCATCAACCTGCTGGTCTTCGTTGTGATCTTCGTCGGCCAATGGGCGATGGGCAAGGTGGTGGAACTCTGGCCACCTACGGCAAGCGGTTATGCCCGCGACGGCTACACCTGGGCTTTCGGCGCGCTCTTCATCCTGCAGCTTGCTGCTCTGGCATGGCTTCTGGTGTCACCGGGTCGGCCGATGGCTCGGCAGCCGACACGGGCGGCGGCAGGTTGAGCGAAGCGACGAGGTCGCGCACTTCCTGGCGTGCCGCGACATGGCTCAGGGTGAGCGAGGGCCCCCCTCCGCCGCGCTTGAGATCCAGCAGCGTCAGTCCGTTCAGGAACAGCTCACGATAGATCACACGCTCGCTGAGGCCGGTCGTCGTGCGAAAGCCGATGCGCCTGGCCAGCGCATCGAGCACGGTTCCCATGTCACGCTTGTTGCGTGCGGCGAGCGAGGAGAGGCGATTGCGCATCACGACCCAGTCGACGGGGCGGCCACCCTGGACAGCCCGAATCTGTCGTTGCCGCCACACCGCCTCGGCATAGACCGAAGGCCGCACGACCTTCAGCGTGTCCGGATCGACGCGCGCCAGCAGATCGAGATCGATGAAGCTGTCGTTCAGCGGCGTCAACAGCGTATCGGCCCAGGTATGGGCAAGCCGCGAGAGATTGGTGTCGCTGCCGGGCGTGTCGATCAGTACGAAGTCGGCGCTCAGCAAGGGCGGCTCGAGCGCCTCCTCGAAGCGGGCCTGCTCGTCGGCCTCGGCGGCCGCCCGATCGGGCAAGGTCGAGGCCGTGACAGCAGCATGTCCCGGTGTCGGCAGGTCGACGTCCTTACGGCGCGCATAGGCAATCCGGTTCTCGACGTAGCGGCTGAGCGTGCCCTGCCGGGCATCGAGATCGAGCGTCGCCACCGATGCGCCCTCGCTCATCAGAGCGACGGCGATATGCAGCGCCGTCGTCGACTTTCCCGATCCGCCCTTCTCGTTGCCGATCACGACGACGTGCGCGCGCCCCGGCACGCGCTCGGCCGGGGCCTGCGCGATGCTGGGATTGGCGGCGGGCTGGAACGTGCTCACGCGGACTTTCGCAGCCAGACAGCGGTGTCGTGGAACACGGCACCGCCATGCGGCCAGCCCGGATCGGCCGAGGTCACGACATTGATGCCCTTGCCGGTCTCGAAGTTACGGTTGGGCCAGATGCCTTCGACCACCACGACACCCTTCTGCTGACCGGCCTTCGGCCGGGCATGCACGATCGTGCTGCCACGCTCGTTGCCGAGCTCGACGCGGTCGCCCTCGGCGATGCCCATTGCAGTGCAGTCGTCGGGATTCATCAGCGCCGTCGGCCGTACCTCCCGCTTCAGGCTGGAGGGGGTCTCGCTGAACGTCGAGTTCAGGAACGTCCGCGCCGGCGCCGCGACCAGCCGGAACGGCTTGTCGGGCGTCG
>DATEID010000397.1:0-10203 GCA_035279245.1 Reyranella sp.
CGAGAATCGACCGAACGCCGAACATCATCCCGCTCGAGAATATGGTGACCCAGGAGGCTCTGACCCAGGTTTCTGTTCCGTTGATGATCACTCGCGGTTCCATCGATCATCCGCGTCCCAACGAGAAATCGATCGTTTCGACCTTCAAGGAAGCGGGCTTCCGCACGTTCTGGCTGTCGACGCAACAAGTGGATCACTGGACGGCTCCCATCAGCCGCTACTCCAGTGAAGCCGACCATGTCGCGTTCTATGAGCGGCGTTACGACATGGTGCTCGTCGATGCTTTGCGAGACATACTGGGCAGCACCTCGCGCCAGAACGGAAAGCAAAAGCTTTTCCTCGTCTTGCACACGGATGGCAGCCACTTTGTCTACAAAGATCGCTATCCTTGGACGACAGCTCCATTCAAAGCCATCGGCAGCGAAAAGGAAAAGATCATAGCCGAATATGACAACTCGGTGGAATATACGGACCAAGTCCTCTCTCGGATCATTTCGACATTGTCTGGATATCATGGTCTGACGGCACTGCTCTACGTGTCGGATCATGGCGAAAATCTCTACGACGACAGCCGAATGCTTTTGGGACACTTTTTCGAGAATGAATACGACATCCCAATTCCAGCCTTTCTCTGGACGTCACAGGCTTATGCCGAGCAGCACCCGGAATTAGTGGAGGCAGCAAAGCGCAACGCCGTACGGCCTCTGAATACCCGCGTCGTTTTCAGCACTCTTGCTCAGATGGCAGGTATTGAGATCCCGGGGATGGATGTCGGGAAATTGAGCATGTTGAGCAACCACCTGCAGCCCGGTCCGCGGTTGTTCTATAAGCAGGGGACAATCATGAATTACGATACGTGGGCGGGCTCGTCGGGGCTCCACGGCCAGGCGGAGCACGAGCATGCAAGCAAATGACGTGTCATGCCCCGAGTCCAAGCCCATGCAGCGCCTTCGAACTGAAAAGTTTGAGCGTATACAAACGACTTTGGCGCTCGCGTCGACGCTCTTTGGCGCGTGCGTCGCATTGGCCGTCGTCTACTGGCACGACATACACAATGCCGGCATGGGATTTGCCTACTGGCTTGTCCTTTCGCCGCTCGAGAGCGTTATCATCGCTGATATTGGCGGAACGTTGATTGGCATCGTTGTGTTTTTCACGACTGAACTGATAAATTTTGTTTGGCGCCGATCAAGCCTCTAAACGTGATGCCTGGCACAAGGCTTAGAGCACATAAAAAGCCAGAGCAATGTCAGCAGAGCGGCACGATCTGCAGGGCGTATTTGCCGGGGATCTTGACCGCCTTCTTGAGCGCGATCGGGGTGGCCGATTGCTTGACTAGCGACCTCAGGGTCTCGCGCTCGTTCCTGCCCATCATGCAGCCGACGATGATCGACTTCAGGCTCTGGCCGGGAAACCGCACCCAATGGTCGTCGGCGATCAGCGTCTGGTGGCTGAGCTTCCTCGCCCGCTCCTGGGCGATCAACCGATACTCCGCTTCGTGGCTCCAGTGGCTGGGCTTGGTGAGGATCGGCAGCAGGGCGTCCTCCTCCTGCTTGATCTTGAGCGGCATGGCCGGATATTCGTCGGCGTAGGTGACCTCGGCCGCCTCGGCGAAGAACACGGTGCTGGTCTCGAATTCGAGGCAGATCCCGGTGTGCCCCCGACCGTAGTGCGCCCAGTTCAGCGGATGGTCGGCATGGGCGGAGAAGCAGAAGATGCGGAAGACGTCGTTGATCCAGTCGGCCATGGCATTGGCCTCGGTCACCATCCGGCGCAGGATCTCGCCGTTCTCGCGCAGCAATGTCCGGAACCTTTCGCGGGCGTGCGACGACAGCTCGGCGAGGCCGTGATCGTAGAGCCGCTCGAGCCACTGCGCCGTCTCCTCGCGCCAGTGCGGGTCGTCCATGCGGCTGATGTCGAAGGACGGCCGGCAATCCCACGCATCGCCGAAGCCCTGCGGCCGGGCGAAATAAAGCCGGTTGAAGGCGACGATCGGATACAGGCGCGCCATGTCGAAGGCCGCGAAGTGATAGAGGTGGTCGATCCCCGCCTCGCGGGCCGTCATGTATCGCCGTTGCATCGAGCTCGCATCATATCATCGAAGCCTGCCGTCGCTCGGGCTTCGGCGAGGCGGCCCCTCTCATAGACGCTGTCCCGAAACACAGATGTGAGAACGTAGCCTGCCACAGTTTTGACGCAGCATTTTCGGCGGCTTCCCCGCCGGACGGGCAATGGTCACTGGCCTTGGCATGGCTGCCGGGGTCATCTTGCCGGCCGCTGTGGCCCTCCCTCCACCACGTGGGTCCCAGCAAGCGCCGGCAGCAACCCCCGAGTGCTGCCGGCGCATCCACCGCCGATGCGTGCACCGCCCGGGAGTATCTGACGCGTTGCGTTGCGGCGCAGCTACATCATCGTCGCCTGCTGGATCCGCCGCTCGTCCAGGCCGACCGATCGCGCGGTCTCGACAATGGCCGCCCAGGTATCGTCCGGCAGCGGCACGCCTTCGGCGAGACGCTTCGCACGGCTCCTCGCCTCCGCTTCGCCCGGCAGCAGGATCTCGCCGCCGGCGCTCGCCGGTCGCGCGCTTTTCACGAAGTCCACGTAGCGCGCGATGTCCTGCGGAAAGAAGCCCTGCGGGTCGAACACCGCCGGATCGAGATAGAACGACAGCATGCCGTTGGCGAAGCGGCCGCGTTTGGGATCGGTCGCACCGGTGCCCGACAGCGAGCCGCCCAGGAGCTCGCACATGACGGCGAGGCCCGATCCCTTGTGCTCGCCGAAGGCGCGGATGGCGCCGGTCCCCTTGCTGTGATCGCGCGGGCCGGTCGGCGAATAGGCGCCGTACAGCAGGTGCGGATCGGCGCTCGGCTGGCCGTCCGGCCCGACCAGCGCACCATCCGGCACCTTCTTGCCGCCCTGGCTCGCCACCAGCACCTTGCCCTCGGCCACCACGGAGGTGGCGAAATCCAGGATCAGCGGCTCCTGGCCCGGGCGCGGGACGCCGACGCAATAGGGCGCGGTCGAAAAGCGGCGATCGACGCCGCCATAGGGCGCCACCAGGACGCTGCCCGAGGCATTGACGAAATGGATCGACACCAAGCCTTCGGCGGCTGCCATCTCGGCCCAGTCGCCGACCCGCCCGACATGGCCGGCATTGCGCAGCGTCACGGCGGAGAGCCCGTTCCTGCGGCATTTGTCGATGCCGATGCGGACGGCCTGCGGCGTCACGGTCTGGCCGAAGCCGTACTTGCCGTCGACCACGGCGATGACCGGCGTGTCGACCAGCACCTCCACGACCACATCCGCAACCACGGTTCCGCTCTTCTTCTGGCTCGCGTAGCGCGGCACCCGCACGACGCCGTGGCTGTCGTGGCCGCTCAGGTTCGCGCTCACCAGGTAGCGGCCGATGCGCTCGCCCTCCTCCGGCGAGCAGCCCGCCGAGGCGAAGATGTCCGCGACGAAGGCCTCGAGCGCCTTCGCCTTGATCGTGACTGTACCCATACGAACTCCTCAAGCTTTCGGACCGCGAGCTTCCAGCTCGCCTGCGCGCAGGATGCGCGGTCCAGGAGAAGCTAGGCCCTTCCGCGCTGGAGGTTGGCGACGTAGCCGCGGTTCCAGGTCGGATTGATCATCACCTCGTTGATGACGATGTGCGGCGGCAGGCAGGCGATGTAACGGATGAGATCGCCCACGTCCTCCGACTGCGCCATGCGGCCGCGCTCCTCCTTGGTCACCGGCACCGGCCGCTTGTCCAGGATCGGCGTCGCCACCTCCCCCGGGCAAACCACGCAGGAGCGGATGCCGTTGACGCATTCCTCCATGTTGATGGTGTGGCTCATCGCCACCACGCCATGCTTGGCGGCGGAATAGGCCGGCCCGCTCAGCAGGCTGGGCTGCCGCCCGGCGACGGACGAGGTATGGATCAGCACGCCGTCCTTGCGCCGGCGCATCAGCGGCAGCACCGCGGTGGTGCAGTAGAAGGCGCTCGACAGATTGCCGTCGATCACCTGCTCGGCGCCGGCTGGCGAAAGCTGTTTCCAGCTCCTTTCCAGGATATTGAGACCCGCGTTGTTCACCAGGATGTCGCAGCGGCCGAATTTCTTGTCGATGTCCGCGGCGATGCGCGCGACCGCCGACGCCTTCATCAGATCGCCCGGCTTGACGACCGCCTTGGCGCCTTCCTGCTTGATCGTGGCGGCGGTCTCCTCGAGCGGCTCGCGGCGACGTCCCGTCAGCACGACCGTCGCGCCTTCCTTCGCCAAGGCAACGGCCGCGGCCTGGCCAATACCCGACCCCGCGCCGGTCACCCACGCGACCTTGCCGGACAACGCACCCATCGAACTCCCCCTTCTACAACGCTACGCTTCGATCGACCGTCTCGATCGGCCGATCAAAGCACCTTTCCCGTCGTGTCGTCGATCAGGTGCATGTTGCTGAGGTCGGCGCGCAACTTCATCGGTTGCCCCGCGGCGGCGCCGGCGTTGGGATTGACGCGGCCGCATATCTCGGCGGCGTTGATCGTGAAGTAGACCAGGGTCTCCATGCCCATCGGCTCGACCACGTCGATCGCCATGTCGAAATCGTGCTGGTCCGGCTCGGTGTGCGGCCGGGTCTCCGTGATGTGCTCGGGCCGCAGGCCGAGGACGAGGTTGGGCTTGCCGGCGAAGCTGCTGTAGCGCTTGGTGCGCGAAGCCGGCACCGGCATCGAAAGCTTGTCGTTCAGCCGCATGCGGAGGGCCCCCGCCGCCTGCTCGAGCTGGCAGGGGATGAAGTTCATCGCCGGCGAGCCGATGAAGCCCGCCACGAACTTGGTGGTCGGCGTGTGATAGAGATCGTTGGGCGAACCGACCTGCTCGATCAGCCCGGCATTCATCACCACGACCCGGTCGGCCAGCGTCATCGCCTCGACCTGGTCGTGCGTGACATAGACCGTCGTGGTGCGCACCTTCTGGTGCACCTTCTTGATCTCGGTGCGCATCTGCACGCGCAGCTTGGCGTCGAGGTTGCTGAGCGGCTCGTCGAACAGGAACACCTTGGGATCGCGCACGATCGCCCGTCCCATGGCGACGCGCTGCCGCTGGCCGCCCGAAAGCTGCTTGGGCTTGCGATCGAGGAGATCCGTGATGTCGAGGATCTGCGCCGCCTGCTTCACCCGGCGCTCGATCTCGGCGCGCGGCGTGCGCTTCAGCTTCAGTCCGAACGACATGTTCTCGTACACGTTCATGTGTGGATAGAGCGCGTAGTTCTGGAACACCATCGCGATGTCCCGATCCTTGGGCGGCACGTCGTTCACGACGTCGCCGCCGATGGCGATGTCGCCATCGGAGATCTCCTCCAGACCGGCGATCATGCGCAGGGTCGTGCTCTTGCCGCAGCCCGAGGGGCCGACCAGGACGATGAACTCCTTGTCCGTGATGTCGAGATCGATCCCGCGGACGGCCAGCACCTCGTCGTACTTCTTGACGACCTTGCGCAGCGTGACTTGAGCCATGAGTGAGTCCTACCCTTTTGTGGCGCCCGCGGTGAGACCCGCGATGTAGTAGTCCATGAGGAAGGCGTAGATGATGAGGGGCGGCGCCGCGCCCAGCAGCGCGCCGGTCATGATCTGCCCCCAGTTGAAGACGTCGCCCTTGATCAGGGTGGTGACGATGCCGACCGGCAGCACGAGCTGATCCGTCGAGGTGGTGAACGCCAACGGATAGAGGAACTGCGCCCACGACACGGTGAACGCGAAGATCGTGGCGGCGATGATGCCGGGAATGGCCACCGGGATGAAGATCTTTGTCAGCGCCTGCATCCAGGTCGCGCCGTCGATCAGCGCCGCCTCGTCCAGCTCCTTCGGAATGGAGGCGAAGTAGCCGATCATGATCCAGGTGCAGAACGGCACCGTGAGCGTCGGATAGATGATGATCAACGTCCACCAGTGGTTCAGCAGCTCGATGCCCGTCGTGTCGCGCACGAAGGCGAACATCTTGAAGAGCGGGATGAACAGCAGCGTATCGGGGATCAGGTAGGTCAGGAAAACGCCCATGGCGAGCGTGGCCGATCCCCAGAACTTCATGCGGGCGAGGGCGAAGGCCGCGGTGACGCTGATCAGCATGGTGATGATGACCACGCACACCGAGACCAGGGCGGAGTTGCGGAAGAACACGAGGTACTGGTTCTGCCCCAGCAGCTCCTTGTAGTTGCTGAGTGTCGGGTCGTAGACCCACCACGGATTGATCGCCGCCGAGATCTCGCCGCTGCTCTTGAGCGACGTGATGAGCATGTAGAGCGGCGGCGTCAGGAAGAAGATGACGAACAGCACGAGGAAGAAATACGACCAGCGCATGGCCCAGCGCCGATCGCGACTCATGCTGCGGTACTTGACCGGTCGGGCGGTTCCGGCGGCGATCGCGGCGTTGGCCATCAGACTTCACTCCCCCGTCGGCTGATGTCGCGCAGGATGAACGCGGCGGCGATCGCCAGGATCGGCGCCATGAACAACGACACGGCAGCGCCTTGCGGGATGTCGCCGCTCTCGATACCGACCTTGAAGGACCAGGTGCCGAAGATGTGCGTCGAGTTCAGCGGGCCGCCCGCCGTCAAGACGCGCACGATGTCGAAGTTGGCGAAGGTCACGATCAGCGAGAACAGCGCCGTGATGGCGATGATGTTGCGCATCATCGGCAGGTTCACGTACCAGATGCGCTGCAGCCAGGAGGCGCCGTCGATCGCCGCCGCCTCGTGAAGCTGCTCGGGCACCGACTTCAGCGCCGCGAGATACATGATCATGAAGAACGGCGCCCCGGCCCAGATATTGACCAGGATGACGCAGAACCGCGCCCAGCCGGCCTCGCCCGTCCACGGTATGGGACCGATGCCGAAATGCGCCAGGATCCAGTTGAAGGCGCTGTAGGACGGATCGAACAGCCACAGCCAGGCGAGCGTGCTCATGGCCGGCGGGATGACCCACGGCACCAGGAGCATGCCGCGCCACTTGCGCTGCCCCTTGAGCGGGATGTTGTGGACCAGGTGCGCGACGATGAAGCCGATGATCGCCTTGAAGATGACGGCGCTGATGGCGAACAGACACGATTGATAGACGACGTCCCAGAAGACCTGGCGCTTCAGGATGAACTCGAAGGTGCCGAAGCCGACGAACTTGGTCATCGACTTGTTCAGCATCGCCAGATAGACGGCGTAGCCGGCGGGATAGACGACGAGGATCGAGATCAGCAGGATCAGCGGCAACGCCATGAGGAAGGCGATCGTCGACCTGCGCTGGACGAACTTGTGCAGGCCCGAACGACGATTCCCGGCGACAGCGGTTGCGGTGGGGGCGGCGATGTCGGCCATGAAAGGCTCCGTACGCGTTAAGTGTCGGGGCTTCAATATGGCGAGGACGCCGCCTTGCCGGACGGCGTCCCCTGGAGCTTCACGCTAGTTGCGCATATAGCCTTCGAGCTCGTTCGACGCCCAATCCAGCGTCTTCTCCAGCGGCTCTCCCTTGAAGTAACGCACCGCCATCTGTGTCTGGAGCCCCAGATTGTAGATCTGCTCGGCGATCTTGTGCGGCGCGGGCGCCGCGGCGATCGACAGGGTCTGGGTATGATACGGGTCCGGATAGCTGAAGAGCGTGCCCTTGGGCGGCTCGGCCTCTGCCCACACCTTAAACTTGGTGAGCTTCTCGAACGACGGCAGGTCGTAGCCGCCGCTCGCCTCGACCATCTTCTCGGCCGACGCCGCGGTCGACATGTACATCAGCAGGTCCTTGGCCGCCGGCACGTTCTTGCCGAAGCTCCAGATGCCCCAGAAGAACGGCAGGAAGGGACCGAAGCGGCCCTTCGGCCCGGCCGGGAACGGATGCGTCCAGCAATTCTCGGCGACCTTGGGCGCATCGCGCTTGGCGACCGCCCAGGCGCTCGGCGGGTTCATGATCATCGACGCCTGGCCGGACACCAGGAACTTGTTGTTCGAGGAATCGTCCCATGCCGGCACATCCTCCGGCAGGAACGCCATCAGCTTCTTGTACCAGTCGAGCGCCTGGCGCACCTGATCGTTCTTGACGACGATCTCGCCCTTGGCGTCGACCAGCACGGCGCCGAACGAGTGGAAGATCGCGCCGATCGTATCGACGCAATCCGACGTCGTGCCGAGACCGATGCCGAACGGATGGCCGCCCTTGTGGCAGGCTTCCGCCGCCTTCATGAAGGTATCGAGCGTCCAGTCCTTGTCCTTGGGCTCGGCGCCCGCGGGATACATCGCCTGCACGTCGATCTTGGCATACTCCTTCATGTAATCGATGCGCGAGCACGGCCCCTTGATCTGGCTGCCGATGGTCGCCGGAATCGCAAGCCACTTGCCGTCGATCTTGCCGAGATATTCGACGGTGTCGTTGACCTTGCCGTTCTCGGCAATGAGCTTGTCCATCTCGGCGTTGACCGGCACGAGCTGGTCGGCATAGCGCGCCGGCAGGAAGGTGTTCATGGCGATGATGTCGTGGCCGGATTTGGCCTGCGCCTCGGCGGCCGTCGTCAGCAGAAGCTTGTTGCCTTGCGACGTGATGAAGTCGATCTGGACGTCGACCTTCTGCTTCTCGCCCCATTCCTTGATAAGCTTCTCGGTTGCGCCATTGGCATTGGGCACCCAGTGATCCCACAATCCCAGCGACAGCTTGCCGGCGGCGTATGCGCCGCGCACGAACGGAGCCGCCACCATGGCGGACGAGAGGGCAGCAGTGCCCGCCACAAAACGACGACGACCGACCTTCTTCTTGAAGCCCATACGATTTCCTCCTCTACGCCGGCCAAGCGGCGATTACTCTGCGCGCATTGGCCACGCGCAATGGCTTTCGGACGAAGCCTTGTGACGGATGCTATGCAGAAGAAAGAACTCAGGCAACGAATTTTCGGAGTGGGCGATTGCCGCTGCGGCCGTTTGACAGCGGACCAGCGTGCCGGAATGCTCCGCCGGCCCGGCAAGAAGAGGACAGATCTTGGCTCAAGAAACCGTGAAATCACGCGACGAAGCGCGGGAGGCGCTCTCCCCGCAGCCTGCCCGGCCATGGTCTCTGCCGGCCGCCAATCCATGGCTGGCAGCGGTCGATCCCTCGCCGATCGGTGAGACCAAGCGTTGGGTGGCAGGACGGACGTTTCCCGCGGACCGGCCTCTGATCGACCTCAGCCAGGCTGTGCCGGGCTACCCGCCGGCGTTGGAACTGCGCCGGCATCTCGGAAAGCTGCTGCTCGATCCGGCCGTCCATGGCTACACGCCGATCCTCGGTCTGCCGGGCCTGCGCGAGCAGTATGCCGCCCATCTTTCTTCCTTTTATGCCGCGCGAATCGACGCCGGCGAAGTCGGCATCACGTCCGGCTGCAACCAGGCCTTCTGCCTCGCCCTGATGAGCATCGCCAAGGCCGGCGACCAGGTGATCCTGCCGCGGCCGCACTATTTCAATCACGACATGTGGATGCGGATGCAGGGGGTCGAGCCGGTATCGCTCGATTTCCGGCCGGGCTCGGCGGCCATACCGCACCCCGACGATGCCGAACGGCTGATCGGACCGCGAACCAAGGCGATCGTGCTCATCACGCCCAACAACCCGACCGGCGCGGTCTATCCGCCGCAGACCATCCACGCCTTCTACGAGCTCGCCCGGCGGCACGGCATAGCCCTCCTGCTGGACGAGACCTACAAGGATTTCCTGCCCCAGGGGTCGCGGCCGCATGAGCTGTTCGCCGAGCCCGGATGGCGCGAGACGCTGGTCCATCTCTACAGCTTCTCCAAGGTGTTTGCGCTGACGGGCTACCGCGTCGGAGGGGTCACTGCCGGTGCGAGCCTCATGGCCGAGATCGAGAAGGCGATGGACTGCGTCTCGATCTGCCCGCCGCGCCTCGCCCAGGAGGCGGCGCTCTACGGATTGCAGAACCTGCTGCCGTGGGCGCGCGCGAACACCGAGGCTCTCGAGGCGCGCGCCGACCTGCTGGGAAATGGCCTCGCCCGCTCCAACCGCTGGCGGCTGGTCAGCATCGGCGCGTACTTTGCCTACGTCGAGCATCCCTTCCCTGGTCAACGCTCGACCGACGTGGCCAAGCGCCTCGCCGACGAGGAGAACCTGCTGACCATCCCGGGCGACATGTTCGGCCGAGGCCAGGAGCGCTTCGTGCGGATCGCCTTCGCGAACGTCACCGACGACCGGATTCCAGCAGTCCTCGAACGCCT
>DATEID010000398.1:0-4609 GCA_035279245.1 Reyranella sp.
GCTGCGCTGGCGTGCGGAGGTCGAACGGCGGTTGCCGCCGGAGGTCGAGGGGCGTGTTGTCTTTTCCTTCGGCGCCAACGACGCCGTGCAGGAGATTTCGCCGACGACAACGCTTGTTCACGCCGAGGCGATCCTGGCCGAAGCGAGGACCCGCTGGCCTGTCTTGATGGTCGGCGTCGTGCCGATGGATGCCGAAGAGTCTCGGCGCCGATGCCAAGATCTGGATCACGCCTTCGCTGCCCTTTGCGCTCGGTTGGATGTGCCGTTCGTTTCCGTTTTCGAGAACCTCGTCGCCTCATCCGTCTGGTTCGACGAGGTGCGCGCCGGCGATGGCGCCCATCCCGGGGCTGGCGGTTACAGCCGGATGGCCGATGCCATTCTCGACAATCCGATCTGGCAGCGCTGGATCAGGTCTGCGGCATGAACTCCATGACCAGGCCGCCTGCCTGCTCGGGAGCGACGAGCACGCGGTCATTGTCGGCGAGCGCGAAGCTCACATTGTTGGCGCCAAGCAGGGCCTGAAGAGGCCGAGGCCGTTCGACGGCGATGGTGACGCCGACGATTGCCGGCAAGTCCTGCGGCGCCATGACCTCGAGCGCCCTGTATTCGAGCTGCCAGGTCGGAACCGACCAGATCAGCAGCTCGACGGCACCCGTCCTCACCAGCAGGCAACCGTCGAAAATCTCTTCGGTCTCGGCCTTCCACGATCCTTTGAGCGTTTTCGCCAGCGCCGCCGGGTCCTCGGCAACGGCATGAATCGCCACAAGGCCGAGGGCGCCATTGGGATGGACGATCCATTCGGGCTCCATGAAGGCCTCCGGCGTCTCATGCTTCACTGGAAACCAGGGCAGTGGATTGTCCTCACCTTCGCCGACGACCACCACCGCGTCGATATCGAAGCCTTCCTCGCTTTCCCAGCTGTGGCGCTGTTCCTCGCCCTCGAGCTCCGCCACGTTCACGGCGAGGGCGGTCTTCGGCTCGCCCTCGATCAACTCGATGTAGTTGGGTACGTCGTCGCGATTCGGCTGGAAGCACAGGCAGCGTGGCTCTGTTCCCTGTGGCGTCAGATTGAAGCCGAGCTGCTGCAGGCGCCCGGCAAGGGCGTCCGGAGTGGCAAGGCTGAGGCTCAGGTGATCGATGTCGCGGGCGGAGACTTTCATCGCCGCGTCATACAGACTCCGCAACCTCCGGCTCAAGCCGCTCGAGGGCCGTTTTCATGAATCCCGCCGCATGGTCCATCATGCCGCCGATGGTCGGCGCGAGTTCGTCGGGCAGCAGGTCGATCGTCCAGACAAGGCGGCTGCGGCCGTCGCCCCCGGAAAAGACCTGCACCGCCGCGTTGTAGTGAGTCGGGCGCCCCTCGACCACGGAATAGACGAGTCGGCATGTTTCGTCGTCGATCGTCACCAGCCGTTCGCGTGCCACCAAGCCGTTGAAAAAGGTGACGATGCGGTCACCGCTCTCCATTTGGAGGTCGGTGAGGAAGCCCGGCGCCACCCGGCGATGCACCGCCTCGAAGTCCCGCAGCGCTGCCCAGACGGTGGCCGCCGGGGCGCTGAGTGCGATCTGCTTGCAAAGGGTGGCCATCTCTTGCTCCCTGATCCGGCACGCGATCTAGGTGAAGCAAATGGCTCGGTCTGGCGGTTTTCGGACATGATCGGCAGGGGCCAGCCGTCCACTTGCGGATGCTCCGCAAAATGCTGGATACGTATCTCACCATCTTGACGCCGCCTCGATGTCGCGCGACGCTTCGTCACACAACAAAGGGACAGGAGGAGCGTCCATGGATACGCGGTTCCTGCGTCACCTGAGTGGTTTCGTGTGCTTCCTCGGTTTGATCGGGGGTTTGATCGGGGCATCGATCGCACCCGTATCGGCTCAGGAAGGCCCCAAGCTCTATGTCTTCACCTCGGGCTCGCTCGGCGGGTTCCCCAAAGCTGCGCTCCAGATGGGCGGGCAAGGCACCATCGACTGGGTGCCGGTCAGTTTCTACGTGATCAAGCATCCCAGGGGCGTCGTGATGTTCGATACGGGGAACAACGACAAGACCATCACCGATCCCGAGGGATGGTGGGGGCCTTTGGCCAAAGGCTTCGGCTTGAAGATGACCAAGGACGATGCCATTCCCGTCCAGCTCGCCAAGATCGGACTGAAGCCTGAAGACGTGAAGTACGTCGCGGTCGGCCATCTGCATCTCGACCACGGCGGCAATGTCGGCCAGTTCAAGAATGCGACGCTGATCGCCCAGGACGACGAGTTCAAAGCGGCGTGGTGGCCGGATGTCGGCTATTCCGTCTATTACATTCCCGGCGATTTCGCCGAGACCAAGAACATGAAGACCATCCGCCTGAACGGCGACTTCGATTTGTTCGACGACGGCACCGTGCGGCTAATGCGGGCCCCTGGTCATACGCCGGGCAGCCAGTTCATGGTCGTCAAGCTGCCCAAGACCGGAAGTCTCATCTTGACCAGCGATTGCGTCTATTCGACGGAGAACCTGGACAAGAATCTGATTCCGCCGATTCCGGGCACGTGGAGCCCGACGGATTCGTACAAGAGCTACGAGCGCATCCGTCATTTCCGCGATGCCGACAACGCCAAGCTGCTGATCGGTCACGACGCCGAGCTCTTCAAGGCAGCCAAGAAAGCGCCGGACTTCTACGACTGAAGGTGCCGACGGCGGCGCATGTCGATCGTTCTCCTCCCCGATCCGGGGAGGGCGGTGGCAATGCCGTTGTGGCGCGAGGCGTGAGCAAGCGCTATGGCGCGACGCTCGCGCTCGACACCCTCGATCTCGATATCCGCGGCGGCGAGATCTTCGGCCTGCTGGGTCCCAACGGCTCGGGCAAGACGACGTTCATCCGCCTGCTGAGCGGCTATCTGCTGCCGACGGAGGGCCGCCTCGAGATATGCGGCTGCGATGCGGTCAGGCAATCCGACGAGGCGCGACGCCTGATCGGCTACGTGCCCGAGACGGCGCCGCTCTACGGCTTCATGCGCGTTCGCGAATTCCTGACGTTCATGGCGCGGCTGCGCGGCATGACCGGTCGGGCTGTCGGCCAGGGCGTCGACCGCGTCATCGCGGCGCTCGCGCTGGACGCTGTCGCCGACCGCCCGGCGCGTACACTGTCCCGCGGCTACCGCCAGCGCACGGCGATCGCGCAGGCGCTCGTTCACGATCCGGCGCTGCTGATCCTCGACGAGCCGGCGAACGGGCTCGATCCGCGACAGATCATCGAGGTCCGCTCGCTGATCCGTGGGCTTGCCGGCCGACATACCGTCCTGATGAGTTCGCATGTCCTGAGCGAGGTGGCGCGCACTGCCGACCGCGTCGGCGTGCTGCTCGGCGGCCGTTTGCGCGGGGTGCGAGCCATGACCGACACGCCCGACCTCGAAGCCTGGTTTTTGTCGCTCGCATGAGGACGCTCGCTGTACTGTTGCGCAAGGAGCTGCTCGCGACCTTCGGCTCGCCGATCGCCTATACCGTCGCGGCCGTCTTCCTGCTGGTCCTGGGCTACACCTTCAGCCTGACGCTGTTCGCGACCAAGGTCGCCAATCTCATCTACATCTTTCACCAGATCTATGTCCTGACCATCCTGCTGGTGCCGGCGCTCACCATGCGCGCCTTTGCCGAGGAACGGCGTCACGACACGCTCGAGCTTCTGCTGACCGCGCCTGTCGGCGAGGTATGGATCGTGCTGGCAAAGTTCCTGGCCGTGTTCGCGCTGGTGCTGGGCATGTATCTGGGGGCCGTCGTCTATGCCATCGTCCTCGATGCTCATGGCGTGCCCGACTGGGGACCGATCGCCAGCGGCTACCTCGCTATCGTCTGTCATGCCGCGCTGATCGTGGCGATCGGACTCCTGATGTCGAGTCTGACCGAGAATCAGGTGGTCGCTGCGGCGCTGACGATGGGGACCGTCTTGATGCTGTGGTTCGCCGATTCGGTGTCCTACCTGCTGCCATCACCGCTCGATCTGCTGGCGATCAACCTGTCGTTGATCGGGCACTTCCGGCCGATGGTCACGGGATCGGTGTTTGTTTCGGACGTCTGCTATTTCGTGTCCCTCGCGCTTCTCGCGTTGTTTCTCACCACCCGCCGCCTGGTCGAGCGATGAGCGGCGAGCAGTCCGAATGGCTGGAGGCGCTCTGGTTCGTGGGCTGCATCGTGGCGCTCGCCGTGATGTTCGCGGGGGCACTGCGTTTGCGGGCTTATGGAGCCGGATGGCGTCGATGGGCCCTGCGGGTTGGCGTGATCGCCGTCGCTCTGGGGGCGACGCTTGCCGCCAACGTCGCTGTCTACAGGCACGACGCGCATCTCGACTTCACGCGCGAGAAAGCATTCACGCCCTCGCGCGAGGCGGCCGACATCGTCCGCTCTCTCCGGGAGCCGGTGCAGATCGTTTACTTCTATCAGAAAGAAAACGGTGCGGGTCGGGCCGCCGTCACCATGCTGGAGCTCCTGGCACGTCTCAATTCGAACCTGTCCTTCGAGGCGGTGGATATCGACCGCAACCCCGGCCGGGCCGGCGCCTTTGGCGTCCAGCTTTACAACACCGCGGTCATCGCCACGAGCACGCACCGCCTCCAGGTCGTCACGACCGACGAT
>DATEID010000399.1:0-5846 GCA_035279245.1 Reyranella sp.
AGCGAGTGCATGGGGTTCGTGATGATGCGCGTGAGCCGCGCCGCATCGAGCATGCCTTCGTCGAGATCGAACTCCCAGGCGCGGTTCTGCTGGGCCAGCAGCCGACGCTGCAGGCGGTTGGCCAACTTGCCGATCACGCCCTGCAGGTGCGAGAGCTGCTGGTCCAAGTGATTGCGCAGGCGGCCGAGTTCCTCGGCGTCGCACAGCTGGTCGGCCTCGACGATCTCGTCGAACTTCGTCGTATAGCCGTGATACTGCTGGCCAAGCGGCTCGTTGCTCAGCGCGCCTGGCGGGAGCCATGGCCGCTCGGCCCGGCCGGGTTCCTCCTCGTCGCCCGAGCCCATCTGCATCTCGGTCTGCGCCTGGTCGGCGACGGTCTCCGACGCATCGTCCTGCTCGGAGGCATCCTCGGTTTCCTCGCCCTGTGCGCCGTAGCCCTGGCTCTCGCTCGAATCGCTCTGGTCGTCGCCGGTCTCGTTCGACTGGCCGTCGGCATTCTCCTGGTCCTGCGATTCCTCGGGATCCTCGTCCTGGAGGTCGGCCGACTCGTCGCCGAGCTTCAGGTCGCGAATGAGCTGGCGCGCGGCTCGCGCGAAGGCGTCCTGATTGGAAAGTGCATCCTTGAGTTTCTGGAAGTCGCGGCCGGCGGCAGCTTCGACGTCGGCCCGCCACATATCGACCATTGCCTTGGCCGATTCAGGCGGTGCGGCGCCCAGAAGCTGCTCGCGCGCGATCAGGCCGATCACATCGGCGATGGGCGCGTCGTCCTTGGTCTTGATGCGGGCGTGGCCGCGCTGGTCGGAACGCTGGCGCCACAGCGCCGAGAGATTGTCGGCAACGCCCGCCATGCGGCGCGCGCCCAGCGCCTCGACGCGCACCTGCTCCACCGCCTCGAAGATCGCTCGCGCAGTCTCGCCGCGCGGCACGCGGCGCAGGTGCATCTTGCGGTCGTGATGGCGCAGCTTGAGCGCCATCGAATCGGCCTCGCCGCGGACCCGGCTGACATCCTCGACCGGTAGGTCGCGCGCCGGCACGGTGATCCGCGCCTCCTGCCCCAGCAGCGAGCCGCCATCGGGCACGAACGAGACATTCACCTCCCGGCGGGAGATGGCCCGCATTGTGGTGGCGGTGACGCGGCGGAACTCCTCGAGGGGAGTCGTGTCCTTGGCCATCGGTACGCCTTAATGCAGCTTCCCACCCTTGCCGCTGGTCGGCGGCAGGTCCCGGCCAAAGCAGCGCTGGTAGTATTCGGCGAGCGTGCTGCGTTCGACCTCGTCGCACTTGTTGAGGAAGGTGAGGCGGAAGGCGAAGCCGATGTCGCCGGCGAAGATGTGGGCATTCTCGGCCCAGGTGATCACCGTGCGCGGCGACATGACGGTCGAGATGTCGCCGGCGATGAAGCCCGCACGCGTGAGATCGGCCAGCGCGACCATCGCCGAGATGATCTTGCGGCCCTCCTCGTTGTCGTAGTGCGGCGTCTTGGCCGCCACGATGTTCACTTCCTGCTCGTGCGGCAGGTAGTTCAGCGTGCTGACGATCGACCAGCGGTCCATCTGGCCCTGGTTGATCTGCTGCGTGCCGTGATAGAGGCCGGTCGTGTCGCCCAAGCCGACCGTGTTGGCGGTCGAGAACAGGCGGAACGCCGGATGCGGGTGGATCACCTTGTTCTGGTCGAGCAGCGTCAGCTTGCCTTCGACCTCGAGCACGCGCTGGATCACGAACATGACGTCGGCGCGGCCGGCGTCGTATTCGTCGAACACCAGCGCCGTCGGATTCTGCAACGCCCACGGCAGGATGCCCTCGCGGAACTCGGTGACCTGCTTGCCGTCACGCAGCACGATGGCGTCCTTGCCGATCAGATCGATACGGCTGATGTGGCTGTCGAGGTTGACGCGGATGCAAGGCCAATTGAGGCGCGCCGCGACCTGCTCGATGTGGGTCGACTTGCCGGTGCCGTGATAGCCCTGGACCATCACGCGTCGGTTGAAAGCGAAGCCGGCGAGGATCGCCATCGTCGTGTCGTGATCGAACAGGTAGGCATCATCGACCGCCGGCACGTGCTCGGTGACGGCGCTGAAGGCGGGCACCTCCATGTCGGTGTCGATGCCGAACACCTGGCGGGCTGAGACCTTGATATCCGGCATGCCCGAGATGTTCTGCCGGGCAGCGGTCGTCGTAGAAGCCATCACACGGTTTCCTAACAAAACAAAGCCCGCCAGATTGCGGGCCTAAAGCAATAGTCGCAGGCCCCATTGTGCGCTGCAAGCCGCCAATTGTCAGGCCAGATGCGCGCTGCCGTCACTCGGTCGGCAGATGCTCCGACGCCCGCAGGGTGGAATAGGCTGCGTTGATCTTCTTCAACCTTTCCTCAGCCTCACGGGCGCCGCCATTGGCGTCAGGATGATGCAATTTTACCAGTTCCTTGTAACGAGATTTCACATCCGCCAAGGTCAAAGGCCATGAAAGTTCAAGGACCTCTATGGCGCTGCGCTCCGCAGGGGTCAGTTGCTCGCTGCCATCCACACGTTGCGGCGGCCGTTCGCCGAGCCCGGCATCGTCGCTGAGACCAAGCGGATCGTGAAACCGCGGTCCACCGCCGCGCGCGCCCAAGGGCCAGACGGGGCGGCGCCAGATCGTGTCGGCACGAATATGTTGTTCGATCTGGGCTGCATCAAGGCCGGCGAAGTAATCCCATCGCTTGTTGTAGTCGCGTACATGCTCGAGGCAGAACCAGCGATACTCGTTCAGTCGGTCGCGCGCCCTTGGGGCCCGGTACTCGCCATGCAGTCGACAGCCGGGCGCCTCGCACACGCGTTCGAAGGGCGTGGCGCCGTCGGTCGCGGTCAGAGGTTTGGCTCGCCGTCGCGGCATTCGACTAATATGTGTTGAAGCGATTGGCCGGACAAGAGAGGCGAGCGATGGGCGCGGTGGCGATGGCGATTGACAAAAAGCTTCGGGAGCGCTTCGCGCCGCAGCGTCTCGACATCGAGGATGAATCGGCCCGGCACCGCGGCCATGCCGGCTATCGCGAGGGCGGCGAATCCCACTTCCGGGTCGAGATCGTATCGTCCGCCTTCGAGGGTCAGAACCGGGTCGCTCGCCAGCGCCTCGTCTATCAGACGCTGACGGAGGAGTTCGCCGCCGGCCTGCATGCGCTCGCGTTGACGACGCTCACGCCGGCCGAAGACCGCAAGCCGTAGCGCTGGGCCGTCTCAAATCGTGCGGCAGATCATTCGGCAATGGATGGCAATGGCAGCAAGCCGTGTCATCCCGAGGGAAGCGAGGGATCTTTCGCGTCGCCGACAAGGATCCTCGCTGCGCTCGGGATGACACCGCATTGCTGCAAGGTGTCGGTTCATCCTTGAGAGTCGGCGCCGCTGGTGCGAAGGTCCGGTCGCCCTCACACGGTGTTTTGCGACAATCAGCCGTCGAGTTCGATCTCCTTGCCCTCGGCCGCCGCACGCACCGACTCGGCGTCGGGGCCGGTGTAGAAATGCGGCGCCCACCGCTTCACGACCTCGCCCTCGGCCGACCAGGCATGGCAGGTATCGATGACATAAGGCTTGCGCGGCGCTTTGGTCGCCTTGCCTGCGGCGGATTTCGGCCTGATGCCCTTTTTCTCGAGGTGGGCGCGGTTCAGTTCGCGTGCCTTGCCGGACGAGACGGTCTGGAACGCCGTCGTGGCGACCGGCCCCAAAAGCTCGACGATGTGCGTGCAGCCATGCACGCCGCCCAGTCGCGCCCGAACCTCGCGGTGGAAGCCGCCGCCGATCCTGAGGCCGATCAGCTTCCTGAAGTCGGGGGCGATCTGGCCGCAGATCCGATAGGGGGACTTGTCCGTCACCGCCTCGACGTCGACGATCGTGAATTTGTGGTCGAGCGTGAGGCGGATCGACATGTCGTGCACGAAGTCGCCGGCCTTCAAGGGGCCGCGCCACTCGTTGGCGTGTTCGTAGGTCTTCTCGTCGGTGATGCGGCCCTCGATGTCCCACAGGCCGTCGTCACGGAAGAAGCCTTGGCAGGTGACGCGACGCGTATGCAGATGCTGTCGCCCGACCGGCGGCGAAAGCGGCATGGCAAGTCCTTTCGGCTGGATATTTAGACGTTGGGCGCCTGTATGGCGTTGGGCGGCACGATGCGCAACTCGGCGATGCGCGTGCCCTCGCGCTTCAAAATCTCGAACCTGAAGCCATAGAAGGCATAGGTTTGCCCCACTTCGGGGATGCGCCTCGCCTCGTAGAGGACGAGGCCGGCGATGGTCGTGGCGACGTCCTCGGGCAACTCCCAGCCGAACTCGCGATTGAGATCGTGGATCGGCACGCTGCCCTGGCAGACGAGGCTGCCGTCGTCGCGCCGGATCACGCCGCGCTTGATGGCATCATGCTCGTCCTCGATTTCGCCCACGATCTCCTCGATGATGTCTTCCAGCGTGACGATGCCCTGCATCACGCCGTACTCGTCGACCACGATCGCGAAATGCTCGTGGCGGTCCTGGAAGGCCTTCAACTGGTCGAACAGGATGGTCGATTCGGGGATGAACCACGGCGGCGTCATGACGTCGGCGATGCGCACCGTTTCCGGGCCGCCGGCCGCCTTCACCGCCCGGAACAGGTCCTTGGCATGGACCACGCCGACGATATTGTCGGGCTGCCCGCGATAGAGCGGGATGCGGGTGTACGGTGCGGCCAGCATCTGGGTGACGATGGAGTCGGTCGGCTCGTCGGCATCGATCAACGCCATGCTGCCGCGATGGACCATGACATCGCCCACCGTGCGATCGCCGAGGTCGAGGACGGAGCGCAGCATCGCCTTCTCGACCGGCGCGTCCTCGTCGGTGTGGTCGAAGCCATGCAGCTCGATGGCGCCCCGCAACAGCTCGGCATGTTCTTCGGGGTCGGGCGTGCGGTCGGTGCGGATGCCGAGCAGATGCAGGAAGAGGCGCGAGATCCACGACACCGCCCGTGCCGCGGGACCGAGGATCCTGAGGCTCACGAGGATGGAGGGCGCGAGCATCAGCGCCACGCGGTCGGCCCGCAGGAGGGCCCATGTCTTGGGCATGACCTCGGCGAAAATCACTACCAGGATGCCGATCACCACGGTCGCATAGACGACGCCGGCCGCGCCAAACAGCGCGGTCAACACCGCCGTGCTGAGCGAGGCGGAGAAGATGTTGACGACATTGCTGCCCAACAGGACGGCGCTCACCGCCTCGTCCTTGCGATCGAGCAACTGATTGACGAGCTTCGCCTTGCGGTTGCCCTGCTGCGCGAGGCGATGCATGCGCGGGCGCGAGGCGCCGGTGATCGCCGTTTCCGCCGCCGACAGGTAGGCGCCGAGCAACAGACACAGCAAGACCAACGGAGCGGCCGCAATCAGGGGGACGTGGAAGGTCATGGACCGTCAGGCGGCAATGGCCGCATCGAGAAGATCCCGCAGGGCCGCCATGCCGACTTCACGCGTGACGAAGGCCTTGCCAATGCCGCGGGTCAGGATGAAGGTCAGCTTGCCCGCTTCGGCCTTCTTGTCGCCGCGCATGTGCTCGATCAGCTTTCCGGCGTCCCAGGAACGGCGGTTGTCGCCGCCGATCGAGCGCAGCCGCACCGGCAGGCCCACGGCGCCAAGATGAGCGCGCACGCGGCTTGCGTCCGCGGCCGGGCAGAGGCCGAGCTTGGCGGAAAGGTCGAAGGCCAGCGCCATGCCGGCGCCGACCGCCTCGCCGTGCAGCAGATCAGGGCCGAAGCCGGTCTCGGCCTCCAGCGCATGGCCGAAGGTGTGGCCGAGATTGAGCAGGTCGCGCACGCCGGCCTGCTCGCGCTCGTCGAGCGCCACGATGCGCGCCTTGCTGA
>DATEID010000400.1:0-8593 GCA_035279245.1 Reyranella sp.
GAGGATCGGTCGGAACGACATGTTGAAGGTGGGCGTCCGGCCAAAAGCGGCCGCTCGCGTTCGGAAATCGGCGATACGCTCGGCCGTCGCCGTCAGCGGCTCGCCGAACATCGCGAACACGTCGCAGTGCCGGGCACCCATCGCCATAGCGCCTTCCGAGGAGCCTCCGAAGAAGAGCGGCGGATGCGGCTTCTGCAACGGCTGAACGTCGGACCTGGCGCCCTTCACATGGTAGAACACGCCCTCGAAGTCGAACCGGCGCTCGCTCGTCCAGGCGAGCTTCAAGACCTCGAGATATTCCGCCGCGCGGCGATAGCGTTCCTCCTTGGGCGCGAAATCGCCGTCGCCATGCTGCTCGGCGTCGCTTGCGCCGGCGATGATGTGGAGTGCAATCCGGCCATTGGTGAGATGGTCGAACGTCGCGATCTTGCGCGCGGCCAGCGTCGGCGCGACGAATCCCGGGCGGTGGGCGATCAGGAAGCCGAGCCGCCCGGTATGCTGGGCGGCGTGCTGGGCAACCAGGAAGCCCTCGGCCGAGGACGCCGTGTAGCCCACCAGCACGAGATCGAAGCCGGCCGCCTCGTGCACCTGCGCAAACGTCGTCAGATAGGACGGCGATATGCCGCCCTTGATGACATGGACAGTGGCCTCGCCGCTCGGCGGCGCGACCCCGATCATGCCGATCACCCGTACAGGCATTCGAGCGTCCTCAGTCGGCTGCGACCTTGGGCACGTCGCCCAGCGCGACGCCGAGCGCATCCGACACACCCTTGCCGTAGCCCGGGTCGGCCTTGAGGCAATTGCCGATGTGTCGCGCCTTGATGTGGTCGGGCACGCCCGCCATCGCCCGGCCGGTATTGGCGAAAAGCGTTTGTTGCTGGGCCGGCGTCATCAGCCGGAAGAGCGCACCGGGCTGGGAGAAGTAGTCGCTGTCCTCGCGATGGTTCCAGTGGTCGGCCGCACCCTCGATCGACAGCGGCGGCTCGCGGAAGTCGGGCTGCTCCTGCCACTGGCCGAAGCTGTTCGGCTGATAGCCGATGGTGCTGCCGTGATTGCCGTCGACGCGCATCTGGCCATCGCGGTGATAGCTATGCACCGGGCAGCGTGCGGCATTCACCGGAATTAGATGGTGGTTCACGCCAAGTCGGTAGCGCTGCGCATCGCCGTAGGAGAACAGACGCGCCTGCAGCATCTTGTCGGGTGAGAAGCCGATGCCCGGCACGACATGCGCCGGATTGAAGGCCGACTGCTCGACCTCGGCGAAGAAGTTCTCGGGATTGCGGTTGAGTTCCATCACGCCGACATCGATCAGGGGATAGTCCTTGTGCGGCCATACCTTCGTCAGGTCGAAGGGATTGTACGGCACCTTCGAGGCGTCCTTCTCGGGCATGATCTGGACCTTCAAGGCCCACTTGGGGAACTCCTTCCTCTCCAAGGACTCGTAAAGGTCGCGCTGATGGCTCTCGCGGTCCTTGCCGACGATCGCTTCGGCCTCGCCGTCCGTCAGGTTCCTGATGCCCTGCTGGCAACGGAAGTGGAACTTGACCCAGAAGCGCTCATTGTCGCGGTTGATGAAGCTGAAAGTGTGGCTGCCGAAGCCATGCATGTGACGGTAGCTGGCTGGAATGCCGCGATCGCTCATGACGATCGTCACCTGATGCAGCGCCTCGGGCAAGGAAGTCCAGAAATCCCAGTTGTTCCGCGCACTGCGCATGTTCGTCCGCGGATCGCGCTTCACCGCGTGATTGAGGTCGGGGAACTTGAGCGGATCGCGCAGGAAGAAGACCGGCGTGTTGTTGCCGACCATGTCCCAGTTGCCTTCCTCGGTATAGAACTTGACCGCGAAGCCGCGGATGTCGCGCTCCGCATCGGCGGCGCCGCGTTCGCCGGCGACGGTCGTGAAGCGCGCGAAGAGATCCGTCTTCTTGCCGATGGCGGAGAATATCTTCGCGCGGGTGTATTTCGTGATGTCGTGGGTGACGGTAAAGGTCCCATAGGCGCCCGAGCCCTTGGCATGCATGCGCCGCTCCGGGATCACCTCGCGATCGAAATGAGCGAGCTTCTCGAGGAGCCAAACATCCTGGAGAAGCAAGGGGCCACGCGGACCGGCCGACATCGAGTTCTGATTGTCGACGACCGGCGCTCCCGCCGCGGTGGTCAGCTTCTTCTCGGTCATGTGAACCCCCTTCGTGGACGACACAGGGAACTCTGCCGCCTGGTTCGCAGCCTGTCAATCAGTTTAGAATAATTCTAAATATGGAACACAGAGACGAAGGCGCCCGACACACAGGTAGCTTGGCATCAAAGACCGGACTTCAGTGACGCCAGGACCAGCTCGACGACCTCGTCGCTCTTGTAGGGCTTGTTGAGGAAGGCGCGGTCGCGATAGCGCGGCGGCATCAATGCACTCGACTGTCCGGAAATGAAAACGAACGGGATGCGCTGTGCGGCCAGAGCATCGGCGAGGGGAAAGGCCGTCTCGTTGTTGCGCAGCGTGACGTCCAGCAGCGCGGTCTCGATGGCCCGGTCGGCCATCTGGTCATAGGCGCCTTGAACCGAGGCGACCGGTCCGACAATGGCGGCTCCCGCCTCCTCCAGGATGGAGGCAAGCTCGAACGCGATCTCGGCATTGTCCTCGACCACCAGCACGGTTCGCCCGGCGAGCGGCTTGACCGCCTCTGCGTCCGGCGCCCGCTTTCCCTTTTCGCTGTCCCGCCTGCTCATGATCGTTTCGTCCCAGCGCGCTGGATCGCCGCCGCGATCAGGCCGCGTGCCTCCTCGATGTCACCCCAGCCCAGCAGCTTGACCCATTTGCCCGGCTCGAGATCCTTGTAGTGGACGAAGAAGTGCTCGATCTGCTGGCGCGTGATTTCCGGCAGATCCTTGTAGCTCTTCAGCTGGACGTAGCGCTGTGTGATCCTGGAGGTCGGCACGGCGATGATCTTTTCGTCGCCGCCGCCGTCGTCCTCCATCTTGAGCACGCCGAGAGGCCGCACGTTCATCACGGCACCGGGAATGATCGGGCGGGTGTTGGCGATCAGCACGTCGATCGGATCGCCGTCGTCCGACAGGGTATGCGGCACGAACCCGTAGTTCCCGGGATAGCGCATGGGCGTGTAGAGGAAGCGATCGACCACCAGCGTTCCCGCCGCCTTGTCCATCTCGTACTTGATGGGCTCGCCACCGATCGGCACCTCGATCAGGACGTTGACGTCGTCGGGCGGGTTGCGGCCGATAGCGATGGCATCGAGATTCATGCACGTGTCCTGATCACATCTAGGGGGCGGGTCAGGATGCCCTCTTGTGCTCCAAAAGGAAACCGCCTGTGCGGGGCCCATTCGGCGGTCGTATTGTACAAGGGGGCATGCGGATAGAATAATCGGGCGTCATGATCGAGGCCACCACGCGCAGCTTCCTGATCGCCGACGACCATCCGATGGTCCGCGACGCCCTGAGCACCGTTCTGTCGCAAAGCTTTCCCGGCGCGTCGATCGGTCTCGCCGGCAGCCTCGCGGAGACCCAGCAGGCGCTGGAACGCCAGCCCGACACCGACGCCCTGCTGCTCGATCTCGACATGCCCGGCATGGATGGGCTGACCGGTCTCGCTCTCCTGCGCTCCGACTGGCCGACCGTGCCGATCATCGTCGTTTCCGCCGCACGCGATGCCGCGGTCGCGCGACGCACGCACGATCTTGGCGCTTCGGCCTATGTCGAGAAGTCGGCTTCGCTGGAAGAGATCGCTGCCACCGTGCGCGCCGTGCTCGATGGCGAGATCATCGCCCCGCCGGAGACAGGCGGCGGCGATAGCTTCGCTCAGCGCGCTGTCCAGCTGACGCCGCAGCAATGGCGCGTGCTGGCCTTGATGGTGCAAGGCGACCAGAACAAGCAGATCGCCTACAAGCTCGGCGTCGGCGAAGCGACCGTCAAAGCGCATGTCACGGTAATTCTGCGCAAGCTCGGCGTGCGCTCGCGCACCCAGGCGGTCATCGAAGCGCGGGGCCTGTCGCTGCCGACCACCTGAAGGCCCTTGACGTCACGCAACGGCTGCGGACCGCTCACGCATGCGCAGCAGTGCACGCAGGGCCGCGGGCTTCACCGGCTTGTGCAGCAGATCGACCTGTTGCGCGCGGGCCCGCAGGCGCAACATCGGCTCGCGATCGGCGGTGACGAGCGCCGCCGGCACGAGGCGACCCCAGCGTCGGCGCAGCGCCTCGATCACCGCGAGACCGTCCGGCTTTCCACCGGCTCCGCCGTCAAGGTGGAGATCCGCCAGCACGAGATCGGGCAAGCGGCCCGCGGCCGCGACACGTTCGGCCGCTTCCGCTTCGCCGACGGCCGTGGCGACCTTGCAGCCCCAGCCGCTCAGCAGCGTCGCCATCGCCTCGCGCACCCGCGCCTCGTCATCGATGCAGAGCACGAAGCTCTCCGCCTCCAGCGCCGGCTGCGGCGGCGACATCGGCGACGCGATTGGCATCGTCTCGATCGATGCTGCGGACGGCACGACCACCGAAAAGGTCGAGCCGCGACCGGGCGCCGAGGCGATGCGCACTGGCAGGTCGAGCATGCGCGCCACACGCTCGACGATCGCGAGACCAAGTCCCAGGCCGCGTTCGTCCCGCGCCAGCTCGACTTCCGGCTGCAGGCGCACGAACTCCTCGAAAATGGCCCCCTGCTTGTCGGCGGCGATACCGGGACCATTGTCCTTCACCTCGATGCGAAGGCAACCGCCCTCGCGCCGACAACCCAGCAGTACCCGCTGCGGGCGGCCCTCAGCGCGGCCATAGCGCAAGGCATTGGAAAGGAGGTTCTGCAGGATGCGGCGCAGGAACGCCGGATCCGTGGTGACGAAGGCGCGTGTCGGAACCACCACGAGCTGGATGTCGCGCCGGGCGGCAACGGCTGCGAAGGCTGTCGCCAACGACTCGAACATCGGCTGCAGCGCAAAGCTTCGCTTTTCCGGCCTGAAGGCGCCGGCATCGAGCTTGGAAATGTCGAGCAGCGTGTCGAGCAGCGATTCGACCGCCCCCAAACTCGTATCGATCTTGGCGCCGAGATCGTTGCCGGGATCGCGGTCCATCATCGCCGCCGTGAAAAGCCGCGCCGCATGCAGCGGCTGCAGGAGGTCGTGGCTCGCTGCGGCGATGAAGCGGGTCTTGCCGAGGTTGGCCGCCTCGGCCTCGGCGCGGCTCGCCTCGAGCTCCGCCGTCCGCTCGACCACGCGCTGCTCCAGCGTCTCGGCTGCCTGCCGCAGGCGGCGGTCGCTTTCGCGCAGCGCTTCCGCGGTGTGCACGCGCGACGTGACGTCGTTGCAGGTGGCGACGAAGCCGCCGGCCGGCAGCGGATCGAGCCGGAGCTCGACGACCCGCCCGCCCCGGGTCGCGATCTCGTGCGTCTGCGGGGCTTCCGGTCGGCGCAGCAGGGCCACGACGTCGGCGGCGCCGCCGAACCACAGCGGCGATGCTCCGACCGCGACCGCCTCGCCGTCGAGCGACAGGAGCGTCGTGAAGCGATCGTTGAAGATCTCGAGGTTGCCGTGGCGGTCGAACGCGGCGATCCCCATGCCGACATGGTCGAGCGTGTTGCGCAGGATCTCGTAGTTATAGCGGATCGCCTCCGACGCCTCGTCGATCAAGGCGCGCGCGCTGCGCGGCGTCAACCGCCCGCGGCGGCCAAGCGCGGCAACGACGACGCGGGCCGAGGCGGCGCCCAACGTCCCCGACAGAACCCGCTCGGTGCGTTGCAACGCCGTCTCGGCCGACAGCGGCTCGCGACCCAGCGCCCGTTCGGCACGCTCGAAGCCGACGAACCGCGCCAGCAGCTCGCGCAGCTCGTCCAGACGATGCGCATCGGCCGGAATCTGCGATCCGGTCTCGGTGGGCTCGGCACCGACCACGAAGGCATGCGCCTGCTCGGCGTCGGCGCCGCGGGCCCGTATCAACAGCGACACGGCCACCAGCAGGAGCGCATTGACGACAATTCCGGCCACGAAGCCTTGGCCGACGGGGTCGAGTCCGTCGAGCGGTGCAGGCAGCCAGGCTTTGAGCGGCATCTCCTGTGCACCGCCCGCCTCCTGGTGCAGCGTCGGCAGCAGAAGGGCGTACAGCCAAACCAGGAAGCCGCCCGCCAGGCCCGCCACCACGCCCCAGCGATGGGCGCGCCGCCAGTAGAGGCCGAGCACCAGGCCGGGTGCGAAGTTGGCGACCGCGCAAAAGCTGATGAGGCCGATCGAAGCGAGCGGCAGGATGCCCGAGACGATTCGTTCGTAGGCGTAGGCCGCCATCAGGATCAGCACCACGGCGGCGCGCCGCACGAACACGACGAGCGGGCCCATCTCGCCACGCCTCACCCCCTGGTGGCGCAACAGGTAGGGCATGAGGAGCTCGTTGCCGATCATGCCCGACAGCGCCATGCAGGCCACGGCCACCATGGACGTCGCGGCCGAAAGCCCACCCAGGAAAACGAATGCCGACAGCCAGTTCGTGCCATGCTCGAGCGGCAGGCGCAGCACGTAGAGATCGGGATTGAACTGGGCGCCGAGCAGCAGCAGGCCGGCCGCGGCGATCGGGATCACGAACAGGTTGATCAGCACGAGGTAACCCGGGAACAGCCAGCGCGCGGTCGGCAGGCTCCTGGCATGGCCATGCTCGACCACCGCCACATGGAACTGGCGCGGCAGACAGAGAAACGCCATGGCCGAGAGCAGTGAGGTCACGATCCAGGTGACGGGCGAGCCCTCCTGCAGCACCCGATTCGCCAACGCCGGCTGCTCCGCGAGCCTCGTCCAAAGGTCGGATGGCCCGTCGAACAGCACGAACAGCACGAACGGCCCGACCGCGACCAGCGCGACCAGCTTCACCACCGATTCGAAGGCGATGGCCATCATCATGCCGCGATGCTGCTCGGACGCCGATACGTGGCGCACGCCGAACAGGACGGTGAAGACCGCCATCAGGGCCGCCACGATCAGGGCCGTATCGGTATGGATGACACTGAACGGATGGCCGGGCCGCTGCGCCGGATCGACGATCGCGCTGAACGACGACGACACCGCCTGAAGCTGGAGGGCGATGTAGGGCAGCACGCCGACCGTCGCGAACAGGGTAGCCGTCACGCCCACGGCGCGGCTCTTGCCGTAGCGCGAGGCGAGGAAGTCGGCGATCGAGGTGACGTTGTGCCGCTTGGCCAGTCGCACCATCTTCTGCAGAAGCGGAAAGCCCACGGTCATTACCAGGATGGGGCCGGTATAGATCAGCAGGTAGTCGAAGCCCGTTGCGCTCGCCCGGCCCACGCCGCCGTAGAAGGTCCACGAGGTGCAATAGATGGCAAAGGAAAGGCCATAGACCGCCGGCGCGATGGAGCTGCTCGTCGACCAGGCACGCTGGTGCCGGTCGCCGAAATAGGCCACGGCGAACAGCAGGCCGAGATAGGCCAGCGACAGGGCGAGAACCACCGATTCGGCGAGCATCGCCCGCATTGAACCAAGGCCCCCGGGTCGCTACAAGGCTCGCCTTCCCATTCCCATCAGTCCGGAGCCTCAAGGAGCCCGAAATGGCTGCGTACCAGTACATCTACGTCATGAAAGGTCTCAACAAGACCTACCCGGGCGGCAAGCAGGTGCTGAAGGATATCTGGCTGTCGTTCTTCCCGGGCGCCAAGATTGGCGTGCTGGGCCTGAACGGCGCCGGCAAGTCGACCCTGCTGCGGGTCATGGCCGGCCAGGACGACAACTTCACGGGCGAGGCCTGGGCGGCCGAGGGCGCGAAGGTCGGCATGCTCGAGCAGGAGCCCAAGCTCGACCCCAAGAAGGACGTGTTGGGCAACGTCATGGACGGTGCGGGCGAGATGGCGAGCATGCTGGCACGCTTCGAGGAGGTGTCCGCCGCCTTCTCCGATCCCGACGCCGACATGGACAAGCTGATCGCCGAGCAGGCCGAACTGCAGGAGAAGATCGATGCCGGCAACGGCTGGGACCTGCAGCGCACGGTCGAGATCGCGATGGACGCGCTGCGCTGCCCGCCCGGCGATGCCGATGTCGAGAAGCTGTCGGGCGGCGAGCGCCGGCGTGTCGCGCTCTGCCGCCTGTTGCTCAGCCGGCCCGACATGCTGCTGCTCGACGAGCCCACCAACCATCTCGATGCCGAGTCGGTGGCCTGGCTCGAGCGGCATCTCAAGGAATTTCCCGGCACCGTGGTCGCGGTGACCCACGACCGCTACTTCCTCGACAACGTCGCCGGCTGGATCCTCGAGCTCGACCGCGGCCAGGGCATCCCGTGGGAGGGCAACTACACCTCCTGGCTGAAGCAGAAGGAGAACCGGCTGGCGCAGGAGGAGAAGGCGGCCGATGCGCGCCGCCGCACCCTGCAGCGCGAGCTCGAATGGATGGGCCAGTCGCCGCAGGCGCGGCGCTCCAAGAGCAAGGCCCGCATCGCCGCCTACAACCAGATGGTCGAGGAGGAGCAGAAGGCCACGCTCGACACGGCGCAGATCGTCATCCCGGCCGGGCCGCGGCTCGGCGACCACGTCATCCGGGCCGAGAAGATCTCCAAGGGCTTCGGCGACCGGCTGCTGATCGACGACCTATCCTTCAGCCTGC
>DATEID010000401.1:0-3988 GCA_035279245.1 Reyranella sp.
CGCCGTGCTCTGGCTGGTGCTGAACCGCACGCGCATCGGCGCCCTGGTGCGGTCCGTCGCCGAGGACCCTAAACTCGCGCAGCTCTTCGGCATCAACGCGACGCTCGTCTATATCGGCGTGTTCGTCTTCGAGTGCGCGGCGGTCGCGCTGGGCGCCGGCCTGGTGGCGCCACGCAGTCCGATCCTCACCAGCATGGGCTTCGACGAGGTCATCCTGACGTTCGTGGTGGTGGTGCTGGGCGGCATCGGCAGCGTCGGCGGCAGCCTGCTGGCGGGACTCGGGCTCGGCCTGTTCACCGCCCTCTTCGGCGCTCTGGTGTCGCCCGCCTACACGACCGCAGCCGCCTTTCTCGTGCTACTGGCCGTCCTGGTGATGCGGCCGCGCGGGCTGGGCGCACGATGATGGCCCGGCTCGGCACGCCGGTGGCGTTGATCCTGGCGGCGCTCGCCTACTTCATACCGATGGTCGCGGGCGGCGCGCCGGTGGCCTACGTCGCCTGCACCACCATCGCCATCCTCGCCGTGATGTCCTACGGCGCCGACCTGATCCTTTCCTATCTCGGCGAGGTGAGTCTCGGTCATACGATCTTCTGGGCGACCGGCGGATATGCCGCCGCCCTGCTCGCCGTGAACGCTGGCTGGAACGGCTGGGCGACGGCCGGTGCAGCGGTTGTCCTGTCCATGATCCTTGCGGCGCTGCTGGGCCTTGCGACTTTGCGGACCCGCGAATTCGTCTTTTCGCTCGTGACCTACGCCGCGGCCGTTGTTGCTATGGAGATCGCCTTCAACTGGTCGTTCCTGGGCGGGTCCGACGGCATCGTCGGTGTGCCGCCGCTCGAGCTCACCCTGTTCGGCTATGGCATAGAGGGTTCCGACAATGCCGGCCTGTGGTCGGTGGCTTGGGCGCTCCTGATGCTCACGCTGATCTTCATTCATCGCTTCCGCCGCTCGCGCCTGGGCACCAGCGCATTGATGGTGCAGATGAATCCCGATCTCGCGACGGCGCTCGGGGTCGATGCCCGCATCGTGCGTATCCTGGTCTTCATCGCCTCCGCCCCGATCTCCGCGCTTGCGGGATGGCTCTATGCCTACCAGCGCGCCTATGTCGGTCCCGATATGTTCGAGAGCTATTTCCTGGTGCTCATGCTGACGGCGATCGTCGTCATCGGTCGCCGCCTGCTGCTAGGGCCGCTGATCGGGACGGCGCTGATCATCGTGCAGCAGACGTTCTTCTCGATCGGCGGCGACGGCGACAAGATCGTGCTGGGCGCCGTCCTGGCCGGTATCCTGCTGTTGTGGCCAAGCGGCCTGATCGGCGTATGGGAGATCGTACGATCGAGGCGGCGCCATGCAGGATGACTACGATTTCGTCATTGTCGGCGGCGGCTCGGCCGGAGCGGTGCTGGCGGCACGACTCACCGAGGACCCGGCAATCCGCGTGTTGCTGCTCGAGGCCGGCCGAGACTTCCGCACTGCCGAGACGCCGCAGCACATCCGCATCCCCAATCCGCTGCGCGCCATCGCCGACGACGACTATCGCTGGCCGAAGCTGCTGGCGCGACGCACCGAACGACAGGAGCCGAAGCTCCTGTGGCGCGGGCGGGCAATCGGCGGAAGCTCCACCATCAACGGCCAGATCGCGATCCGCGGCCTGCCCGAGGATTTCGAGGATTGGGTCGCGGCAGGCTGCACAGGCTGGAGTTGGCGGGAGATCCTGCCCTACTTCTGCAAGCTCGAGGGCGATGTCGATTTTGGCGACGCGCCGTACCACGGCAAGGCGGGACCGATCCCGGTCTATCGCGCGCCGGTCGAGGCTTGGGGTCATGTCGACCGCGCCATGATGAAGGCGGCGCTCGGCCTCGGCTACGGCTGGTGCTCGGACCACAACGCCCCGCAGGGAACCGGCGTCTCGCCCTATGCCATCAACAGCCGGCAGGGTCTGCGCATCTCGACCAACGACGGCTATCTGGAGCCCATCCGCGATCGGCCCAACCTCACGATCGTCGGCCATGCCCTCGTCGACAGCCTGCAGTTCGAGGGCAACCGCAACCACGCGAACGGCGTGCGCGTCCGGCTCGACGGCGCGCTTCGGACGGTACGGGCGCGACGCGAGGTCATCGTCTCGGCCGGCGCCATCCACTCGCCCGCCCTGCTGCAGCGATCCGGCATCGGGCCGCGCAAGGTGCTCGAATCGCTCGGCATCAAGAGGGTGGCCGATCTGCCTGTGGGCGAGCACCTGCTCGACCATCCGATCCTCGGCCTTACGCTCGATCTCCGCGAGGAGGCGCAGGTGAGCACGATCATGCACCGCCACACCAACTGCTGCGTGCGCTACTCCTCAAATCTCGCCGGCGCAGGCCTCAACGACATGATCTTCATTGCCGGCAACCTCCGGCCGGAGGAGGACGGCGGCACGAAACGGGCACGCGTCGCCGTCTCCGCCTTCCAGGCTTTCAGCGAGGGCAGCGTCCGCATCACCACCCTCGATCCCGGGACGGACCCGCGGGTGGACGAGCGCATGCTTTCCGATCGAAGCGACCTCCTGCGCATGCGGGACGGCGTCAGGCGGCTTCGCGAGGTCTGCCTGCATCCCGAAATCCAGGCGATAGCGACCGGAATCGAGTACGGAACCACCGGCCGTTCCATCACGGAACCACTCGAAGGCGAGGCGCTCGACGACTGGATGTTCGCCGAATGCTCAGATGCCCAGCACGCGAGCGGCACCTGCCGCATGGGAGCCGCCGACGATCCACGTTCGGTTGTCGATCCCGAATGCCGCGTGATCGGATGTACGGGCTTGCGGGTCATCGACGCTTCGATCATGCCGACCGTCGTGCGGGCCAACACGCATCTAACGACGGTCATGATCGCGGAAAAGATGGCCGATAGACTCAAGCAGTCGACCATCCGTTGAAGGCACAATGACTTTGGGTTCTTCGTCGTCTCGACCGCAGCCGAGCGAAGCGCCTGCCCTGAGCGAAGCCGAAGGGAGGCGCAGCGGAGAAGCCTTCTCTCAACGATAAAATCGCAATCGTCGAGAGAAGGTCCCTCGACTACGCTTCGCTCCGCTCGGCGACGACGGATGATTCGAGCAGGTATCAGCTCGCTTTGGATGGAGGCCAATCAGGTCGCAGCCGCGATTGCCGCCTGCAGCTCGGCTTCGTCCATGTCCGACGCATGGGCGGCGGTCGGGAAGCTGTTCTGCTGGACCTCCGCAGCATAGCCGCGCAGCGCCGCAACGATTGCCTCGCCGGCCTCGGTATAGCGTTTCGCATGCCTCGGCTTGAAGTCGTCGTACAGACCCAGCAAATCGTGCCAGACCTGGACCTGACCGTCGCAGGCGGGGCCCGCACCGATGCCGATGGTCGGAATCGACAGGCGTTCCGTCACGAACCGCGCCAGAGATGCGGGCACCAGCTCCAGCACGACCGCGAAAGCGCCGGCATCCGCCAGGGCATCCGCATCCTCGATGAGCCGTCGTGCGGCCGCTGCGGTGCGGCCCTGCACGCGCAGCCCGATCTGGTTGACCGACTGGGGCGTGAATCCCAAATGCCCCATGACGGGAATGCCGAGGTCGACGAGAGTGCGCACGGTGGACGCCATCGCCTTGCCACCTTCCAGCTTGACCGCCTGAACGCCCGCCTCCTGCATCAGCCGGCCGGCGGCGGAGATCGCGCGCTCGATGGTGGCGCAAGACAGGAACGGCAGATCACCCACCACCAGCGCCTTGGACGTTCCGCGCACCACGGCCGCAGCGTGATGGACCATGTGATCGACGGTGACCGGCACGGTGCTCGTGTGACCGAGCACGACCATGCCAAGCGAATCGCCGACCAGCAGCAGCGGGATGCCGGCACGTTCGGCAAGCTTTGCGGCGGTGTAGTCGTACGCCGTCACCATCGCGAAGCGCTCGCCGCGCTGCTTCATCTTCTGGATCTCGATGATACTTGTCCGCACCGTGCAAACGCCTTCGATAACCCACGCCAAT
>DATEID010000402.1:0-5861 GCA_035279245.1 Reyranella sp.
GGGCCCGGTGGGGCCGCCGCGGCCCATGCCGCCGCCCGCGGCCGCGCTGCCCGCCATGGCAGCGCCTCCCAGCAGCATCTCGAGGATCTGCAGCGTGCTCAGGCGGCGCAGCTCTTCCTGCTGGCGTGCCAGATGGCCGCCGGCGATGTGGCCGGTCTCGTGCGCCAGCACGCCGATCAATTGATTGGGCGTTTCGGTGCGCATCAGCAGACCCGTGTTGATGAAGATCCTTTGTCCACCCGCCACGAAAGCGTTGAGACTATTGTCCTGGACAATCACGATCTGCACCGCCTCCGGATCGAGCCCGGCGACGCGCCAGATCGGTGTCAGGAACGTGCGGATCGTATTCTCGATCTCGGCGTCGCGGACGATATTGAGACGTTGACCTTGTTGCGCGCTCGCGGCACGAAACGGGGCCAGCGCGAACAGCGCGAGAGAGAAGAGGGTGATGATGCGTCTAAGCACGGGCGACACGGGTTGCGCGCAGGCTAGGAACACGAGACCAAGTCGTCAATTGCGCAGCCTCGCGCTGTGTGCCGTGCTTGTGCTTTCGGCTTGTGGCGGAAATGAGACCGACCCGCGCAATGCGATCAATCCTTCGGGAGCATCGCCGATCAAGGCAGGCTATCAGGATCTTTTCGGCGCGGCCGGAAAGTTCGCCGCCGTGTCGGCGGACGAGGGGCAAGCCGCGGAAGTGGGCCGCTCCATTCTGCAGGAGGGCGGCAATGCGACCGACGCCGCAGTCGCGATGTATTTTGCCATGGCCGTGACCCTTCCGTCGGCGGCCGGCCTCGGCGCCTCCGGCGCCTGCATCGTTCACGATGCCAAGACAAAGGCGGGCGAAGTCTTCGCTTTTGGTCCGGTCGCGGCGCCTGGTCCGATCAAGGGCGCGCCGTTCATCGTGCCGACCGCCGTGCGGGCGATCGCTCTTATGCAGATCCGCCACGGCCAGGCGCGCTGGGAACTCGACATTGCTCCCAGCGAGAAGCTTGCAAGCCTCGGTGTGCCGGTCTCGCGTGGACTCGCGCGCGACCTTGCTGTCGGCGCTGCGTCCCTGAACGACGATGCACGGCGCATCTTCACGCGCAACGGAGTTCCGCTCGGTGCCGGCGACCGCCTCGTCCAATCGGACCTCGCGGCGACGCTGTCCGTCATCCGCCGTGGCAACGGCGTGGATTTTTTCCAGGGCAATTTCGCCCGACGCTTGTCTGACCAGATCGCACAGCTCGGCGGCAGCCTTCCGGTGGAGGCTTTGCGCAACGCCGTGCCCAAGGCCGGATCGCCTGCATTCGAAAGCGACGGCGGCTACCGCGTCTATGTCGCGCCGCCGCCGATGAATGGCTCGAGTGCCTTGGCGGGCTGGAAGGGGGAAACCGCGCCGTCGCAAGCGACGCCGGCGGATTCCGGCGGCTTTTCGGGTTTTGCCGCCATCGACGAAAAAGGTAACGCAACGGCGTGCAGCCTTTCGATGGGACAGCTCTTCGGCGCACGCCTGATGGTGCCTGGAACCGGGATGCTGCTCGGTGCGCAGACCGCGGACAGTACCGCCGTCAGTCCCGTCGTCATCGGCAATCCGAACAACGGCGAGGTCAAGTTCGCCGGCGCCGGAGGCGGCTCACCGACCGCCAGCTACGCCACCGGTCTGATCGCTCGCGCGACCGTGGAGGAGAAGATTCCTGTCCAGGCGGCACTGACCAGGAATGCCGGCAGTGGTGGCTACGTGAACGCGATCGCCTGCCCCTACGGCATCCGCAGCAGCGCTGCCACATGCCAGACCGGAACCGATCCTGCCGGCTTCGGTGCCGCATTTGTCGCTACAGAACGCTGAACGTTTCCATGCCACGTTCTCCCTCGCGCCGCTCGGGCGCCGTCGATCCGTTCATCGTGATGGATGTCATGGCCGCGGCGGCAGAGAAAGAGGCGGCCGGCGATTCGGTCGTCCACCTCGAGGTCGGCCAGCCCAGCACGTCCGCACCCAGGGAGGCGTTGCTCGCCGCCCATGCAGCGCTCGACAACGACCGCATCGGCTATGCCGCCGCGCTCGGCCTGCCGGCGCTGCGGGAACGCATCGCGCGACACTATCGCGATGCCTATGGCCGCGAGCTTTCGCCCGAGCGGGTGATCGTCACCACCGGGTCGTCCGGCGGCTTCCCGCTTGCCTTCCTCGCAAGCTTCGATGCCGGCGACCGGGTGGCCTTGGCCGCCCCCGGCTACCCTGCCTATCGCAACATCCTGGCCGCACTCGATCTCGAAGCCGTCGATCTGCCGACCTCGGCTGCGGACCGGTTCCAACCGACCGTCGAGGCGTTGGAGAAGGCGGGGCCAGTGGCCGGCCTGATCGTGGCCAGTCCCTCCAATCCCACGGGCACGATGGTAACGCGCCGCGAGCTTGCCGCCTTGGCCGGATGGTGCGACCGACGCGGTGTGCGGCTGATTTCCGACGAGATCTATCATGGCATCGTCTACGACGGCGTGGCTGCCTCGGCGGTCGAGGTGTCGGACCAAGCGATCGTGGTCAACAGCTTTTCCAAGTATTTCTCGATGACCGGCTGGCGCGTGGGTTGGCTGGTCGTGCCGCCGGATCTGGTGCGGCCGATCGAGCGGCTGTCACAGAACTTCTTCATCTCCGTTCCGACACTCAGCCAGCATGCGGCGATCGCCGCCTTCGACTGTCGTGAGGAGCTCGACGGCCATGTCCACCGCTATCGCACCAATCGCGATCTCCTGCTGGCGGGGCTGCCGGCGGCCGGCCTCGATCGCCTGACGCCAGCCCAGGGTGCATTCTACCTCTATGCCGACGTCTCGCATCTCACGAACGACAGCCGCGACTTCTGCAAACGCATGCTGCGGGAGGCGGGCGTGGCGACAACCCCGGGGGTCGACTTCGATCGGGCACGTGGCGCCGGCACGCTGCGTATCTCCTTCGCCGGGTCGACGGCGGAAATGGAAGAGGCGGTGCGTCGCCTGAAAGCGTGGAGAGTGAAATGAGGATCGCCACCGTTGTGCTGCTCGCCTCGATGGCCGCTGCGCCGATGGCGTGGGCACAGGCCAACCCGAGCTTCGACTGCTCCAAAGCCTCGACCGCAATCGAGAAGACGATCTGCGCACGTCCGGAGCTCGCCAAGGCCGACCGTGCCATGGCTGCCGCCTACGCGAGCCTCGCCGACAAGCTGAGTGGTGCGGCGAAGGATCACCTGGTGAAGGACCAGACGCATTGGATCGTCTTCCGCAACAAGGCCTGTACCGGCGGCGTGGAGGAGATCGCACGCTGCCTCCGGCAACGCTACGAGGCGCGTCTGGAAAGCCTTCGGGCGTTGAGCCGGGACACCTATCCTTTCGTCAGCGAGCAGACCCTTTTCAAGGAAGGTAAGGTCGGCAAGGTCGCCTACACGATCGATGCGGCGTGGCCGCAGTTCGATGGGACGACGGCGGATTTTTCCGCGCTCAACCGCCATTTTGCCGATCTGTCCCGAAAGGCGGGAGACGAAGCGGTTCCCGACCGTCAGGCGGGGACCGAAGCGCCCTTCGAGCAGACCTGGACGTACGATCAGCAGTTCACTTTGCAACGGCCATCGGCCGATGCCGTCGCGGTTGCGATCAAGTTCTACGGCTATACGGGTGGTGCGCACGGTATGAGTGGGACCAACGCCTATCTCGTGGATCTGCGTACCGGAAAGGCCGTGCCCCCGGCAGGCATCTTTGCCAAGGGCGACGGCTGGCTCGAGACGCTCGTGCCTCTGGTGCACGACAATCTCAAGAAGCAGTTCACCGACGGCAAGCCGGGCTTCGACGATGCGATCGAGCCGGCCAAGCTTGCCAAGCTCCTGCGCGAGCCCGATCACTATTACTACCGCCGTGACAAGCTGGAGCTGATCTTCGACGCCTACGTCGTGGGACCGTACGTCTCCGGCCCGTTCACCGTCGACATACCCTACGCCACGCTGAAACCGCTGCTCGCGCCCGACGGCCCGCTCGGCAACCTTCGGTAAGTTTTCTCCGCCGGGACGACGGACTTGGGCTAATGCAGCTTGCGGCGATCGCGCAGCGGCGCGTTGGCCGAGCTGGCCGTCGTCTGGCTGCGCTCGATCGATGGCACAGGGCCGGAATGATGGCCGAGAATGTGCCATCGGTCGTTCAGGCGGATAAAGCTGTTGGTCGCCATGAGCTGGCCGTTTGCCAGAATTTCCCGACAGACGACCAGGGCGAGGCCGCTGCGTCCGACGACCCATTCGTCCGTGCAGCGCACGCGAGGCGAATCGGGATGGCGCATGATGGCCCGCCAGCTCGCCATGATCTCGGCGCGGTCGAGCAGCGGAGCCTGTCCGGGGTGCAGGCAGACCGTCGCACCGGTCGGCGCCCACAGCAGGTCCATCGCGTCGTAGTCCCGGTCGTTGAAGGCGCGGTAGAAGGCGCGATTGGTGGCCAGCACGGCCTCGCGTTCCTCGTCGTCGAATTCCGCCAGGAGTGGCGGCAGGCGGGGCGGGCGGCGCGGCATTCGACCTTCGAAACTCCGTGGTTGCGCGCCGTAGCAATAGCCGACAGAGAGAAGCCGTCCAACTGTCGAGAACGACGATGTCCATTCCCAAGCTCGAATTCCCGCCGTTCCATTTGCCGCCCGAAGCCGAGGCGCTGCGCGAAGAGGTGCGCACCTTCCTCGAGGCGACGCTGCCGCGCATCAAGACCGAGGATCGGTTCGCAAGCTGGAACACGCCCTCGCCTGAGTTCAGCCGCGAGCTCGGCAAGAAAGGCTGGATCGGCATCACCTGGCCGAAAAAATACGGCGGGTCGGAGAAGAGCTTCCTCGACCGTTATGTCGTCACCGAGGAGTTGCTGGGCAACAGCGCGCCGGCCGGATCGCATTGGATCGCCGACCGGCAGTCCGGCCCGCTGCTGCTGCGCTTCGGCAGCGAGGAGCAGCGCCAGGCGATCCTGCCGCGCATCACCAGGGGCGAATGCTTCTTCAGCATCGGCATGAGCGAGCCCGACTCGGGCTCGGATCTCGCCTCGGTGCGCACGCGCGCCGAGCCGGTTCCCGGCGGCTTCCGCGTCAACGGCACCAAGGTTTGGACCTCCGGCGCACACCGCAACCACTACTGCATCGCGCTGGTGCGCACGTCCGGACAGCACGGCGATCGCCACAAGGGGCTGAGCCAGATTCTGGTCGATCTCAAGACGCCTGGCGTCACCATCCGGCCGATCATCAATCTGGCCGGCCGGCACGACTGGAACGAGGTGACCTTCAGCGATGCCTTCATTCCCGAGAGCTGCCTGATCGGCAACGAGGGCGACGGCTGGCTGCAGGTGACGAGCGAGCTTGCCTTCGAGCGTTCCGGGCCAGAACGCTTCATGCAGAATTTCTACGTGCTGCGCGAGCTGGTGCGCGTGCTGGGCCGGCAGCCGGCGAAACGGGCGGCGTCGGTCCTCGGCCGATTGATCGCGCGGCTCTGGACGCTGCGCCAGATGTCGGTCGCCGTGGCCGGGATGATGCAGGGCGGCAAGTCGCCGGCGATCGAAGCGGCCCTCGTGAAGGATCTCGGCACGATCTACCAGCAGGACCTGCCCGAGATCGCGCGCACGCTTGCCGAGTCGGATGCGACGACCGAGGAGGACATGGCCGATTTCCTCGATATCGCCCAGTACGCCACCATGATGGCGCCGAGCTACACCATCCAGGGCGGCACCACCCAGGTCCTGCGCGGCATCGTCGCCCGCGGACTGGGATTGCGGTGAACGGGAGAACGACGATGGACCGCGAAACACGCGACATGCTTCTCGAAACCGCCGACCGCTTCTTCACCGAGCGCTGCGGCCGCGAGATCGTGAACGGGGTGGAAAAAGGTGTCTGGCCCGCCGATTTCTGG
>DATEID010000403.1:0-4251 GCA_035279245.1 Reyranella sp.
GGAGACCTCGGGCGTCGACGAGGACGAGGTCAAGCGCAGCCTGATCAGCGGACGGGCCGCGCCGCAGGAGATCGCCGAGAAGCTGGCCGAGATGAAGGCGCTGCGCGTCTCGGCCAAGCATCCCGAGGCGATGGTGGTGGGAGGCGATTCGACCCTCGCCTGCCAGGGCCGCCTGTTCGACAAGCCGCCCTCGATCGAAGCGGCACGCAAACAGCTTCTCGCCTTGCGCGGGCAGACGCACGAACTCTTCTCCTGTGTCGTCGTGGCGCGCGGCGGCGCGCGGTTGTGGCATTGGAACGAGCGCGCGCGGCTCACCATGCGGCAATTCAACGAGGCCTTCCTCGATGCCTATCTCGCCCGAGCCGGCGACAGCGTATTGAGCTCGGTGGGCGCCTACCAGCTCGAGGGACTCGGCGCCCATCTCTTCAGCCGCGTCGACGGCGACTACTTCACGATCCTCGGCCTGCCTCTGCTGCCTCTGCTGTCGTTCCTGGCCGGCCACGGCATCGGCATCGGCAAGGCCGCATGACGCCCTACGAGACACTGCTGGCCGAGGCGCGCGGCCGGCGGTTCGCCGCGATCGTCGGCTGGCCGGTCGAGCACTCCCGTTCGCCGGCGCTGCACGGCTTCTGGCTCCGGCAGCACGGCATCGACGGCCATTACGGCCGGCTGCCGGTCGAGCCGACACGGCCGGCGCTCGAAGCGCTGGTGGCCTTCCTGCGGCGCACGCCCACTGCCCGCGGCTGCAACCTCACCTTGCCGCACAAGATCGAGATCATGCCGCTGCTGGACCGCATTCATCCCGAGGCGGCCCGCATTGGTGCGGTGAACACCGTGATCAAGCAACCCGATGGTGCGCTGGAGGGCCGCAACAGCGACGGCTTCGGCTTTCTGGCCGCGCTGAAGGATCGCGCTCCCCAGTGGAAGGCCGGCGCTGGACCGGTCGTCGTGTTGGGTGCGGGCGGGGCGGCGCGCGCCGTGGTGGCTTCGCTGGTCGATGCCGGCGTGCCCGAGCTGCGTCTGGTCAACCGCACGCAAGGCGCCGCGGTCGCGCTCGGGCTTGCCTTCACGCCCGACGACGGGCGGCAGATCGCGATCGAGCGGTGGGACGAGCGTGCCGCGATGCTCGATGGCGCGACGCTTCTCGTCAACACGACGTCGCTGGGCATGAAGGGCCAGCCGGCGCTCGATCTCGACCTCGCCCGCCTGCCGCGAACCGCCGTCGTCGACGACATCGTCTATGTGCCATTGGAGACGGCCCTGCTAGCCACCGCCCGCGCGCGCGGCAACCGCTGCATCGACGGGCTCGGCATGCTGCTGCACCAGGGCCGGTTGGGCTTCGAGGCCTGGTTCGGCACCAAGGTCGAAGTTAGCCCCGCCCAACGCCATGCCGTGGCGGCGGATCTGGGCGCGTAGCGCTATCGCCGCTGGGGGCGCGCCACTAACAAGAAACAACGATCGGGACCTCACACCGTATGAGCCCTTCGGCAGACCTCAGGGCAGGCGCAACTGGAGTTGCGCGCTCCGATGAGCGCGCTCAAGGGAGCGCGCCACTCCAGTGGCGCAATCTTCTTGTTTCAGCCTTGAGGGTCGGCGACGCCGGTGAGCAACTCCAGTGGCGCGTCTTTGTCACGCAAGCAGAAGATCGCACGACTGGAGTCGCGCCCCCCAGCCTACTGGTTCATCGAGCTGAAGAAGTCCGCGTTGGTCTTGGCGGTCCTGAGCTTGTCGAGCAGGAATTCGATCGCATCGACGGCGCCCATCGGCATCAGGATGCGGCGCAGCACCCACATCTTGGAGAGCGTCGCGCGATCGACCAGCAGCTCTTCCTTGCGGGTGCCGGACTTGGTGATGTCGATCGCCGGGAAGGTGCGCTTGTCGGCGACCTTGCGGTCGAGAATGATTTCCGAGTTACCGGTGCCCTTGAACTCCTCGAAGATCACCTCGTCCATGCGGCTGCCGGTGTCGATCAGCGCCGTGGCGATGATGGTGAGCGAGCCGCCCTCCTCGATGTTGCGCGCCGCGCCGAAGAAGCGCTTCGGCCGCTGCAACGCGTTGGCGTCGACGCCGCCGGTCAGCACCTTGCCGGAGCTCGGCACGACGGTGTTGTAGGCCCGGCCCAGGCGCGTGATCGAATCGAGCAGGATCACCACGTCCTTCTTGTGCTCGACCAGGCGCTTGGCCTTCTCGATCACCATCTCGGCCACCGCGACGTGCCGGCCGGCCGGCTCGTCGAAGGTCGAGCTCACGACCTCGCCCTTCACGGTGCGCTGCATATCGGTCACTTCCTCCGGCCGCTCGTCGACGAGCAGCACCATGAGGTAGACCTCGGGATTGTTGGCGGTGATGGCGTGGGCGATGTTCTGCATCAGCACCGTCTTGCCGGTGCGCGGCGGTGACACGATCAGCGCGCGCTGGCCCTTGCCGATCGGCGCGATCAGATCGATCACGCGGGTCGAGATGTCGAGCTGCTGCTGCGGCGTCGAGGTCGCCTTCTTGGTGAGCGTGCCGGTGGTGCGGCGGCCGGAGCTGACGCGGCCGGACGAGGTCGCACGGCTGCTCGACGGCTCCTCGGAGATGGTCGCGGCCATGACGCCTGCGCCCTCCATCTCGAGCTTCAGCTTCTCGTCGGGATAGAGCGGCGTCAGAGAATCGAAATTGATGCGGTGCCGCAGCGCTTCGGGATCGTCGAAATTGATCTTGTTGATCTGCACCAGGGCGAAGTAGCGCTCGCCGTCCTTGGGCGCGCGGATCTCGCCGTCGACCGTGTCGCCGGTCCTGAGCCCGAAGCGGCGCACCTGGGTCGGGCTCACATAGATGTCGTCGGCACCCGGCAGGTAGTTGGCTTCCATCGAGCGCAGGTAGCCGAAACCGTCGGGCAGCACCTCGATGGTGCCGCTGCCGAAGATCGCCTGGTCGGAGGCGGCGAGCTTCTGCAGGATGGCGAACATCAGCTCCTGGCGACGCATCTGCGCGGCGCCTTCCACACCCTGCTCCTCGGCAAAGGCCAGGAGCTCGGGCGGCTTCTTCTTTTTGAGATCTTCGAGATTCATTGTGTCTTCGGAGGTTGGGAAAGACGCACGCGCTCGCGCGACCGGACGGTCGAACCTTGAAATGAGTGCTGTGTCGTACTGGATGGACCCCGTCGATCACCGCCGGGCGGCGGCGCCAGAGGCCCGAGGCGGCGCTTATATAGGGAAGCGCGGGGGGCGTGTCAAAGGCTGAGTGGGCGCCGATCAGCCGCCCTCCTCGGCCAGCATCTCGGCATAGCGGAAAATCTCGGTATGGTCGGCCGAGGCGCCGATCCGGCCGTTGGCGTCGGCCCAATAAGCCACCGCCTGTTTCAGGTTGGGCATATTGAGCTTGAGATGGCTCGCGACGTCGGCTGCCGTGCGCAGGTCCTTCACCATCAGTCCGGCGGTGAAGCCGGCGGCGAAGGTGCGCGAGACCACGAACTGGCGGCCCTTCACCTCCGTCGCGTTGCTCTTGCCAGTCGAGCTGTTGAAGACATCGACCATGGTGCCGGGATCGAGACCGAACGCCTCGCCCACCACCAGGGCTTCGCACATCGCGACAAGACCGCTGGCCGAAAGATAGTTGTTGAGCGCCTTCATGGCATGGCCCGCGCCGGCTGGACCACAAAGCGTGACGGTCTTGCCCATGGCGGCAAAGGCGGGACGGGCACGTTCGAGGTCGGCCGCCGATCCGCCCACCATGATGCTGAGCGAGCCGTCCACCGCCCGCTTCACGCCGCCCGACACCGGCGCATCGAGCAGCGCGAGCCCGCGGCTTGCAAGATCGCGCGCAAGCGCCTGCGTATCGACCGGATTGGACGAGCTCATGTCCATGACGAGCGCACCGGCCCCGAGTCCTTCGACCGCGGCATCGCGCCCTTCCAGCGCGGCCTGCCGCACCGCCTTGCCGTCGGGCAGCATGGTGATCAGCGCGGCCGCGCCCTGCGCAGCCGCCTTGGCGGACGCTGTCGCCAGCGCCGACGGATGGCTGCCCACGAAATCGGATACGGCCTTCTGAGAGAGATCGAACACGCGCAGCTTGAAGCCCGCTTCCGCCAAGCGGTTCGCCATCGGTCGGCCCATCATGCCGAGACCGATGAAGGCGATCGTGGCAGGCGGCGCGAGTGAGGTCATGGGAAGCTCCATTAAGGAATCGGCTTTCGAGGAAAGATCCCTCGCCTTCGGTTCGGGATGACAAGGCTACTTCGGATCGACAATCCTGTGTCATCCCGAACGT
>DATEID010000404.1:0-8430 GCA_035279245.1 Reyranella sp.
TCGCCGTCGGCCAGCATGTTCGCCTGGGCGCCGGTTCCGAAGGCCTTCGAGGAGCTGGGCTCGCTGGCCTTCTCGAAGCTCCTGCTCACCCAGGCTAATGTCGCGGTATCGCCAGGCATCGGCTTCGGAGAACATGGCGACGGCCATGTCCGCATCGCCCTGGTGGAAAACAAGCATCGTATCCGGCAGGCCATTCGCAACGTCCGCCAGGTGCTGGCCGATCCGTCGAAAGCGATCGATCTCTACCTGCGTGGCGTCGGCGACAACATCACCCCCCTGAAGGCTCGCGCCTGATCCTTCCTCGCGCGTCAGAGCAGCCATGACCTTTCCCCTTAGAATTGGTGTCGCCGGCCTCGGCACGGTGGGCGCTGGCGTCGTCAAGCTGCTGGCCGAGCATGGCCGGCTGCTCTCCCTGCGCGGCGGCCGGCCGCTCAAGCTGGTGGCCGTCAGCGCGCGCAGCAAGGCCAGGAAGCGCGACATCGATGTCTCCCATCTTCGCTGGGAAAGGGATCCGCTGGCGCTCGCCACGGCGCCCGACATCGACGTCGTCGTCGAGTTGATCGGCGGCTCGCGCGGCATCGCCCGTCAGCTCGTCCGGAAGGCGCTCGCCTCGGGCAAGCATGTTGTCACGGCCAACAAGGCGTTGCTGGCCATGCATGGCGCCGAGCTTGCCGCGCTTGCCGAGAAGAAGGGCCGCATCCTCGCGTTCGAGGCCGCCGTCGCCGGCGGCATCCCCATCATCAAGGCGCTGCGCGAAGGCCTGGTCGGCAATCGCGTGAAGCGCCTCTACGGCATCCTGAACGGCACCTGCAACTATATCCTCACGACCATGCGCGAGACCGGCCGCGACTTCGGCGCGGTGTTGGCCGAGGCACAGGCGGCGGGCTATGCCGAGGCGGATCCGAGCTTCGACATCGACGGCATCGACGCCGCGCACAAGCTCGCCGTGCTCACTGGCGCCGCCTTCGGCTGTCGGGTGAACTTCGAAGGCGTGCATGTCGAGGGCATTCGGCGCGTCACCTCGATGGACATTCGGTTCGCCGAGGAGCTGGGCTACCGCATCAAGCTTCTGGGCCTTGCACGCGAGACGAAGTACGGCATCGAGCAGCGCGTCCATCCCTGCATGGTTTCGCTCAAGGCGCCGATCGCCCATATCGAAGGCGTGTTCAACGCCGTGGTGGTCGAAGGGGACTTCGTGGGGACGACCATGTTCCAGGGTCGCGGCGCGGGACAGGGGCCGACCGCATCGGCCGTTGTCGCCGATCTGGTCGATGTGGCGCGCGGCCGCGACATGCCGGCTTTCGTGGTCCCCGCCGATCGCCTCGCAGCCAAGAAAGTTTCGCCCATGGGGCGCCACGTGGGGGCCTATTATATGCGCCTGATGGTGCAGGATCGGCCGGGCGTGATCGCGGCGATTTCCGGCGTGCTGGCCAAGGAACGCATTTCGGTCGAGTCCATGCTGCAGCGCGGCCGCTCCCAGTCGGAAGTGCCGGTCGTGCTCACGACGCACGAGACGGAGGAGGCGGCGATGCAGCGGGCGGCGGCACGCATCGGCCAGTTGCGGGCGGTGGCGCAAGAGCCCTGCCTGATCAGGATGGAAGCGCTTTGAATTCGAGCGCATCGCTAGACACGGAGGAAACGATGGCGGACGACCTGGACAAGATGGATCGCAACCTCGCGCTGGAAGCGGTGCGGGTCACCGAAGCGGCGGCGCTCGCGGCCTCCAAGCTGATGGGCCGCGGCGACGAGAAGAAGGCCGATCAGGCGGCCGTGGATGCGATGCGTACGACCCTCAATTCCCTGGCGATCGACGGTACCGTGGTGATCGGCGAGGGCGAGCGCGACGAGGCGCCGATGCTGTTCATCGGCGAGAAGGTTGGCGCGGGCGGCCCCAAGATCGATATCGCGCTCGATCCGCTCGAAGGCACCACCATCACGGCGAAGGGGCTCCCCAACGCGCTTGCCGTCATGGCGATGGCCGAGCATGGCGGCTTCCTGAACGCACCCGACGTCTACATGGACAAGATCGCGGTAGGGGGCGGCCTGCCCGACGGCATCGTCGATCTCGACAAGACGCCGGCCGCCAACCTGAAGGACCTCGCCAAGGCCAAGAAGGTCGACGTGTCCGACCTCGTGGTCTGCATCCTCGACCGGCCGCGCCATGCCGAGTTGATCGCCAAGGTGCGCGAAGCCGGCGCGCGCATCATGCTGATCGGCGATGGCGACGTTTCGGGCGTCATCGCCACCTCGACCGGCGACTCCGGCATCAGCATCTACATGGGTTCGGGCGGCGCGCCGGAAGGCGTTCTGGCGGCGGCAGCCCTGCGCTGCATCGGCGGCCAGATCCAGGGCCGGCTTCTGTTCCGCAACGACGACGAGAAGGCCCGTGCCCGCAAGTGGGGCATCACCGATCTCAATCGCAAATACTCGATGACCGACATGGCCAAGGGCAATGTGATGTTCGCGGCCACCGGCGTCACGTCGGGCTCGATGCTGAAGGGCGTGCGGCGCTTCGGCAACGGCGCGGAGACGCACTCGATCGTCATGCGCTCCAAGACCGGCACGGTGCGGTGGGTTTCCGCCCATCACAATTTCTCGATAAAGACTGGCCTGCCAAGCTGGGCTTAGCCATTCTTGTCGGACCCGGACCCGGCTGCAGACACGCCGGGCAACGCGGCCGACATGAGGAAAGCAGGGAGCGCCTTGGCTGTCGCAATGTTGTCGTGGCTGGCGCTGCCGGCCATGGCGCAGGATGCGTGCGGGCTGCTGCCTTCGGCGGTGGCCCGGGATCCCGACCCCTTCTCGGCGTATATCCCGCCGATCGACAATGCCCAGTCGTTACCGAAAGAGGGGGTCTTCGCGCTGAAGCTGCGGCCGGTCGCCGATGTGATCTATCCCGTCGCGCCGGCGCGCGGCAGCGACAGCGGCAATGGCGGCATTGTCACGCTGGAATATATTCCCGCCGGTCGCTACCGCATCGTCCTGTCGGAGACTGGCTGGATCGATGCCATACAGGACAACAAACGGCTGCCGATCTTGGGTTCCGACCGGGCGACCAACTGCCCGGGCACACGCGAGAGTGTGCAGATTCAGGTGAAGGGCGAGGCGCTTACGCTGCAAATCGGCGGCGTGAAGGCTAACCGCGTCAATATCGCCGTCCTTCGCCTCTGGCCGTTCGAATGGAAGTGGTAGCTGCGGGCCTCTGCAGCCGCCACTTTGCCCACAGCCCGTGCGTGCGGACGCAGTAGCGCGCCAGCGACCGGCAAGTACATTGGCGACATGTCTTCCGACGTCCGGACCATCCGCGCCGCCTTCCTCGGTGTCGAGCGATCGCTCACCGGCCGACGTTGGGCGGAACGGCTTTCAGACGAGCGGATCGCGCTGGCGATGGCGCAGCGCCATGGCCTGCCGGAGGCGATCTGCCGGTTGCTCGCGGCCCGCGAGGTCGATCTCGAAGGCGTGCCTGACTTTCTCGAGCCGACGTTGCGGAAGTTTCTGCCCGATCCGTCGCATCTCAAGGACATGGATGTCGCGGTCGCGAGGGTGGTGAAGGCGATCCAGGCCGGCGAACGGATCGCCATATTCGGCGACTACGATGTGGATGGCGCGACGTCGTCGGCCCTGCTGCTGCGCTTCTTCCGCAGCGTCGGCGCCGATGTCGGCATCTACATCCCGGATCGGCGCAAGGAAGGCTACGGACCGAATACGGCCGCCCTGCTCAAGCTCAAGGAAGAAGGGACGGCGCTCGTCATCACGGTCGATTGCGGTGTCACCGCGCACGAACCGCTGGCCGAAGCCAGGCAGGCTGGCCTCGACGTCATCGTGATCGACCATCATCAAGCCGAGATGACCTTGCCGCCGGCGCTGGCGGTGGTCGATCCCAATCGGCTCGATGAGGCCAGTCCCCACAAGCAGCTCGCGGCGGTAGGCGTTTCCTTCCTGCTCGCCGTCGGCGTGAATCGCGCTCTTCGCGTAGCTGGCTGGTATGGTGACGCGCGGCCGGAGCCGGACCTGCGGCGCTGGCTCGACCTCGTGGCGTTGGGGACCGTGGCCGATGTGGTACCGCTCACCGGGATCAATCGTGCACTGGTGCGCCAGGGCTTGCGGGTGATGGCGGACCGCGCCAATGCCGGCCTCGCCGCCCTGGCCGATGTGGCGCGCCTGCGCGAGCCGCCGGGCGCCTACCATCTCGGCTTCCTGCTCGGGCCGCGGGTCAATGCCGGTGGACGGGTGGGGCAGGCCGATCTCGGCGCCCGTCTCCTGGCCAGCGACGATGCGCACGAAGTGGGCGCACTCGCGCTCAGGCTGGACGAGTTCAACGGCGAGCGCCGGGCGATCGAGCGCGCCGTGCTCGACCAGGCAATCCAGCATATCGAACGCACCTACGGTCCGGAGCGCCAGGGGCTTCCGGCGGCCCTCGTGGTGGAGAGCGACGGCTGGCATGTCGGTGTCATCGGCATCGTGGCGAGCCGGCTGGTCGAGCGTTATGGCCGGCCGGCGTTCGTGATCGGCATGGACGGCGATGTCGGCAAGGGCTCCGGCCGCTCGGTGCGCGGTGTCGATCTCGGCGCCGCGGTCATCGCTGCGCGCCAGTCAGGATTGCTGATCAACGGCGGCGGCCACGCCATGGCGGCCGGCCTGACGGTGGCGCGCGAGAAGCTCGCCGCGCTGGCGACCTTTCTCGACGAGCGCGTGGCGCCGCAGCTTGGCGCCGCCCCTGCCATCCGCGAGCTCGGCATCGATGCGGCCCTGACGCCGGGTGCGGCGACGCAGGATCTCGTCACCATGATCGAACGGGCCGGTCCGTTCGGCGCGGGCAACGCCCTGCCACGCTTCGCCCTGACCGGCGTGCGGGTCGACTATGCCCAGCCGGTGGGAGACGGCCATGTCCGCTGCACGCTGGTCGGGCAGGAGAGGGGACGGATCGAGGCGATCGCCTTCCGCGCCAGCCAGACGGCGCTCGGCCCGGCGCTGCTCGATCATGCGAGACCGATCCTGCATGTGGCAGGGGCGCTGCGGATCGACCGCTACAACGGCCGCGAGAGCGTGTGCCTGCAGATCGACGACGCCGCATCGGCCGCCGGAACGGTGCTCAGCTAGGTTTTGCAGGCTTTTTCCCTGCCTTGATTTCGGCGTCCGGGCCCGTTACACCCACCCGCTCTTGCGCCTCGTCCCCATCGTCTAGAGGCCTAGGACATCGCCCTTTCACGGCGGTAACAGGGGTTCGAATCCCCTTGGGGACGCCAAGCAATGCAAGCGCAAGGATCGTCGATGAAACTCCGAAAACTTCCCTGCGTTCTCGCTATTTTCCTTGCCGTTGCGGCCTGTGCCAGCAAGGGTACGCTCGACAATTCGAACGTCGAGGTCGTCAAGGTCGACGGCCGACGCTTCGAGGTGCGGATCGCGCCGACCGACCTCGCGAACGAATATCGGATGATGATCGTGCGGGCGACGCTGGTGATCGAGCCCAACGCCGAACTCGAGCGCCAGCGCGCCCGGAATGTCGCGAGACAATTCATGGAGCGGACCTGCAAGGGCCGGCCCTACAAGGTGCTCGAGGACCGGCTCGCCGATCAGGTGAACTACTATACGCGCTTCCGGTGCAGCGGCTGAGCCGCCGCGCCGGAGCAAGCTCGCTCAGTCGGCGGCCTTGAAGACCTCGATGTCGGCCGTGAACTGCTTGCCCTTGGTCTCGGGGCTCAGCAGGATCGAGATCACGACCACCACCAGCGAGGCGATGGTCGCGATCATCATCGGCATGGCGAAACCCATGCCGCGCTCGACCGCATAGTAGCTGATCACGGGGGCGACCAGGCCGCCCCAGATGGCGCCCTGGTGATAGACGAAGCCGGCCGCCGTCGCTCGCACCTCGGTCGGGAACCGTTCCGTGAGGTAACTCGGGTTCTGGCCGTAGATCGAGCCGCCGAACATCCCCTGGAGGATGAAGGCGAGGATCACGATGGTCGGATTCTGCGTGTAGAGGTAAAGCGGCGTCACGAAGATGGCGATGATCGCCGGCGCCGCGATCGCCGCTCGTCGTCCATATTTGTCCGATACCGCGCCCCACAAGAGGCTGCCGAACAGAACGACGATGTTGGCCCAGAACAGCGGCGTCGCCACCATGAGCGGCGTCCACTGCATCTCCTTCTGGAGATAAGTCGAGAACAGCGCCCAGATCGAGTAATAGACGCAAAACGAGGCCGCCATCCAGACGACGCCGGTCAGCGTGTTGAAGAGGTATTTCGGCTTGAAGATCGTGAACAGCGGCAGCTTCACTTCCTGTTTCTCCGCCGTCTGCTTTTGCTTGTTCTCGGCCCATACCGGCGGTTCCTTCACATAGAAGCGGATCCACACCACGGCGAGCGCCGGCAGGATGCCGATCCACAACAGGCCACGCCAGCCGATGCTGTCGTAGAGGAAGCCGTAGGCCAGCGACGACAGGGCGAACCCGATGCCCCATGAGCCTTGCAGCAAGCCGCTCATGAAGCCGCGCGAGCGCGCCGGCCACGACTCCATCGCCAGGGCCGCGCCGGCCGGCCACTCCGCTCCCATGCCGATGCCGAGCAGGGCACGGAAGAAGAAGAGGAAGGCGAAGGTCGGCGAGAAGCCCGCGATGAAGTTGCAAATCGAGTACCACAGGATGGAGATCATCAGAGGCTTCTTGCGGCCCATGCGATCGGCCAGCCAGCCCGAGGCGGTGGCGCCGGCCAGACGCAGCCATAAGGTGATCGTGAAGACGAACGTGACCTCAGTGATGGGCACGCCGAATTCCTTGCTGATCGGCAGCATGATCAGCAGGAAGATCGTGAAGTCGAACGCGTCCAGCGTCCAACCGAGCCATGCGGCGACGTAGGCGTACCATTGATCCTTGGTGGGCTCTTTCCACCACGGCACCGACGGGGATGAAGCGACAGACGCGGACATCGGCTAAACCTCCCTGCTTGAGTAGGTTTACGCGGAACGACTCCGGACGCTGGGCTGATCGGCCGCGATTCTCTGGTCCGCTGCGCGCGCTGGCAACAGGTTGTTGGCTCATCCCGACTGAACTGGTCGAGGGCCGGGCGGGCGGCTACGGCCGGGACTTTGCGGTGTACGGGCCGTGACGAGGCGTGCATGATTCACACCATAGGAACCGACAGAGTTCCTGCTAGGGAGTGAAACATGAGCATCAACCGACGTGGTTTTGTCGGCGGCGCGTCTGCCGCCGCCTTGCTGGCGACGACGACCGCTTCGCGCGGCGAGAAGAAGTACGACGACGGCGCCTCGGACACCGAGATCAAGATCGGGCACACCTGTCCCTATAGCGGCCCGGCCTCGGCCTACGGCGTGAACGGCAAGGCGATCTCCGCCTACTGGGACATGGTCAACGACAAGGGCGGCATCAACGGCCGCAAGATCCACTTCATCACGCTCGACGACGGCTACTCGCCGCCCAAGACGGTCGAGTGCATCCGCCAGCTCGTGGAGCAGGAGAAGGTGCTGTGCACCTTCAACACCCTGGGCACGCCCACCAACACCGCGATCCACAAATACATGAACAAGAAGAAGGTGCCGCAGCTCTACGTGGCGACAGGCGCGTCGAAATGGGGCGATCCCAAGCACTTTCCGTGGACCATGGGCTTCCAGCCCGACTACCACACCGAAGCCGAGATCTACGCCAAGCATATCCTCTCGACCGTGAAGGATGCGCGCATCGGCGTGCTGATGCAGAACGACGACTACGGCAAGGACTACTGGGAAGGCTTCAAGGCCGGGCTCGGAAAGGACATCGAGCGCGTGGTCAAGCATGTGACCTACGAGATCAACGAGCCGACCGTCGATTCGCAGGTCATCCAGATCAAGGGCGCCGACGCCAACGTGTTCTTCAATATCGCGACGCCGAAGTTCGCCGCCCAGGCCATGCGCAAGATCGCCGATCTCGGCTGGAAGCCGATCCAGTACGTCAACAACGTATCGGCAAGCGTCGGTTCGGTCATGAAGCCGGCCGGCTTCGACAACGTTCAGGGCATCATCACGGCCATGTATTTCATGGACCCTACCGATGCACGATGGGCCGATCATCCCGACCTCAAGGCCTACAAGACGTGGATGGCGAAATACCATCCGACGGCGCACCTTGCCGACCTCGGCAATGTCAGCGGCTATACCGTCTCGTTCCTGATGGCCGAGACCCTGCGGCGCTGCGGCGACGAGCTCACGCGCGCCAACGTCATGAAGCAGGCGACCAGCTTCGACAAGTTCCGCGTCCCCATGCTGTTGCCCGGCATCACCGTCTCGACCGGTCCGGCCGACTACTATCCGATCCAGGCGGTCCAGCTCGCCCGCTTCAAGGGCCAGACCTGGGAACTGTTCGGCGATATCCTGGAGGCAGAGAACGCCTGACGGTGGCAGGACGGAGGGCCGAAGTCCTCCGTCCTGCGTGCTTCTCTA
>DATEID010000405.1:0-5133 GCA_035279245.1 Reyranella sp.
GCCCGAGTCCAGCGTCATCATCGAATATCTCGATCTCTTCCATCCTGGCATGGGCCCTCTGATCCCGGCCGATCCGGCGCTCGCGCTCGCGGCCCGTCTGAGCGATCGGCTATTCGATCTCCATGTGCAGCTTCCCATGCAGAAGATCGTCGGCGATCGTCTTCGGCCGGCCGGCAAGACTGATCCGCAGGGCGTGGCGGAGGCCAAAACGGCGCTGGCCACTGCCTATGCTTTTCTCGAAGCCGACCTCGAAGCGAAAACATGGGCGGCCGGCGAGGTCTTCACGATCGCCGATTGCGCCGCAGCGCCGGCGCTGTTCTACGCCGACAAGGTCGTGCCGTTCCGCGACAGCCATCGCACCCTCGCGCGCTACTTCGCGCGGCTGACGGCGCGGCCGTCGGTTGCGCGCACGTTCGCCGAAGCGGAGCCGTATCTGAAGCTCTTTCCCGGCTGATCGGGCATGGTGCAGAGCGCCGGTCCGCTCGATCTCGCCTTCCAGGCGCTGGCCGATCCGACGAGGCGCCTCATGGTCGAGCGCCTGGCGCGCGGACCGGCTTCGGTAAGCGAGCTCGCCCGGCCGCTCGACATGACGCTCTCCGCCGTCGTCCAGCATCTGGCCGTCCTCGAGGGAAGCGGCCTGGTGCGGTCTCAAAAGGTCGGGCGGGTTCGGACCTGCCGCATAGACCTCGCGGTGCTGCAGACCGCCGAACGCTGGATCGGCGAACGACGGGCAAGCTGGGAGCAGCGGCTCGATCGGCTTGGCGACTTCCTGGCCGAGATGGACGAAGGACCGACGATACCCGTCAGGAAACGGAGAGAGACATGACCAAGCGCAGTGTCCAGCATGCCACCTTCACCATCGAGCGCGTTTATCGGGCATCACCGCAGCGCGTTTTCAAGGCCTTCTCCGATCCCAAGGCCAAGGCGCGCTGGTTCGTCGGGCCGGACAATTGGGAGAAGTCCGACCACAAGATGGATTTCCGCGTCGGCGGCAAGGAGAGCGTGAGCGGCGGTCCGCCGGGCGGTCCGGTGCACCACTACAATTGCACCTATCAGGACATCGCGCCGAACGAGCGGATCGTGTCGGTCTACGATATGCACATGGACAAGACCAAGATCTCGGTGTCGCTCGCCACTGTCGAATTCAAGCCGGCCGGCACGGGCACGAGGCTCGTGCTGACCGAGCAGGGCGCGTTCCTGGACGGCTACGACGATGCCGGCAGCCGCGAGCGCGGCACGCAGGGCCTGCTCGACCAGCTCGAAGCCGCGCTCGGGCAGCGTCCGCCGACGGTTGTCAGTGCGCCATCAGGAGCGGCACCGGGCAGGACGAGATGACCTTCGCCGTGGCGCCGCCCAGCCCCAGGAAGCTCAGCATCTGCCCGCGGCCGTAGGCGCCCATCACCAGGAGGTCGGCCGCTTTTTCCTGCGTGTAGCCAAGCAGGGCGCGTCCGCGCGCTCGCGCGGACACCGCACCCGGATCGATGGCGTCGATCGTTGCTTCGATGCCCTGTCGTCCAAGATTTCGCGCGAGGTAGCGCGCGCCGACATCGTCCGGCTTCCGGCCGATGACCAGCAGCGTGACCTTGGCCGCCTTGTAGAGAAAAGGCAGGGCGTATTCGACCGCTCGCGCGGCCTGGAAGCTGGCATTCCAGGCAATCACCACCGAGCCGAAGGCGCCGGCGCCGGCATTGGGCGGCGCGACCATGACGGCGCGGGCGCATTCGTAGAGGGCAGCCTCGACGGTGGCCGGCGCCACGTTCTCCGGATCGGAGCCGGGACGGCCGATGACGACGATGTCCGAGCAGCGACCCATTGCAACCATGGCGTCGAGCGTTCCGGTCTCGGCGGCGGTGAAGGTGGCGCCCTTGAGCGACCCCACCAGCTCCTTGTAGGCTCGCTCGCTTTCCTTGCTGCGTTCGGCCAGCCGGTCGTCGTCGAGGTTCATGACGAGCGGCATGGCTTCGCCGCTCATGGCGAGCCCCGTGGCGCCGCCAGCCAGGCTGACCGGCAAGTGCAGCGCGTCCACCGCACCGCCGAAAATACCGGCTACGCGGCTTGCCAAGCGAAAGGACATGGCGGCATCGGGCCCGCCTTCGGACACGGCCAAAATCGATTTGATCAACGGACTCTCCCCCAAAGGTCGCCTCTACGGGCGGCAGCTCGATTAAGCGACCGCCGGCGCGACATGGCAAGCCTGTCGAACTGCCGCTTGATACGCAACCGTACCGAGAGGCCGACGTTATCGCCGCAGCAAACGCGGAAGGAACCATCATGCTGCCGATCGCTCGCCGTTCCCTGTTGTTGGCAACGCTGGCCATCCTCCCGGCCGTCGGGGCCACGCGGACCTTGGCGGCCGATCTCCTGCCGGATTCCCGCTTAGTCGGCTATGCCCAGCAAGTGAACGACTTCGAGATCGGCGCGGGCAGGCTGGCCCTGGCGAGGTCGACCAACAGCAATGTCCGGGGCTTCGCCAACCGGATGATCGCCGACTATACCGATGCCGCCGAACGCCTGCGCAAGGCGCGCTCCGAGGCAGGCGTTTCCTACGCGCCCGATCCCAATGCGGCCCCCAGAGCGGCGGCGATTCTCCAGCGTCTGAACGGTCTGCAAGGGCATGAGTTCGACGTTGCCTACGCCAATGCGCAGGTTGCCGTGCTGCGCAATGCCGAGCAGCAATATGCGGCGAACTCGAACAGCCAGTCCGGCAGCGTCAGCAGCGTCACCAGCAGCACCATATCGGGATTTGCGCGCAGCGAGTTTGCCCGCGTCAAGACGCACCGGGAAATGGCGGAGGCCCTGGCAAGCGGCATGTAAGCCGTATCAAGCTGTCCTTTTCACCCAAGTTTCGTAACCGCGCTTGCGCAAGCTGCAGGCGGGGCACTCGCCGCAGCCATACCCCCAGTCATGCCGTGGCCCGCGCTCGCTGCGGTAGCAGGTATGCGTATGCTCCAGGATGGTCTCGACCAGCGCCTCGCCGCCGAGCTGGTGCGCCATTGCCCACGTCTCGGCCTTGTCGAGCCACATGAGGGGGGTGTGGAGGACGAAGCTCTTGTCCATGCCGAGATTGAGCGCGACCTGCAATGCCTTCACCGTATTGTCGCGGCAGTCGGGATAGCCGGAATAGTCGGTCTCGCACATGCCTCCGACGAGGTGGCGGATGTTGCGCCGCCACGCGATGGCGGCGGCAAAGGTGAAGAACAGCAGGTTGCGGCCGGGCACGAAGGTGTTGGGCAAGCCCGTCTTTTCCATCGCAAAGGCGACATCGCGGGTGAGGGAGGTCTCGCTGATCTGGCCGAGGACGGCCATGTCCACCAGGTGGTCCTCGCCGAGCCGATCGACCCATGCCGGGAAGCGGCGCCGGATCTCGTCCAGCACCGCAAGCCGCTGGTCGAGCTCGATCCGATGTCTCTGGCGATAGTCGAAGGCGACCGTCTCGACATGCTGAAACCGTTCTAGCGCCCAGGCAAGGCAGGTCGTAGAATCCTGGCCGCCCGAGAAGAGCACCAGAGCTGAGCGGGATTCCTCCATGAGCCGTTTATGACCCGCCGCTTCTCTCGGCGCCATAGCGTTCGCGTGTTGCCCGTCACCCGAGGGGAAAGGGGAATGCCATGTTCGTTTCCGACATCCTTGCCGAGAAAGGCAGTCTCGTCTTCAGCGCCAGGCCACAGGCGACGGTCGCCCAGGTGGCCGGGCAGCTCAGCACCCATCGCATCGGTTCGGTGCTGGTGCTCCAGGACAACGAGGTGATCGGCGTCGTCTCCGAGCGGGATCTCGTGCGCGCGATGGCAGAGCACGGCGGCGCGGCGCTCGACATGGAGGCGCGCCAGGTCATGACGAGGGAGGTCGTGACCTGCGATCCCGACGACACGATCGAGCAGGTGATGGCGACCATGACACGGGGCCGCTTCCGCCACCTGCCGGTGATGCGCCACGGCGAGCTGCTGGGCCTCGTCTCGATCGGTGACGTGGTGAAGGCGCGCCTCACGGAGACGCAGGTCGAGGCCGAGGCGCTCAAGGCCTATATCGTCGCCAGCTGAGGCCAGCGACAGGGCGGTCTCTGCAACGACTCCGCACATCGCGTGTTGAGTCGCCATGGATGGGCTGCCTTTCCTGCTGCCGCCCGGCGCGGATGCGCCGTGAAGATCGTCAGGGCGATCTGGCTGCTGTTGCGCGACACCATCGAGGGCTTCGTCGCCGACGATGCCCTGAGCCGCGGTGCATCGATCGCCTATTTTACCCTGTTCTCGATCGCGCCGGTGCTGCTGGTCGTCGTCGCGATTGCCGGTCTCGCCTTCGGTCGCGACGCCGCCGAAGGCGCGATCGTCACCCAGCTCAGCGGTCTCATGGGGCGCGGCGCCGCGCAAGCGCTGCAGACGATGATCGAAAGCGCCGCCCGGCCGCGCGACGGAGTGATCGCCTCGGTCGTGGGGATCGTGGTCCTGATCGTCGCGACGACCGGTGTGTTCGGCGAGGTCCAGGCCGCGATGAACCGGATCTGGAAGGCGAAGCCCGATCGCTCGACGCTGTCGCGCCTGGTGCGGGCCAGGCTGGTCAGTCTTGGCCTGGTGGTGACCGCAGGTTTTCTCTTGATGGTTTCACTGGCCATCAGCGCAGCGTTGGCGGGACTCTCCGTTTACCTGCGCGCCGCGTTTCCAACCGCCGAGCTGGCGCTCGGGGTGATGGATATCGTGATTTCCGCTCTACTGATTGCCAGCCTCTTTGCGGCGATGTTCAAGATCCTGCCGGACACCGACATCGCGTGGCGCGACGTGGGCATCGGCGCCCTCGCTTCGACCATCCTCTTCGAGGGCGGCAAGTACGCCATCGCCTTCTATGTGGGACAGAGCAATATCGCCTCGTCCTACGGCGCCGCCAGTGCGCTGATCATTCTCCTGATCTGGATCTATTACTCGGCGCAGATCTTCCTGCTCGGCGCCGAGTTCAGCCGCGCCTTCGCGCGCCGCTACGGCAGCCACGCATCGGTATGAGCAGCAGCTTGGTTTTGACAGCCGATCTCCGCTAGGGTCCCGCCTTCCATACGGGAGATCGCATGACCCTTCCCCTGCAAGGCCGGGTGGCGCTGGTGACGGGCGCCGGCAGAAATATCGGCCGCGCCATTGCGCTCACGCTCGC
>DATEID010000406.1:0-5017 GCA_035279245.1 Reyranella sp.
GTAGGAATAGAGCAGCGACATGCCGATGATCAGCATCAGCATGGTCGATTCGCGGATCGTGTTGGCCATGATCGGCCCGAGCTGCGCGGGCCGCCAGGTGTTGTAGATCGCCGCGATCAGCGCCAGCGCCAGCACCGCGCCGAGGCCGGCCGTCTCCGACGGCGTGGCGAAGCCGCCGTAGAGCGCCACCATGACGCCGGTCAGCAGGATCACGAACGGCAGCACGCGCGGCAGGGCGGCGAGGCGCTGGCCGATCGTGAAGCGTTCCTTGTCGAGCAGGACCGACGGCGCGCCGTCGCTTTCGTGCATGCGCCGGGCGCGGTGTGCCTCATGCCGGTAACGCCAGGTCGCATAGAAGGAGAAGAAGGCGACCAGCAGCAAGGCCGGGCCGATGCCGGCGAGAAACAGTCGGCCGAGCGACTGTTCCGAGGCGACGGCGTACAGGATCATGGTGATCGAGGGTGGCAGCAGGATTCCGAGCGTGCCGCCAGCGGCGATCAGGCCCGATGCGAAGCCGCCGGGACAGCCGCGCTTGCGCATCTCGGGGATGCCGGCCGAGCCGATCGCCGAGCAAGTGGCCGGGCTCGAGCCCGCCATGGCGGCGAACAGTGCGCAGGCGAAGACGTTGGCGATGCCCAGCCCGCCCGGTATGCGGTTCATCCAGACGTGCAGCGCCGAGTAGAGATCGCGTCCGGCCGGCGAGCGGCCGATCGCCGCCCCTTTGAGGATGAAGAGGGGAATCGACAGCAGGGTGATCGAGGACATCTCCTCGTAGACGTTCTGCGTCACCGTATCGAGCGCGGCCGACGGCATGAAGAAGATCATGAACACGGTCGCCACCAGGCCGAGCGCGAAGGCGATCGGCATGCCGGAGAACATCACGAACAGCGTGGCGCCGCCGTAGAGCAGGCCGATCTCGACGGTGCTCATGGCTTGTGGAAGGCCTGCACGAAGATCTGCAGGGTGAGCAGCGTCGTGCCGGCGGCCATGGCGAGATAGGGGATCCAGAGCGGCGGCGCCCAGGAGGACGAGCTGGTGTAGCCGCCCACCCAGGCCTCGTGCAGGAGCGTCCAAGATTTCCAGGCAAAGAACGCGCAGAACAGGCCGCTCAGGATATCGACGATGAACTGGCGCCAGCGTTCGAGCCGGGGCGGCAGGACGGCCTTCAAGGCCTCGATGCCGATATGGCCGCGTTGCGAATGGACCCAGGCGGCCGCGCCGAACGAGACGCCGATCAGCAGGAAGACCGAGAATTCGTCCTGCCAATCGGTCGGCTCGGGCGAGAAGTAGCGCAGCACGACCGAATAGGTCAGCACGCAGGACGAGACGATCAGGGCGATCGCCGAGAGAAAGACGACCACCCTGTTCACCAGCGCAAGAGCCTTCACGAGGCCTGCTGCGAAAGCTTCAGGAACTCGGCGTTGCTGGCCGATTTGCCGGCATACTCCTTCCAGCAGGTGTCGCGCGCCACGGCCTTCCACTTGTCGGCCTGCGCCTGATCGATGTCGTAGACCTTGATGCCGGCTTTTTCGTAAACCTTGGCGACCGCCTCGTCGTCGGCCTTGGCGCTGGCCATGGCGAACTTCTCGAGTTCGAGTCCGATCTCCATGATCGCCGTCTGCTGGTCCTTGGGCAGGGAATCGAAGACCTGCTTGGACATCAGGAGCGGCTCGAAGACGAAGAAGAAGCCCTTGTTGCGGCCCGTCGTCAACGCCTTGGCGATCTCCTCGAGGCGGAACGAGATCAGGCTGGTCGACGAGGTCATGGCCACGTCCATCGTGCCGGTTTGCATGGCGGCATAGAGCTCGTTCGACGGCATGCTGACGACCGACGCACCGGCGCCCTTCAGCATCTGGTCCATTTCGCGGCTGCCGCCCCGCACCTTCAGGCCCTTGACGTCCTCCGGCACCTGGATCGGCTTGCTGCGGCTGGCGCTGCCGCCGGCCTGCCACAGCCAGGTGACGCAGATCACACCCTTCTCCGCCATCAGGGCCGTGAGCTTCTTGCCGATCTCGGCCTTCTTCCAGGCGTAGCCCTGATCGTAGGAGCTGATGACGCCGGGCATGAAGCAGATGTTGTACTCGCTCACCTCGCCGCCGGCGTAGTTCAGAGGATAGAGGGACAAGTCCAGGGCGCCGCGACGCAGTGCGGAATACTGCGACACGGTCTTGACCAGCGAGGAGTTGGGATAGACCTCGCCGGCCAACGCGCCGTTCGTCCGCTTCTCGAGCTCGGCGGCGAAGCGGCGGCAAAGCTGGTCGCGGAAATCGCCGCTGTCGATCGTGCCGCCAGGGAACTGATGGGAAATCTTGAGCTTCTTCGTTTCGGCGCGCGCGGTGCCGCCGATCCAGGGCGCGGCAAGCGGCGCTGCGGCCGTGGCGGCGAACAGCCGCCGGCGGGTGATGGTCATGTTGTCTCTCCCCAATTTCGCAAATTTGGCCGGCCGGATTCGCATTATAACGGCGGTAAAGTCAATCGGGATTGGTCGCCATGGCTACGTTGTCAAAACGAAACCGTTGCCGTTTTCTTGCAAGCTGCTAATCGGCAATGATTGGCAGAATGAATTCCAACAGTAGAAAGACTTTCGCATGACGATTTCCTTGCGGCCGCTCTCCTACGCCCTCGGCGCGGAAGTGCAGGGCGTCGACCTCGCCAAGCCTCTCTCCAATTCCGAGTTCGATCAGATCCATCGCGCATTCCTGGAACGCGGGATCCTGCTGTTCCGCGAGCAGAAGATCACGCGCGAGCAGCACATCGCGTTCAGCCGCCGTTTCGGCGAGCTCGATACGCACGATTCCCTGCCGCGCGACCGCCATCCCGACTATCCGGAACTGCTTCTGGTCACGAACATCCCGAAGGCCAACGGCGCGCCATCGGACTCGAAGTACACCGGCCAGCTTTGGCATTCGGACATGTCGTTCACCCTCGTGCCGTCGCTCGGTTCGCTGCTGCGCGGGATCACCATTCCCCCGGTCGGCGGCGACACGATGTTCACCAACATGTACATGGCCTACGACACGCTGTCGGACGGCATGAAGAAGATGATCGACGGCCTGCACGGCATCCATACCGGCAGCCGTAAGATCGTCGACCTCTCGGCCGATCGCGCGGCCGAGCAGAAGAAGCTCAACCCGCCGATCGCGCAGCCGGTCGTGCGCGTCCATCCCGAGACCGGCCGCAAGGCGCTTTATATCGGGGAGAAGGTTTCCTGTTTCGCCGGCATGACCGAGGAGGAGAGCCGGCCGCTCATCGACTATCTCGTGAGGCACGCGACACGGCCGCAATTCGTCTATCGTCATCAGTGGCGTGCGGACGATATCGTGATGTGGGACAATCGCTGCACGATGCACGTCGCTCTCGGGGACTATCCCGAAGGAGAGATCCGCCATCTGGAGCGGACGACGATCAAGGGAACGCCATCGGGGTACTATCTGCAATGAGACGCAAGGACTTCCTGAAAGGAGCGGGCGCCTTCGCGCTCGCCGCGCCGGCTTTGGCGGTGCCGCATCTGACTCGCGCCCAGGGGACTTTCCCCGACAAGCCCATCCGCATGGTGATCCCGTTCGCGCCCGGCGGGACGACCGATCTACTGGCCCGCGCCGTCGGCCAGCATATGTCGAAGGTCTGGGGACAGCCGGTGGTCGCCGACAACCGGCCGGGCGCCAACGGCGTCATCGCCGGCGAGATCGTGGCCAAGTCGGCGGGCGACGGCTACACGCTCTCCATGGTGGCGATGGGCCATGCCACCAACCCGCTGATCTACAAGAACCTGCCATACGACGGCGAGGACGACTTCACGGCGATCAGCCTGATGGCGACCTTTCCGCAGCTCGTGATGGTCAATCCCAAGGTCAAGGCGGCGACCTTGCCGGAATTCATCGCCCTCGCCAAATCGGCTTCGCCGCCGCTGACCTACGCCTCCGGCGGCAACGGCTCGTCGCAGCATCTGGCCGGCGCGCTGTTCGCCAAGATGGCAGGCCTGACGATGACCCACGTCGCCTACAAGGGCGGCAACCCGGCACAGCTCGACCTGATGGCCGGCAACGTCGACATGATGGTCACCCAGCCCAACTCGAAGGATCTCATCACCTCCGGCAAGCTGCGGGCGCTTGCGGTGAGCTCGGCCCGGCGCAGCCGGTACTACCCGGAACTGCCCACCGTCGCCGAGGCAGGCGTGAAGGGTTACGAGTCGGTCGCCTGGTACGGTTTGGTCGGGCCCAAAGGCATGCCGTCCGAGCTGGTCGACAAGATCGCGGCCGAGGCCAAGCGAGCCGCCGACACCGAGGCCGTCAAGTCGGTCATCGCCCAGCAGGGCGGCGACGTCGTGGCCAGCACGCCCCAGGAATTCGAGGACTTCATCGTCTCCGAGCGCAAGCGTTACGCCGTGATCGTTCGCGAAGCCGGCATGACGGTCGATTAGCTCGTGTTTCTGAAAACTGAGGGTGCTCGATAATACTTTGTTGGTGTCATCCCGAGCGCAGCGAGGGATCTTTGTCGACGCCAGTTTAAAGATCCCTCGGCTTCGCCTCGGGATGACACCGCTAGAAGTATCCGAACATCGACATTAGGCCGGGACTCGCAGGCGCGCGACGTAGAAGCCGTCCAGCCCGCCGCGGTCGGGCCACATCGAGGGCAGGGTGCGAACGTCGCCCTTCGCTGTGATCGCCTCGGCAAGGCCGGGCAGCTCGTCCGGCTGGATCGGTATGCGCTTCAGCCGCGGCGTGCGGGCGAGCAGGGCCTCGACCCGCGCAGGACCTTCGTCCTCCTGGAGGGAGCACACCGCGTAGACGAGCGTGCCGCCGGGCTTCAGCAGGTCGAGCGCATGCAGCAGCAGGCGGTCCTGGGTGAGCGTCAGGCGTCCGACATCCTCCTGGTCCTTGAGCCAGGCGATGTCGGGATGGCGACGCAGCGTGCCGGTGCCCGAGCACGGGGCGTCGAGCAGGATCGCGTCGAATGCTTCGTCCGGCACCCATTTGGCGGCATCGGCGGTCACCAGCTCGGCCTCGAAGCCCGCGCG
>DATEID010000407.1:0-6246 GCA_035279245.1 Reyranella sp.
CGAGACCGGGCCCGAGATGGCCAAGCTCCTGCCCCTGATCGGCCGCGCCAGGACGGCGGCGCGCCTGAAGGGGGAGATGGCTTGAAGTAATAACCTCATCCTGAGGAGCGGCCGCAGGCCGCGTCTCGAAGGATGGGCAACAGACAAAGTGCTCGTTTCCACCCTTCGAGACGGGCGCTTCGCGCCCTCCTCAGGGTGAGGTTGGTTTTGCTGTTGGACGCCCTTTGCGCAGTCCGAACGCATCGCATATATAGGCGGCATGTCGTCGTTTCTTCTCCCGGCCGCGTTCGGCGCACGATGTATCGAGGTCTGAGGCCCGGTCGCGGGCCGTCGGAACTCGTCTTCATGTGATCCGGGAGGAAGGGCGATGTCCCTTGTCGTCTACAACACGCTGTCGCGCGAGAAGGAACCGTTCGTGCCGATCGATCCGGCGCATGTGCGGCTCTATGTCTGCGGCCCGACGGTCTACGACTATGTCCATATCGGCAATGCGCGGCCGGTCGTCGCGTTCGACGTCCTCTATCGCCTGCTGAAGCGGCGCTATCCCCGCGTCACTTATGTGCGCAACATCACGGACATCGACGACAAGATCATGGCCCGCGCCGCCGAAAGCGGCGAGCCGATCGAGGCGCTGACCAGGCGCACCGCCGAGGCCTATCGGAGCGACATGCGGCGGCTGGGTGCGCTCGAGCCCGACATCGAGCCGCGCGCCACCGAGTATGTCGGCCAGATGGTCGCCCTGATCGAGCGCCTCATCGCCGGCGGCCACGCCTATGCCGCCGATGGCCATGTTCTCTTCAGCGTGCCGAGCATGCCCGACTACGGGCGGCTTTCGCGCAAGCCGCGCGACGAGCTGATCGCCGGTGCGCGCGTCGAGGTGGCGCCCTACAAGAAGGATGCCGCGGACTTCGTATTGTGGAAGCCGTCGACCGACGCCCAGGCGGGCTGGCCGAGCCCGTGGGGCCGCGGCCGTCCCGGCTGGCATATCGAATGCTCGGCGATGAGCAGCGCGCTGCTGGGCGAGACCTTCGACATCCACGGCGGCGGCCTCGATCTCATCTTCCCGCACCACGAGAACGAGATCGCGCAGAGCCGCAGCGCCTTCGGCCACGCCATCATGGCGAAGTACTGGATGCACAACGGCTTCCTCAACATCTCCGGTGAGAAGATGAGCAAGTCGCTCGGCAACTTCTTCACCGTGCACGAGCTGCTCGACCAGTATCCCGGCGAGGTGATCCGCCTGCTGCTGCTTTCGGCGCACTACCGTCAGCCGCTCGACTTCACGCACGAGGGGCTGCAGCAGGCGAAGGCGGCGCTCGATCGCTGGTACGGGCTGCTGCGCGGCAAGGCGGTGCGTCCGGCGGACGCCGTGCCGGCTTCGGTCGAGGCTGCGCTGTCGGACGATCTCAACACGCCGCTGGCGATCAGTGCCCTGCACCAGCTCGCGGAGCCGGCGGCGCTGCTCGCCGGCGGCTATGCGCTCGGCCTCCTGCAGCAGGATCCGGAGGCCTGGTTCCGCTGGATGCCGGCCGGCGTCTCGGGCCCGAGCGATGCCGAGATCGAGGCGGCCATCGCGGCGCGACAGGCGGCGCGCAAGGCGAAGGACTTCAAGGAGTCCGACCGCATCCGCGACGCCCTCAAGGCCAAGGGCGTCATCCTCGAGGACGGTCCCAAGGGCACGACCTGGAAGCGCGGTTAGCGCTTCCAACGGACACCGCATGAGCGCCACTGGAGTGGCGCGCTCCGATGAGCGCTCGGGGGAGCGCGCGACCAACAAGAAACAAGATCGGGCGCCGCCACTGCCGTGTCATCCCGAGCGCCGCGAGGGATCTTTAGCAGCGCCGGCCAAAGATCCCTCGCTGCGCTCGGGATGACACAGCCTTACCGTGACGTATCCGTTTCATCGCCAACGGTCGGCAACGCCGGTGAGCAACTCCAGTGGCGCATCTTCCTGTTTTCACGAAATCGCGACTCCGGTGGAACGGCTTGACCACGCCGGGATCTGTATTTAACCTATCCGTTAAATATGGACACACTTTCACAAACCTTCTCCGCCTTGGCCGATCCGACCCGTCGGGCGATCCTGGCGCGGCTTGCGACCGGAGCGGCCACGGTGGGCGAACTCGCCGAGCCGTTCGACATGTCGCTGCCCGCGGTTTCGCGTCATCTGCGCGTGCTGACCGACGCCGGCCTGATCGAGCGGCATGCCGAGGCGCAGTGGCGGCACTGCAGCCTGCGCGGCGGGGGCCTGCGCGCCGCCGCCGACTGGATCGAGATCTATCGCCGCTTCTGGGAGACGCAGTTCGACCGGCTGGACGCGTTTCTCACGCGCACGGCGCCGAAGCTGGAGAAGAAGGAGAAGCGCAAGGGCCGGCGTCGTTCCTGATCCGATCTCGTGTCAACCGGAGGGACAAGATGACACCGCACATCGTCTCGCACGAAGACTGGCTGAAGGCGCACAAGGCGCATCTCGTGAAGGAGAAGGCACTCACGCGCCTGCGCGACGAGCTCGCGCGGGAACGGCGAGAGCTGCCGTGGGAACGCGTCGAGAAAGACTACGTCTTCGAGGCGCCCGAGGGGCGCGTGACGCTCGCCGATCTGTTCGCCGGCCGTGGCCAGCTCATCGTGCAGCATTTCATGTTCGGGCCGGACTGGAACGAGGGCTGCCCGAGCTGCTCGTTCTGGAGCGACAACTTCAACGGCATCGACACGCATCTCGCGCATCGCGACACGTCGTTCGCTCTCGTCTCGCGCGCGCCCGTCGCCAGGCTCGAAGCCTACAGAAAGCGGATGGGCTGGACGCTGCGCTGGGTGTCTTCGCTCGGCAGCGACTTCAACTTCGACTACCGCGTGTCGTTCGAGCCCGGCGAGACCGGCCTGAAGTACAACCACGGCACGATCAAGCCCTACGGCGAGGAAGCGCCGGGCCTCAGCGTCTTCCGCCGCGGCGAGGATGGCGCGATCTACCATACCTATTCGGTCTATGCGCGCGGCCTCGACATGCTGAACGGCGCCTACCACCTGCTCGACATGACGTCGAAGGGCCGGGACGAGGAGGGCCTTCCGTTCTCCATGGCCTGGGTTCGCCGGCACGATCAGTACTGACCGCCACCGACGAGAGGAGCAAGCCATGGATACGGCGAGCGACGGCAACATGCTGCGCCTCGTGCGCATCTTCAACGCGCCGCGCGAGCGCGTGTTCGCGGCCTGGGCGGAGCAGGAGAAGTTCGTGCAGTGGATGTGCCCGCCGGGCGTTGCCATCGACGAGTGCGTGATCGACGTGAGGCCAGGCGGCACCTGGCGCATCAAGGGCCGGCAGGAAACCGGCCGGATCTTCGCCTCGTCGGGCAAATACGTCGAGATCGAGAAGCCCGCGCGCCTGGTCTTCACCTGGGCGCATCATGCCGACGGCGACTACCACAAGCCGCGCGGCCACGAGACGACGGTGCGCATCGAGCTGCGTGCGCTCGGCGACAAGACCGAGCTCACGCTGATCCATGGTCCGTTCGTCGATACGCCGAGCTTCGACGCCCACAGGAACGGCTGGATGGGCTCCTTCGACAAGCTCGAGGGCCTCCTCGCCAGGACGGCATGAGGGCGGTCCCGGCGGATTTTTCTGCTGTTTCCGCCATCGGATAGTTGAAAGCGCCGGCCGGGCATTCCTTAATTGCGGGAAGTGGGCGCCGTCCCGCAATTCGGAGGATTCGACCGATGACCACTGCGACCTGGCACGGCAAGGAAATCGCCAACAGCGACCGCACACGGGAAATCGACGGCTATATCTATTTCCCGCGCGACGAAGTGCGCATGGATCTCCTGCAAGCGACGCCGAAGACCGCGAACGACCTCAAATGTCCGCACGGCGTGCAGTTCTACGACGTCGTCGACGGCGCCAAGGCAAGCAGGCGCGCCGCCTGGTCCTACGAGGCGCCGCAGGCCCGCATGAAGCCGGTCGATCACTGGATCGGCTTCTGGGAGGACATCCAGATCCGGTAGCGGGCCCGGGCCTATCGACGCTCTACCTGGCCGGCGTAATCGCCGTCACCATCAGCGGGGTGCGCAGGCCGATCACCGTGTCGCCGACCTTGATCTTCTTCAGCATGTTCTGGGTCGCGACCTCGGTTGCGGCATAGGTGTGGATTTCGCCGCCGGCGGCGTCGACCAGCGAGACCTTGTTGGCGGCAAGATCGACGCCGATCACCGTCATGGTGAAACGGCCGGCGGCCGCATCGGCGGCGGCGTCCTTGCTCGCATCCTGCCGCGCCAATCGCGAGCCCGGCCCCTTCTGGCGCAGGTTCAGGACGTTGACGATCTCGTTGTAGGTCACGTCGACGGACGTGCCGACGGGGAAGCGGTCCAGCTTGCCGGCCGAATCCGCCACCGCCGCATTGATCGTTTCACCGCCGGCCGTCGTGAAGGTGACGGCGCGGCTGGCCGGGTCGATCGACTTGATCGTGGCCGCGGTGGTCACGGTGTTTGCGAACGACACACCGGCGCGTGGCACGGCTTCCAAATTGCTGCCCTGCGCCGCAGCAGGCAGGACGGCGGCGAACGCCAGCGTGGCCCCGACGAGAGTTGCGCCCAGAGCTGCCTTGATTGGACCGATGGTCATCGACTGTACCCCCCAACTGTGATGCGGCGGACAATAACAATCTGATTTGTCGAAGCAATCCTCGAACGGGGAGGGTCTGGACGCGGCATCCGGCGGGTAATTTTATTGTGTTCTCGATTAGGCAGGCATCCTGATTCGTGTTTTGTGCATTGCAATCTCGCATTCGCAACAATAACCTTGCCGTCCCGATAAGGAGGCCTTTGCCATGACCGTTGTTGCTTTCGCCCCGCGGCCGCATCCGACGGCCAACCAGCCGAAGAAGGATCTTTACGAGATCGGCGAGATCCCGCCGCTCGGCCATGTGCCGAAGAACATGTACGCCTGGGTGATCCGGCGCGAGCGCCACGGCCCGCCCGAGCAGTCCATGCAGCTCGAGGTCGTGCCGACCCATACGATCGGCGAGGACGAGGTTCTGGTCCTCGTGATGGCCGCCGGCGTCAACTACAACGGCGTGTGGGCCGGGCTCGGCCTGCCGATCTCGCCGTTCGACGTGCACAAGCAGGCCTTCCATATCGCCGGCTCCGACGCCTCGGGCATCGTCTGGGCGGTCGGCGCCAAGGTGAAGCGCTGGAAGGTGGGCGACGAGGTCGTGATCCACTGCAACCAGGACGACGGCGACGACGAGGAGTGCAACGGCGGCGATCCGATGTTCTCGACCAGCCAGCGCATCTGGGGCTACGAGACGCCGGACGGCTCCTTCGCCCAGTTCTGCAAGGTACAGGCGCGCCAGCTCATGAAGCGGCCGCAGCATCTCAGCTGGGAGGAGAGCGCCTGCTACACGCTGACCCTAGCCACCGCCTATCGCATGCTGTTCGGCCACCGTCCGCACATCCTGCGGCCCGGCCACAACGTGCTGGTGTGGGGCGCGGCGGGCGGCATCGGCTCGATGGCGGTGCAGCTCATCGCCACGGCGGGCGCCAACGCGATCGGCGTGATCTCCGATCCGGCCAAGACCGACTTCGTGATGTCGCTCGGCGCCAAGGGCGTGATCAACCGCAACGACTTCGACTGCTGGGGCCAGCTTCCCGACGTCGACGACCAGAAGGGCTATGCCGAGTACATGAAGAAGTGCCGCAAGTTCGGCGCGGCGATCTGGGAGCACACCGGCAAGGGCAACGACGTCGACTTCGTGTTCGAGCATCCCGGCGAGCAGACCTTCCCGGTGTCGTGCTTCATCGTCAAGCGCGGCGGCATGGTGGTCTTCTGCGCCGGCACCACCGGCTACAACCTCACCATGGATGCCCGCTTCGTGTGGATGCGCCAGAAGCGCATCCAGGGCAGCCACTTCGCCAACCTGCTGCAGGCCAGCCAGGCCAACCAGCTGGTGATCGAGCGCCGCATCGATCCCTGCATGAGCGAGGTGTTCGACTGGGCCGACATCCCCAAGGCGCACACCAAGATGTGGAAGAACCAGCACAAGCCCGGGAACATGGCCGTGCTGGTCTCGGCCAAGCGGCCGGGCCTGCGCACCCTCGAAGACGCGCTGGACGACTGATGCTGCTGGCCAATCTGCTCGGCCTCGCCTCGGAAGCGGAGCGCGACGCCGAGGCCTACGAGGTTGCCGCGCGCAAAGCGGTGCGCGGCCTTGTAGCGCCCAACGGCAAGGTCGATCCCAAGGTCCTCGAGCGCGAACA
>DATEID010000408.1:0-13393 GCA_035279245.1 Reyranella sp.
CGGTACCGCTTCACGCGCTATTTCTCGCCGCTCGATCACAACAGCCCGACGACGCTCGACGAGCTGTTCAAATGGAACGACGTCGAGCTCTACGACCTCGACAACGATCCGGGCGAGATGATCAACCTCGCGACCGACCGCACGAGGAACGGCGATCTCCTCGCGACCATGAACGGCAAGCTCGAGGCGCTGATCAAGAGCGAGATCGGCAAGGACGACGGCCGCGAGCTGCCCGACATCGCCGGCATCACCTGGGGCGTCGACAAGGTCGATCTGTAGGGCGAACGCGGCCCGAGCGCCGCGAGGGACCTTTCACATCGCGACGGGCGGGCGCACAGTGCGGCATCCTGTTCGAAGGACCCCATGGCCGACGACACTCGCCCCCGCCGCTTCGCCGTCCTGATCGATGCGGACAACACCTCGCCCCGGATCGTTGCCGGCCTGTTCGAGGAGATCGCCCGGTTCGGCGAGGCGAGCGTGCGCCGCATCTATGGCGACTTCTCGAGCCCGCGGCTGAAATCGTGGGCCGACATCCTGCAGAAATACGCCATCGATCCCTACCAGCAGTTCGCCTACACCTCCGGCAAGAACGCGTCCGACATCGCCCTCGTCATCGACGCCATGGATCTCCTGCACAGCCGCCGCTTCGACGGCTTCTGCCTGGTTTCCTCGGACAGCGACTTCACGCGGCTCGCCTCGCGTCTGCGCGAGGAGGGTGCCGATGTATATGGCTTCGGCGCGCAGAAGACGCCGGAGAGCTTCCGTCAAGCCTGTCGCCGCTTCATCTACACCGAGAATCTCCTGCCGGAATCGACGGCGCCGGCGAAGGAGCAGGACGAGGTGACGCGGCGGCCGCTTCAGCCTGCCGGCGATGCCGTTCCGCTGCTCATGCGGGCGATGGAGCAGATCGAGACGGAAGACGGGTGGGTCGGGCTCGGCGTCGTGGGGCAGCGCTTGGCCAACATCACGTCGGACTTCGATCCGCGCACCTTCGGCTACCGCAAGCTGAGCGACCTGGTCCGCGATACCGGCGCCTTCGAGATCGATCAGTCGGAAGGACGGTCGGTGCGGATTCGCGCGAGACCGGCCGAGTCCGCCAGGCAAGGCGGCAGGCGCCCGCGCGCTCGCGGCGACTCCTAGACGAGCCGCCGGGGGAGCATCGCATGGAAACTCCGCCGCATGTCCCGGCCTCGGTCCAGCTATCGAGAATGCTCGATCGGGCGGAAGACTCCGAGGTGTCGATCGGCTGGCTCATGCAGCAGCTCGGCCAGCGCTCTTTCGGTCTGACTTTCTTCGTGATGGCGGTGATCGCGTTGTTGCCCGGCGCCTCGACGATTGTCGGCGTGCTCCTTGCGTGGCCGGCCGTCCAGATGGTCCTCGGACACGATGTGGCCGCGCTGCCCCGCCTGATCGCGCGCAGGATGGTCGGGGTCGAGAGCCTGGCGCGCATCATTGGCATCGTCACGCCGCGGCTCGCCTGGATCGAACGCCTGATCCGGCCGCGCTGGCCACTGCCCTTCGAGACGGCGAGACGGCTGACGGGCGTCGTGATGCTGCTCCTGGGATCGACGATGATCCTGCCCGTGCCGTTCGGGCATATCCTGCCGGCCCTCGCCACCATGCTTTTGGCGCTGGCCTATCTGGAGGAGGACGGGATCGCCTTCCTCGCCGCGATGATCGCCGCACTCGTTTCGCTGGCGATCACGGTGGCCACTGTCTGGGGAACGGTCGAGACGATCGACTGGATCGACCCGGCGCGACCCCGATAGCCGCAATTATTCCGCAGTGTGCCAATAGCGCTTGTGGAAGCCGACCGGCGTCCCCATCTAAGCGTGGTGTCGTTTCGTACACGCACGGCACAACTCTGCTTTCTCGACGATTTGTCTCGCCGCTGCTTCAGGCTGTGTCGCGGCCGGGTCGCGGCTGACCCTCAACACCAAGGATCTTCGTGCGCCCGGACCTTATCCTCGACATCGAACGACGCGTCCGCAAGGAGCTGACACTGCAACGGCTGCTCGCGACGGCACGCCGGGCGGCTTCCGCCATCATGCCGACCGTCAGCCGGACCGGTCCCAGGCCGGATCACATCCCGGTTGTGCCGCCACGAATGGAGTCAGGTCGGTAGTCACCGACGCGTGACCCGCCAAGCGGGTCCCAGGATGGCGCGCACGAGGCCGCGGGCAATTTCCAGGCGGTTTTCCGTGGAAAGCGGTCGAGGATCCAGAACCTGCGTGGTCGCATTGACCAAGACCATGTGCAGTCGACCCCGTTCCTCCTGATCGACTGCGGTCTGCGCCGCGACGGCGGCCTTTGCCGCGATCTCCTCGGCAGAGGGCGCCACGATCCGGTCGACGATACAGGGCTTGCCGCGACGACGCTCGTCCAGGCTGATGACGTTGTCGCTCATGTACCGTACTCCCGACCTGCCGACGGCAATCTCCCTGAGCTTGCTCTTCCCCGATCGGAACGGCACCCCGTCATGCGCCGGCGCCGAGTGTGCGCGCCCGTGCCAGACTGCACAAGGACGTGGCCGTATTGGCCGCCGCTTTCGCCGCGACTCGTCTTCAAGGCAGCTTCTCTAGTCGCTCGGCAATCGTCGCCAGCCTGTCCAGATGACCCGCCTGGACCTTCTCGAGGGAGGCGAGCAGTTGCTTCGCCTGCAAGGTGTCGCGGCCGTCGCGTTTCAGGTCCGCGATCATATGGAGCTGCCGCTCGATCTTGCGATGGCCCTCGGCTGCATGCGCTTCGGCGGCGACGAGACGGACGTGCAATGCGGTGCGATCGCTCATGGAGCGGTTGCGTCCGCGCCGTCCGGCCCGTCGGCATAGGCTTGCACGAGGCGGAGCTTCGCCGCCTGGTAGGCGAACCATTCGACCTTGCTGGAGTCCGGGCATCCGGAGATATCGACCTGCGGGGTTTCGACGCTGTCGAACTCGCCCGCTCCGCGGCTCGCGCCCAGCCAGTCGCGGTAGGCGTCCTGTAGCTCGCCGCGCAGGCGGGACCGTCTTTGGGTCAAGGATTCCATTGTTATGTCCTATGTTGGCGTTCGCAGGAACGCGTAGGCGACGAAGATCACGATCAGCAACGCCGGGAACAGGATGGGCGGCACCAGCCAGCTCTTGAAATTCTTCACGATGCACCTCGCAAGTCTTGGGCATCTCGCAGTTGTTGACGCACGATCGTCGTCGATCCGGGCCTGAATTCGATGATCCGCAGGATCTTCGCCCGATCGGACACGCCCGATTTCGGCCGTCCGTCGGTCCATACGAGATCTGCCGAGCCGCCGCTCGCGACGACGGCGACCGCAATCGCTTCTGCGGCGTCGAATGCCGGCTGGTCGTCGTCGTAGTGGCCATGGAACTGGCCGTCCCGGATGATCTCCCAAATGTCGTCACGGTGCTTGACCTCGAGCACGGTAACGGCCGGGCGTGCGATGTTTGCCGGCCTAGGGGCCGGCTGCTTCGGATCGATTGTCATGAAAGTCCTTCCTGGGATGGCGCGCTTGTCACGTCAGGACGCGGCAAGGCACCGCCTTGTGAATCTCGTCTCACGCCTGCCGGCGATATGGGGCGGGCGAAGAAGAATAGTAAGAGCCAAACTCATCTCGCCGGGATTGGTCGTCGATGCGCGGCCCGCACGTCGGCCGCGCCCCAACTCAGGTTTTGGGAACCGGCGGAGCCGCCAGGATATCGGCGCAGGCACGCGCGACATCGACGTCGGCGGTCTTGCTGCCGGGCATGAGAGCAAAGCCGCTCTTTTCGACGACGGTGCCGCGCTCCCAGGAGCTTGCCCTCGCAAGCTCGGCGATCCTCGCCGAAGCATCGTCCTGGCTGCGGAAGCGCTGGGCGCAAATCGGTGCCAGCGCCGCCACCACGGCGTCCTTCCGGGCGGTGTCGCCGGTCACCCAACCGCCCCAGCCGAAGCCGACGATCATCGCGGCGGCGGCGCCGGCGACGAAACCCCACACCGTGGGCTTGGCATTCATTGGCAATCGCATGGCAAATCCTTTCAGGGCCGGGGAGCGGCCAACGAGCCGGCGTACGCGCGATCGCGCGGCCGCCCATCGACGATACGGAGGGAACGGAAGTACAAACCAGTCGCGCCCGGGGATCCGGTCGCGCATGGGTGAGCGTGGTTCGGTAGTAGCGGCAGCGGGCCCGGAACGACGGCCGAATGGCCAGCCGGTCGTTGTCCTTTCGATCAACGCCGGCGCGGGCGAATCGATCGGTGGACTCATATCACATCCGACCGGCTGCTTCATACGACATTCGCAACCGAGCGCTCGAAAAGCGGGCCGCTGCCGCTATGCCGCCACCACGTCGCGGAAGCGCACCAACCGGCCGGCCGCCTCGTCCCACAGGGTCAGCCACGGCGCGCGCAGTCCGCCGAGCAGGCTGAGGGATTTCACCGGCAGCAGCGCATGGATGGCCTCGTGCGCCGCGCGAAGCCGATAGCTCGGCACCTGCGGATTGAGGTGATGAACGTGGTGGAAGCCGATATTGCCGGTCAGCCAATGCAGGAAGGGCGGAAGACCGAACCAGGACGAGCCCTGCAATGCAGCGTCTGCGAAGCTCCAGTCGCCCTTGGCTGTCCAGCGCGCCGTCTCGAAGCGGTGCTGCACCGAGAACAGCCACACGCCGGCGATTGAGGCCACCACCATGACGGGTAGGTGGATGAGCAGCACGGTCTGCCAGCCGAACAGGAAGACCAGCAAGCCGAAGGTCGCGACCAGCGCCAGGTTGGTGACATGTACCGACCGGCGTTCGCGGCGCCAGCCGCGCGGCGTATCGAACGGCAGGCGATAGAGCAGCACGAAGACCAGCGGTGGCAGCAGCAGGTTGGCGACCAGCGGATGGCGCGGCAGGCGGTAGAGCAGGCGTTGCCGGCGCGACAGCGCCGAGTAGGCGCGCACCGTCAAACACGACGAATAGATGTCGGCCCCGCCGCCCTTGCGGTCGAGGTTGTTCCAGTCGGCGTGATGCAGGGCGTGCTGGCGTCCCCAGTTGGCGAACGGCGTCAGCGTGATCAGGCTGCACACGCGGCCGACCAGCGCATTGGCCCGACGCGAGGCGAAGAACGAGCCGTGGCCACAGTCGTGCTGGATGATGAAGATGCGGACCAGAAGGGTTCCGGTCGGCACGGCGAGGGCAAGGGTCAGCGGATAGGAGATCGGGAAGACGAGATACATCGCCACGCATGCGGTGATGAACGGACCGAAGGAAGTCAGGAGCTGCAACGCGCCTTGTTCGGCGATCGGCTGTGCGAAGGCGGCTGCCGCTCGTCGCACCTCGGCACCCGAGCGGGCAGGAGCCCGTTCGGTGTTCATGAGGAGGTCCTTTCAGGAAGAAAGCACGAGTGGTCCTGACGCTTCGCTCGGGATGACACCGCTTCTTGCAACCAGCCCTTTTCGTCAGAGGCTGCGCCCGTCCATCAGGGCATTGACCTCGCTCTGGGCAGCGTCGTTCTCGAGGCCGTACTTGGCGACGATCCGATCGATGAGGTCGTCGTTGGACGTCAGGGCGGAAAGCTCCTGTTTCGAGAACCTCCTCCACTTGGCGCCGATCTGGTTCAGGGCGTCCTGCCTGTCGGTGTCGTCTGCGAGCGGGCGGTTGCCTGCTGTCGGGGCGTTTGTCATGTTGTCTCCGGTTGTCGGGATTTGCCGCCCTCGAACGATCATCGTTCAAACGACGCCGACAACAGGTGGTGCGGGTCCTTGCGATTGTCAGGGGTGCCGCCAGGTCTATTTCTTCGCAGGCGCCGCCGAATGTGCTGGACATTGTCCGGCGAAGCGCGACGCATGCATGGCGCCCGAGGAGCGACGATGACCGACAAGACGATCGATCTCGACCTGCACAGGGGAATGTCGGCGCAGCATGCGACGGAGCTGCGCCGCCTTGTCTCGGAGGTGGAAGCCAACCAGGCGGCGTTGCGCCGCGGACAGGAGGAGGTCGAGCGTCAGTTGCTCGCCCGGCCGGCGGAGAACTGGCCCCAGGCCGCGGACAAGGCGCGCTACCTGCTCGGCCTCCTTGCCGCTTCGGCCGTGCGCGGCGATGCCCGCACCCTGCACCTGATCGAGGCCGTGCTCGAGGATTTCGACCGGCTGTCCGGGCAGGCGCCCTGAAATCGAGGAAGATCGCGCCACTGGAGTGGCGCGCTCCCTCGAGCGCGCTCATCGGAGCGCCCTTCGGCTTCGCTCAGGGCAGGCGCAACTCCAGTTGCGCTCATCCGCTGGAGGCAGGACGAGCTCTACCGCGCCCGCGCGGCGGCGATGCGGCCCCAGATGAAGAGGACGACGATCGCGCCCAGGGTGGCGGCGATGAAGCCCGCGCCCTGATCGGGGGCGTACCAGCCGACGGCCTGGCCCACGAAGGTCGCGAGGAAGGCGCCGACGATGCCCAGCACCGTGGTGAGGATGAAGCCGGTCGGCTTGTTCGGCGCCGACGACACGAGGCGGGCGATGATGCCGGCGACGAAACCGATCAGCACGATCCAGAGAAAACCACCCATGGCAGGCTCCTTCAGACGGCGCGATTCATCTCGTCGGCGGTCGGCATGCGGCCGGCCGGCGTGAGCTGATCGACGAGGCCGGGCAACTGCTCGCTGAGGCCCGCCAGCAGCGCCTCGCGCGACAACCCCGAATGCCGGGTCAGGAAGTCGATCTGGTCGGGCGTCAGCACCCGTGCGAGGTCTTCCGCCGAGATCGCCTTGTTCTGCCCGCTGCCGACCCAGGACGTGGCCACGTCGCTCTTGCCCGCGCCATGGAACTGATCGAGCAGGTCGCCGAGCCCGCCGGTGAGCAGCCCGCCGAGACCGCCGCCACCGGCAGCAGCGCCGCCGCCACCGCCGCCGAGGATGCCGCCGAGCAAGCCTCCCAGCACGCCGCCGAGCCCGGCCGATCCCGCGCCGCCGGCGCTGCCGCGCAGAAGATCGTCGAGTCCCGCCGTCAGGCCGCCGCCGGGACTTCCGGTCGGAGCGGTGGTCGTCGGAGGGACCGGCGTCGGAGTTGCCGATGTGGGAGCAGAACTTGTCGGAGCGCCGGCCGTTGCCGGCTTCGAGCCTGCACCGAAGCTCTTCACCGCCTTGTAGGCGAGCAGGGCGAGCAGGGCCATCGTGAGAGGCGACATGCCGCCGCCGGATTGGCCACCGCCGGATTGGCCACCGGCGGATCGGCCGCCGCCACGTGGGCCGTTCTGCATGCCGTTGAGGATATCCATCAGCCCCATGGCCGCCTCCCCCAGTCGAAAATGAAACCCGGTTCGGCCACGCTGCCAGACCGACGACGGCCTTGTCCATCGCGATCGGCTCTGTTGTGCCGGGCGCAGCTATCGTGTCATCCCGAGCGCAGCGAGGGATCTTTCGCGACCTCGACGAAAGATCCCTCGCTGCGCTCGGGATGACACCGTTTCTTGCAACTGGCGGCGCTAAAGGATCTTCTTGCAACTGGCCGCGCGCTAAAGGATCGGCTGGAAATCGGGCACGAGGCTCAGGTCGGCGAGGCCGGCGAGGTGCCAGGTCCAGATCAGCCGATCGTCCTGGCGCAGCGGGCGTCGCCACATCTCGCCGGCGCGCACCATCGTCGCCGGACTTTCCGGATGCGGCCTCACGAGGACGAAGCAGGCGACGGCGATCTGCAAGCGGGTGAATCCGACGAGCCGCAGGCGATCGGCCTCGGCGACGAACACGGGGGACCAGCCGGTGCTGTCCCACACCGGCTCGTCGCGGAAAGGATCGAACCGGTCGCTGGAATCGAAGGGCGCCATCGCGAGCCCCAACGCCTGAAGCCGGAACCGAGTTGCAGGGCGAAGCGAGGTCGATTGACGACCCACCGGTCGAGCCAATAGCTTGGCCGGTAGCCGGCCACAGGAAGGGGGCCGGGGTGCAGCTTCGCCCGTCTGCATCACGAGAAGGATGAAAATCCCAGCCTGGAGGGCAAGTCCCGATGTCGAACGAAGCGGATATCGATGTCCCGCTCGATCGCGACGTGTTCCTGCGCAGTCTCCTTCGCGAGCTGGCGGGCACGCTGCAGGAGATCGTGGGGATAGAGGAGACGGCCGGCTATGTGAGCGTCGTCGGCGGCGCCATCGGCGAGCAGATCGACAGGAGCTACAAGCGCGCCCTGAAGGTCGACAGGCTCAGCCGCGAGCAGGTCTCGGCCGTCCTGGTCGGCCTGAAGCGGCGCATCCAGGGCGACTTCTACGTGCTGGAGGAAACGGAAAGCAAGATCGTGCTGGGCAACCGGGCCTGTCCGTTCGGCGAGTACGTCAAGGACAGGCCGTCGCTCTGCATGATGACCTCGAACGTGTTCGGGTACATTGCGGCGCAAAATCTCGGCTATGCGGGCGTCGAGCTGAAGCAAACGATCGCCGAAGGACATCCCGGCTGTGTCGTCGTCGTGCACCTGCAGCCGACAGACGGCCAGCAGGAGCACATCCGGGAGTACTTCAGGCGTGATGACGACAGCCGCTGATCTCGCCGCCATCCTGAATGCCCAGCCCGAGCCGTCCTTCATCGTGAAGCTGGACGGCACCATCGAGTTCTCGTCGACGAGGGCCAGCGCCATCAATTCCAGGCTGGTCGCCGGCAACAGCATCCTGGCGTCGATGCAGGAGCCGGAAAAGTTCAGCCAGTTCCTGCATCGCTGCGCCGGCAACCGGGACCGATGCATCGGCAGCCTCAGCCTGATCGGCCTCGACGGCAGGTCGGTGCGTTTCCGCGTCCATGCCAATCGACTCAACCGGCCGGAGGAGGGACCCGCGCGCCTTTTCCTCCGCTGCCTGTCGGCGGTCGACCAGCGCTTCGCCTTCCTGAGCAAGGAGGTGGACCAGCTCAATCGCGAGGTGCGCAAGCGGCGGCATCTGCAGGCCGTGCTCGAGGAATCCCTGCGTCAGCGCGAATTGCTCGTGCGGGAGATGCATCATCGCATCAAGAACAACGTCGCCACGCTGGCCGGCATGCTGGCGCTCGCCCAGGCGGAGACGCCGAGCCCGGAGGCGCGATCGATCCTGAAGGACACCGAGCGCCGCATCGCAGCGATCGGCGCCATCCAGGACGTGCTCTACCGCTCCGACACGCTGGGCGACGCGCCGGCTCGCGCCCTGGTCGAAACACTGGTCCGCCATCTCGGGGCGATCACCCCGCCAAGTGTCTCGATCTCGACCGACATCGGCGACTTCGCCGTGCGCTCCGACCAGGCGCTCCCCCTGGCCCTGATCGTCAACGAGCTGGTGACGAACGCGATCAAGCATGGCCTTCACCAGAATCCGCACGGCGAGATCAAGGTCCAATTCCATTGCCACGACGGGCACTGCCATCTGCTCGTGCGCAACCCGGGAAAGCCTTTTGGAATTGAGAATGCAGGGCGAAAAGCGTCGGGCCTCGGCCTGGTGCGGGGTCTCGTCCGCCAGCTCCACGGCAGCTTCACGATGGCCTTCGATCGCGATGTCTGCTGTGTGGTCGAATTTGAAGGAAGAAGGGGAAATTCAGATGGCCATGGGTCGGAGGGGCGCCCTCAGTCACGACATTGATTTCGCCGTTGTTCTTTTTGGATCCGACGAGGACCGTCCGCCGGGATTTGCCAAGCCGGTGGCGCAGGGGACGGAGGCGGCGAAGGCGCCGGCCCGGATCCTGATCGTCGAGGACGAATATTTCGTGGGTGCGCTCGCCGAAGGCGCCTTGGCGGACGCCGGCTACGAGGTCGTCGGCATCGCGCGCAGCGCGTCCGAAGCGGTCGAGATGGCGGTGGTGCACAAGCCGGCCCTGGTGGTGATGGACATTCGTCTGCACGGCGATTCGGACGGCGTCGCGGCCGCGATCGAGATCCTGCAGCGCGCCGGCGCGCGATGTCTGTTCGCGACCGCTCACACCGACGATGGCACGCGCGCCCGCGCGCGGGCCGCCAATCCGTCCGGTTGGCTCGCCAAGCCCTATCGGGCCGCCGACCTCGTCGAGGCCGTGCGGTCGATCCTCAAGCGCGAAAGCTGATCTCGTCGACCGAGTTCATCGGGCGGGCTGGACGGGACGGTCGACGTAGCTTCCGTCGGGATAGACCGTGCGATGGACGACGGGAGCGGGGGCAGGGGCCGGCACCTCCCGCTCCGTCTTGGAATAGGAAACGCAACCGGCGCCCAGCACGCCGAACAGGGTGACGAGAACCAAGGACAGGACGACCGGCTTCATATCGCTCTCCGTTGTGCCCGATGGGAACGGAGGCAGCCGTGCAGGGTTCCCGCAAGAAGGAGGAGCGACTGGCGCTCCGCAACGATCTCCGAGCTGCGACGTTGCATGTGTGTTGCATCAAATCGGGGGAGGCGATGGCGGCAGCGTCAGCGCTGGAACGGGATGAGGAGGACGGCACGTTGGCCGCGTCGCCCCGGAAACGTCGGGCCTCGAAGAAGTATCCGGCGACGGTGCTGGTCGTCGAGGACGAGACCCTGGTCCGCATGGCCGCCGCGGACTATCTGCGCGACTGTGGCTATCGCGTGCTCGAGACGGCGTCGGCGCGGGAGGCGAGACGGCTGTTCGCCGCCGGCGAAGCGATCGAGATCGTGTTCTCCGATATCGATCTCGGCCGTGACATCGACGGCTTCGTGCTGGCGCGCTGGATCCGCCAGCACCATCCCCACGTCCGTATCCTGCTCGTCTCGGGCGTGCGGCGAGCGGTCGGGCTCGAGCAGCTGTCGGACGGTCCGTTCATGCTCAAGCCCTATTCATACGTCGATCTCGCGGCGAACATCGAGGCATTGCTCAACGCGAGGCGAATGCAATAGGCGAGGTCGTCACGCCTTGTCCGCACGACCCAGCAGGCGCTTGATCTCCTGCGCCAGTCGCTCGTGCGAGTAGGGTTTGGCGAGAAAGGGACCGTCGCAAAGATCGTCCGCCTTCTCGGCCATTCGCGCGACGCCCGAGGTCAGCAGAACGCGCACCGCCGGATATTTCTGCCGCGCCCAGCTCGCCAGAACGAAGCCGCTGGCGCCGGCCCCGAGTTCGACATCGGCGAACAGGATGTCGACCGGCTCGTCCGAGTCGAGGATCGTCTGCGCCTCGTCCACCGCGCCCGCTTCCAGGACGTGATAGCCGCAATCACGCAGGTAGCCTGCCACGGCGGCTCGGATCAGGATCTCGTCTTCCACGACCAGGATGGTCGCCGGTGGCTGGACGTCGGCGTTCGTCATCGGTCCTCGCACTGCTGACCGAATGACAACGCCCGGCTCCCATCCGTCAGTTCCAACGGAGGCCGGCCTGCGCTGACGCTGTGGCTCAGCGGAAAGGATCGCCCGCGGTCACCGGGTCGCCGGCGAAGGGAGTGGCGCTGCCGATGCGCCGGCCGCCGCTCGAGCCGCTGGCGGCGATTTCCTGCTGGCAGTGGATCACCTCGCCGACGGCGGCGTACGTGTTGCGCAGCGACAGGCTGCTGATCAATGCGCCGTGATAATAGATGCGGACCGCATTGCGCTGCATGAAGTCGCGGGTGAAATCCAGGGTCAGGCTCGTGCCGACCAGGAACACGCCGGCACCCAGGCGCGCGCCGCGGAAATCGCCGCTGTAGCGGGTCGTGCCGTCGAACACGAAGTCGATGCGGTAGAGCTTGCCGAGCTCGATCGAGCGCCACTTGTCGTTGCCGACCACCAGGTAGATCGCCTTGCGGGTCATGTCGAAGCCCAGCCGCAGCACGCTGCCGTCGCTGTATCCCTGCAGGGCGAAGCAGCCGTCGCCGATGCTGCGGTCGACGCGGATCTGCCAGCCGCCGACCTTTCCCCAGGCGGCGGTGCCCCCGGCGGCGGTGTCGTCCGCCGCGACGGCCGGCACGGCCGCAGCCACGACCAGCATGGCCGCCGTGATCGCACAGATGACCTTGTCGCGAAGGCAGGACATTGCGCTTCTCCCTCTTCGCCTTGCGCCTGCGGAGATCGTGGCCCGAGGCCCGAGCCTTTGGCGGGACATCGACGCGACAAAACTGTGTTCGCTTTTTGTCGTCCTGAGCGCAGCGAAGGACCTCGTGCCATTCCAACAAGCACACCGGTCGCAATCGCCATGAGATCCTTCGCTTCGCTCAGGATGACAGAGGCGATCTAGCGGTCGTGGACGTAGCGGATCGGCACGATGAGCGTGACCGGGTCGTCGGCAATTGCCGATGGCGGCGGTGCGAAGGGCGAGGCGGTCCGCGTCGTCTCCATCACGCCGCGATCGAGATCGGGGAAACCGCTCGAGCGCGCGAGCGCGAGACCGATCAGTCGACCGTCGCGGGCGAGCGTGAGCCGCAACACGACGAGGCCCTGTTCGCTCGCCTCACGTGAGGCCGGTCGGACCTTGTACTGCGAAAGCTTGCGGATGATCTGCCAGAGATAGTCCTCGCGTGCCAGGCGCCGGCTGCCGTCGCTTTCGGCCGACGCGGCAGTCGAACGAGCGGCATGGCCGGCCGCGGCGGACGGCGCGCGCGGCATGTGCGCCTTGGGAACGGGCGCTTGCGGTCTCGCCGCCTTTTCCTTCACCGGCGGCGGCGCGGCATGCGACTCGCGGCCGGCGAAGTCGCGCGCCGAGGGTGCTGGCGGCGCCTCGACCGATGGCAGCATTTGTTCGAGCGCGGGGCGTGGCGGCGGGACGGCGCGCGCGGTTGCAGCCTGCTGGGCACGCGGTCCGGGTGGCGCCGGCGGCGCCAACGGCGCTGCCGTCCGCGTGGCGATGTCGGGTGCGGTGGGATCGGGTGGCGGTTGCGCGAGATCGGCCGGTGCTTCGGTCGGCAGCGGCGGAGGCGCCGGCAGCTCCATAGCCATCGTCATGCCGCGCGATGTCGGCGATGCCATCGCGGGCTGGGCGGCGGCAACCTCGACGGAGACCTCGATCGGCTGCGGCCGCACATGGATCGGCGTTCGTGGCAAGGCCGTAAACAAACAGACCGCAAGCGCGGCATGCATCAACGCAGATGTCGCAAATGCGACCGGGGAGATGCGATGCGGTGCGGCGATCACCGACAGACTTCGAGCGGCAGACGGCGCGCGTACGCTGCGGTCAGGCAGTCGGCCGTGCTCGAGAACCACTCGCGCCGGAAATAGACGCCACGCAACGAATAGGAACCGCCCGATTCGCTCTCCGCGGTCGAGGGATAGCCGGCGCCACTTGGGTCGCCGGCCCCGCCAGTTCCCGACCCTGCCGCGGCGCCGCCGGCGCCGGAATCTCCGGCAGTCGTCCCGGCGTCGGCTGCGGGATCGCTCACCGAAGGTGACGCTGGTCCCATCGATGCGTTCGGCCCGGACGGCGCCGTTGCTGCCGCCGCCGCATTTGCCCCTGTCGCGGCGCTCACTCCGGTACCGCCGTTGCCGACGCCGCCCGCACCGGTTCCGGCGTTGCCCGCACCGGCGCCCGCACTTCCCGCGCCGGCGCTGCCTGCACCGGCGGT
>DATEID010000409.1:0-8272 GCA_035279245.1 Reyranella sp.
GTTCTGGCTGGTGCTCAGCTCGAACTCGAAGCCGTTGGGATAGCCTGCATCGGCCAAAAGCTTCTTGGCCTTGGCCGGGTCGAAGGGATACGGCTTCATCGTCTTGTCGAAGGCGGCGGAAGAGGGCGGCAGCCAGCTCACGGCGCGGTAGGCGTTGTCCTTCACCAGCCGTTTGATGATGAGGTTGGTGTCGATCGCATAGTTGATCGCCTGCCGCACGCGCTTGTCGGCAAACGGCTTGTAGCTCGGGTTGAACTGCATGGCGCGCGTGAACATCTCGGCCACTTCGAGAATGCCCTTCGAGAGGTCGGGATCCGCGCGGTAGGCGACATACTGCGCCGGCCCCAGGATCGAGGTGTCGATCTCCTTGTTGCGGAAGGCGACGTCGCGGGCGGCGGCCTCGGCCATGATCAGCACTTCGAGCTTGTCGGCGTAGGGCTGGCCGGGCTTGTAGAATTTGTCCCAGCGCTCGGCGACGACACGCGAGCCCGGAATGTGCTCCTTGAACTTGAAGGGGCCGAGGCCGACCGGATGGGCGCCATAGTTGCCCTTCTCGACCTCTTCCCTGGGCAGGATCGCGGTCGTGCCGGCGAAGAAGTAGTAGCCAGGTTCGACGCGCTCGGTGAGGGTCATCTCGAGCGTGAAGTCGTCGATCTTCTTCAGGCCCGAGATCTCCTTGGCCTGGCCTTTCTCGACATCGACGGCCCCTTTGATGATCCGTACATAGCGTGCGCCGGGGAAGCCCTTGGTGCCGTCCATGATGCGGTTGTAGGACCAGATGATGTCGTCGGCCGTCATCTTGCGGCCGTTGTGGAAGTAGGCGTCATCGCGCAATTTGTAGGTATAGGTAAGGCCGTCCGGCGATGCGCTGACCGACTTGGCAAGCTCGAGCACCGGCTTGTTGTTCGCGGTGTCCCAGCTATAGAGCGAGCGTTGCAGCGCCTTGCCGACGATGTCATCCTGCGCGCGCGGGGTCGCGTGCGGATCGAGACTGCCGAAGCTCGCGGCATACGGAGCCGTCATGCGGATGGTGCCGCCGCGCCGTGGTGTGTCCTGCGCCTGTGCGGCAGCAACGCCCAATATCGTGAAAGCAATCGCAGCCAGCCAAACCAATCGGCGCATGTTCGTTTCCCCCTTTTACGCAACTTCGTTGGCGCGCATTCCAGCCTGCCGCTCGGCGATGTGCAAGAGAAAGCGAACTTCGTCCGACCGACCTGCTGTATAAGTCTTTGCTCGCACACTGCGGTGTCAGCCAAAAGGAGAGGGATACGATATGGGCGCTTTGCCGAACTGCCTCCTGATCGTCACCGCCGAAGTCGATCCCGAAGTCGCGGCTGAGTGGAATCGCTGGTACGATGAGGTGCACCTTCCGGACGCGCTGGCCTGTCCCGGCGTGCTGACCGGACGACGGTATGTGTCCGCAGAGTTCACGGAAAGCGAGCGGGGCCAGGGCAGCCGCGTCAGGCGAAAGCTCTACACGACGGTTTACGAGCTCGAGTCGCCGCAAGCCGTTGAGACAGCCGAGTTTGCTGCCATGCGCGGTTGGGGCAAGTTCGCGCCCCATGTCCGCTCGCAAACGAAAGTCGTCTCAACGCTGTCGCGCTAGTTCCAGGTGCATCATGCCGTTCAGGACCTTGTCCGGCGTGATCGGATAGTCGCGCACGCGCACACCGCAGGCATTGTAGACTGCGTTGGCGATGGCCGCGCCCGCGCCGCAAATGCCGAGCTCACCGACGCCCTTGCAGCCCAGCGGACTCGACTTGTCGTCGAAGCCGGCCAGCATGACCGCCTCGACCGCTGTCGGCACGTCGGCATGGACCGGCACGTGGTAGCCGGCGAGATCGTGGTTCACGAAGGCTCCGGAGCGCATATCGACGACGGCGTCCTCATGCAGAGCAGAGCCGACGCCCCACAGCATGCCGCCAATCAACTGCGACCGGGCGGTCTTGGCATTGAGAATGCGACCGGCATCGAAGACCCCAAGCATGTGTCGCAGCCTGACCTCGCCGGTCGTGCTGTCGACCGCCACTTCGGCGAAATGGGCGCCGTAGCTGTACTGCGAGAACTTCTCGTATTCCTCGCCGGGCTTCGACCGGCCTTCCGCCTGCAGATTGCCGGGACCTTGTCCGGCGTCGAGCTTTGTCTTCAGTGCGAGGCAGGCTTCACGCAAGGCCGCCGTGCTGCTCGCCGCGCCGAACGATCCGCCCGATCCCGGCGTCTGCGGATAGTCGCTATGTCCGAGATGGACGTCGACGGTATCGACGGGGACCTGAAGCGTATCGGCGGCCACTTGGGCCAGGATCGTGTAGGAGCCGGTGCCGATATCCGTCATGTCCAGTTCGGCCGTTACGTGCCGGTTCGCATCCATGCGCACCCGCGCATGAGCCGCCTGCCGATAGTTGGGACGGATCGCCGCCGCCATGCCGAGGCCTATGAGCGAGGCTCCGTCTTTCATCCGACCGGGCGTCGCGTTGCGCCGGCTCCAGCCGAACTTCTCGGCGCCTTGCTTCAAGCACTGCACCAGCGATCGGGTCGAGAAGGGCACGTGCTTCTCGGGATCCTGGTCCGGCTCGTTGCGCAGCCTGAATTCCACCGGGTCCAGCCCGAGCTTTTCGGCCAGCTCATCCATCGCCTGCTCGAGTGCGAGCTGGCCAACGGCGTCACCGGGCGCGCGCATGGAATCCGAGACGGGAAGATCGAGCGCGACGATCCGGTGCGTGGTGAGGCGATTGGGTGCGGCATACATGGCGCGCGTACTCGCCGCCGCCGCCTCGGCGAACTCGTCCATCCGCGCCGACTGGGTCCAGACCTCATGCGCGACCGTGCTCAGTTTGCCATCCTGGTCAGCGGCAAGCCGCACGCGCTGGATGGTGGCGGCCCGGTGTGTCGTGACGGAGAACATCTGCTGGCGCGTCAGCACGATCTTGACCGGCCGCCCAAGCTGCTTTGCCGCGAGCGCGGCTAGAATGGCGTCGCCATAGATTGGCAGCTTTCCGCCGAAACCGCCGCCGATGTACTCGCTCACCACCTCGACCTTCTCCAGGGGCAGCTTGAGGGTCGAGGCGATCGAGTGATGGGCACTGTTCACGAGCTGCGTGGCGCAATGGATCGTGACCTTGCCGTCGTCGGACCATTCGGCGAGGCTCGCCACCAACTCCATCGGGTTGTGGCTCTGGTAGGGCGTGGTGTAGGTGGCATCGAGCTTGATCGGGCTGCTCGCGAACGCCTTGTCGACATCGCCGATCCGGGAATCGGGTTCGCCGGCGACAATGTGCTGCGGCCTGTAGGCAAGTCGCCGCCCCTCGGCGAGATCATAGGAGCCGCTTTCGGCGCGACAGGATATGCGGACCAGCCGCGCCGCCGCGGTCGCCTGCTCGAACGTCTCGGCAACGACCAACGCAACCGGCTCTCCATAGTAGTGTACGCGGACGTCGTCGAGCTGCGGCTTGGGCCGCGCGTGACGTTGGCCGCCGAGCTCTCCCGACTTGAACGGCGCCTGGGGCGGAGCGTTCTCGTGGCTCATGACCATCAGAACGCCCGGGGCAGTTTCGGCGTCGCCGGCTTCGATCTTGGCGATCTCGCCACGGCCGACGGTGCTCGTGACCAGGACGCCGTACGCCGGTGGCACGCCTGCAGGCACGTCCGCCGCGTACCGCGCCTTGCCTGTCACTTTCGCGCGGCCATCGATCCGATCGAGGGGTTGGCCGATGATCGAATCCGGCATGGTCAGCCTTTCCGGGGTCCCGCCTGTTGCGCCGCTTCCTCAAGTGCCGCCGCCACGGTGCGCGCGGCGAGCCCGATCTTGAAATCGTTGTGACCGTAGCCGCGCGCGCCCGCGACCGCCGCCGTGCCGGCAGCCTGGTAGGCCTCTGCCACCGCGGGCTTGCCGACGAGCTGCTGCTCGGCGTCGACCGGGCGCCACGGCTTGTGGGCCACGCCGCCGAGCGCGAGCCGTGCCGTGCTGATGCGGTCGCCGTCGAGATCGACCAGTGCCGCGACCGATACCAGGGCGAAGTCGTACGATGCCCGGTCGCGCACCTTGCGATAGACCTGACCACCAGCCGGGGCCGGCGGCAGGAGGACGGCGGTGATCAGTTCCCCAGGCTCGAGCGCAGTCTCGACCTGCGGGGTCGTGTCTGGCAGGCGATGGAAGTCGCGAAGCTTAATGCTTCTGCCGTTGCCGTCGGCCGACAGCACTTCTACTTCGGCGTCGAGCGCGACCATCGCCACCGCCATGTCCGAAGGGTGCACAGCGATACAGGCGTCGCTCGCACCCAGGACGGCGTGGATCCGATTGTAGCCGTTCAGTGCCGAGCAGCCGCTGCCCGGGCTGCGCTTGTTGCAGGGCTTCGCCGTGTCATAGAAATAGTAGCAGCGGGTCCGCTGCAATAGATTGCCGGCGGTGGTCGCCTGATTGCGCAATTGACCCGATGCGCCGTTCAACAGCGCCCGCGAGAGCATCGGATAGCGCTTGCGCACGCGCCGGTCGGCAGCGAGATCCGAGTTCGTCACCGTCGCGCCGATGCGCAATCCTCCGCCGTCGATCTCCTCGACCTGGGCCATCGGCAGGCGCGAGATATCGACAAGGTGCGATGGCATCTCGACATCGACCTTCATCAGGTCGAGGAGATTGGTGCCGCCGGCCAGGAATTTCGCGCCCGGCCTTGCGACGGCCTGAAGCGCGGCGGCCGCATCGGCGACCCGTTCGTAAGTGAAGGCCTTCATCCTGTCGTCTTCCCGGCCGCATCGAGGATCGCGGCCACGATGTTGGGATAGGCGGCGCAGCGGCAGATATTTCCGCTCATGCGTTCGCGGATTTCGGCTTCCGCAACGGGCATCGCCCTGGCGGCCAAGTCGGCGGTTGCCGCAGAAGGCATGCCACGCTCGATCTCGGACAGCATGCCGACGGCCGAGCATATCTGCCCGGGAGTGCAGTAGCCGCATTGGAAGCCGTCATGCACGACGAAGGCGGCCTGCATCGGATGCAGCGCCTCCTCGCTGCCCAATCCCTCGATAGTGACGATCTCGCGATCGCTGCAGGCCACCGCAAGATTGAGACAGGAGTTGCGCCGCACGCCGTCGACCAGAACCGTGCAGGCGCCGCACTGGCCGTGATCGCAGCCCTTCTTCGTTCCCGTAAGGCCAAGGTGGTCGCGCAACGCGTCGAGGAGCGAGACCCGAGGATCGAGCGCGAGTTGGCGATAGCTGCCGTTCACCGTCAAGCCGACATCGATCATGGTCCCCTCCGGGGCGACCGGCGGCGATTCTCCGGCAGCGGGCTCTTTGGCAAGGGCGCCAGTGCCCCGCAGCGCCGTCAGCGCCACGCCGGTTCCCAAAATGCCGCGCCGGGTCAAATGGCTGTCGCTCATCCTGAGACAACGACGGCCATGGCATCCCGTTGCCGACGGCCGCAACCAACCGCCTGGACCTGCATTACCTCTCCATGCAGGTTTCGGAGATCATGACTCGCGAGGTCGAGACGGCGGCGCCAGACACGTCTCTACAGCAGGCGGCGTCGACCATGGAGGCATTGGGTGTCGGTTCGCTGCCCGTATGCGACGGCAACCGGCTGGTCGGAACGATCACCGATCGCGACATCGTCGTGCGCGCGGTCGCCGCCGGTCTGTCTCCGGTCGATACGCTGGTACGGGACTGCATGACGGACGACATTGTCTATGCCTTCTGCGACGAGGAGGCCGACGAAGTCCTGGAACGCATGAAGACACTGCAGATCCGCCGCCTGGCGGTTCTCGACCGCGACAAATCTCTGATGGGCATCGTGTCCCTGGGCGATGTGGCGACCGAGCCGCGTGCGGCGGCGCTGGCGAGCGTCGTTCCGCGGTGGCGGAGATTTCCGAGCCGTCGCGTCCGCGGAAGTAGCGCCAATCGAACTACAGCGGCACGCAGTAGCCATCGCGACGGGGATCGCAGCCGCCGGTGAAGACGCCGGTTTCGGGATCGACCGCGACCGCCTGCATACCGCCGACCTTCATGGTCCAGTCCGGGCCGTCGCTTACCTCGTGGCCGTGCTCCCGCAGCGCGTTGCGCACGTCGCCTTCGACGCGCGATTCGATCAGCACATCGCGGCCGTCGGTGAGGCGCGCCCGCGGCGCCTCGATGGCCTGCTGCAGCGGCAGGCCGAAATCGAGATAGTGCACCAGCGCCTGCGGCTGCGTCTGCAGGATGCCGTAGCTGCCTGGCGTGCCGAGCGCGAGCACGGGGGAGTCGTTCCGCGTCAGGATCGACGGCGCCATGCACATCGGCAGCGCATCGCCCGGCTTCACGCGGTGCGGGCTCTTCGGGTTGACGTCGGCCCAGTACAGGAAGTTGTTGAGGCAGAGGCCCGTTCCGGGCACGACCACCCCCGAGCCGAACACGCTGCCGAGGCTTTGCGTCACGCAAACGAGATTGCCCTCGCTATCGGCAATCGAGAACGAGGTCGTGTGGCTTTCCTCGAGCGCCGCGACCTTGTCGGCCGCGGATGTCCATTGCTCCGTCGGTCCTTCGATCGGCTGGCCGTCGCGCACGCGGGCGCGCAACGCTTCGACGGCGCTGTCGGACAGGATCTCGGCGAGCTTTTGCGTGCTCGGCACGCCGGTGGCGATGCGCACGCCGGCCGCCAGGCGAATGGCGCGCAACACCGTGTCGAGATGCTGTGTCGAGCCCCGGCCCATCCTGGCAAGATCGAAGCCTTCGAGGATGCGCAAGGTGAGGAGATACTGGAAGCCTTCGCAGGGCGGCGGCGGTACGTTCACGACGTGGCCGCGATAGGAGGCGGAGACCGGATCGACCCAGCGCGGCCTCACCTTGAGAAGATCGTCCATCGTGAGGCAGCCGCCGAGTTCCGACAGCCACTCGACGATCTTGCGACCGAGCGCACCGCCATAGAGCAAGCCCGGACCTTCGGCCGCCAACGCCTCCAGCGTGCGCGCAAGGTCGGGTTGCTGCAGGATGAAGCCAGGTGCCACCATACCTCGACCGGCGGTGTAGACGCGCGACCATTCCGGATAGAGAGCCTTGTGAGCGGAAAGCTCCGGCGCCGTCTTGCCGAACTCTTCGAGATTGAACTCGATGAGCTGGAAGCCGTCGCGAGCGAGCGCGATCGCCGGCGCGAAGAGCTCGGGCAGCTTCTTGCGGCCATGGCTCTCGGCCAGCTCGCACCATCCCGCGAGGTTGCCCGGTGCGCCGACCGGCAGCGCGCCGCGCATGAGCTGATCGCGGCTGCTGAAGCGTTCGACGGGAAAGCCGAGAGGAATCGGCGCCACGAAGTCGAGCGAGCGCACGCGGCGTTCCCTGGCGATGTAGCATGTCGCGACGCCGCGGCCGGCAAGACCGGACATGTACGGCTCGACGACATTCAAGGCGGCGGCGGTCGCTACGGCCGCGTCGAAGGCGGTGCCGCCAGTGCCGAGAATGCGCGCGCCGGCCGCTGCCGCGAGAGGATGCGCGGCCGCCACCATGCCGTGCCGCGATGCGATTGTGGGCCGCCGTCCATGCTGAGGCATAAGATCTCCCCCGAAAGCCGGCGGATCGTGGCGGTTCCCACCGTCGGCCGCCAGTCTGAATTGCATCGGGCGCGGTTCCTCGTGAACGCGGCAGCCTTTCCAAGAGGAGCAGCGCATGCGTGCCGGAGCGTATCGGACCTTCACACGAAGCGAATGGGCCAAGCTTCGCGCCAACACGCCACTCACGCTCACTCAGGACGACCTCGCGTCGCTGCGCGGCATCAACGAGAGCGTTTCGCTCGGGGAGCTTGCCGAGGTGTATCTGCCACTCTCGCGCCTGCTCAACCTGCATGTGCGGGCAGCACGCAACCTGAATGGCGTCACGGACACTTTTCTCGGCCAACCGATCGTCGGCCGCACCTATGTCATCGCAGTCGCCGGCAGTGTCGCCGTGGGCAAGAGCACTTTCGCCCGCATCCTGCAGGCGCTGATGGCGCGCTGGCCCGAGCATCCCGCCGTCGATCTCGTGACGACGGATGGTTTCCTCTATCCGCTACGCCAGCTCGAGGAGCGGCAGCTCATGCGGCGCAAGGGCTTCCCCGAGAGCTACGACACCAAGCGCATGGTCCAGTTCCTGGCCGACATCAAGGCCGGCTTGCCGGAAGTGACGGCGCCGGTCTATTCGCACCTCGCCTATGACATCGTGCCCGATCAGCGACAGTCGGTGCGCCGGCCGGATGTCTTGATCTTCGAGGGCCTGAACGTCCTGCAACCGGGCCTGTCAGGCGGAGCAGGCGGGCGGCCGGCGTCGGTCATCCTGTCAGACT
>DATEID010000410.1:0-6594 GCA_035279245.1 Reyranella sp.
GTCGTCGGCCGGCCAGTCCATCAGGAAATCGAAGCCGGTCTCCTTCAAGAGGTCGGGCGTATGACGGGTCGAGGCCATCCAGGGCGCCATCCAGCCGCGCGGCCGCTTGCCGGAAGCCTTCTCGATCGCGTCTCGGATTCCCTCCAGGAACCGCCGTTCGTCCTCTTCCCACATATGTCCGTGGCGCTCGGCGTTGGTGCGGCCATGGCCGATGAACTCGTCGCCGCGCGCCTTGAGGGCGTCGACGATCCTCGGTGCATAGTCGAACACCGTCGTATTGATGAGATGCGCCGCCGGCAGGTTCAATTCGTCGAACAGCTCCAGGCAGCGCCAGACTCCGACCCGGTTGCCATAGTCGCGCCAGGCGAAGGTGCGTGGATCGGGCGGTGTGCCGGCGACCGTCAGCAGGTGACCTTCGCCGGCGCCGAAGGCGAAGTGCTCGATGTTGAGGCCGAGATAGACCGCGAGCCGCTTGCCATCCGGCCAGGAATAGTCCGGCCGATCGACGATGGGGGAGTAGGCATAGCGATCATGATAGGGAAGGCGCAGCATCTCAGTACCCCGCATTGCGGTCGACGACTTCCCGCAGCGGCTCGCCGCGCAGGAATCGTCCAAGATTGTCGACGAACAATCGGGCGACGAACCGGTCCCGTTGCGGATGCGGCCCGCCAATATGCGGCAGCACAATGATCCCCTCGGTCTTCCAGAACGGGTGATCGAGCGGCAGCGGTTCCTGCCGGAAGACGTCGAGCACGGCGCCGGCGATCTTCTTCGCTTTCACGGCCGCGATCAGATCGTCGTCCCTGACGAGATGGCCGCGGCCGAAGTTCAGCAGCCACGCCGTCGATTTCATCTGGTCCAGCCGCTCGGCATTGATGAAGTTGTCCGTGTCCGAGGTGGCGGGCAGCAGCAGCAACAGGAAGTCCGCCTGCGCCAGCACTTCGGGTGTGCGCTCGGCCGGCAGCATCTCCGCGACATGCGGTATCGATGCCGGCCGCCGGCGCGTGCCGATCACCCGCATGCCGAGCGCGTCGGCGAGACGCGCGACTTCCTGGCCGACCGCACCGAGGCCCAGGATGCCGAGCGTCTTGCCGCCGAGCGGCTGCGCCACGGTGTGGACCCATTGCCCGCGCTTCTGGTTCTCGACCGCGGCGGCGTAGGGCTTGGCGACATGGAACAGTGCGCCAAGGATGTTCTCCGGCATCGATTCGCGATGCGTGCCGCGGGCGCAGGTGAGGGTGAGGTCGGCGGGCAGATCGGGCAGGGCAAGCCAGCCCTCGACACCCGCCGTCATCGACTGCGCCCAGCGCAGCTTCGGCATTGCCGGAAGCAGGCCGGGCGGCACGATGGCCGCCATCAGCGCCTCGGTCTTCGCCAGTTGAGAGGTGGAGGGCTTCTCCTTGCGTGGCAAGGCCTCGATCTTCACCTGGTCGGCGAGGCCCGTGGCGGCCACCGCGTCGAGATAGGCAGCAGGAGAATCCGTCCATAGAAGGACTTCGGTACGGCTGGCCAAGATCGCGCCTCCTCGTCTGTCGCGGCGGTCGGAACGGCGGCGGCACGCTATCACAAAAGGAGGAGGTCGCGACGGGAGCGCAATCGCCTGTCGGCTGCGGCGGTGGAGTTATGCCCAAGCCGATTTTGCCGCTCATGCAAAAGAGGCGTTAGGATGCGCCGGCGACACTAGTAGAAGCATCGCCGGCGCGGCTGCCGGACTTTAGGGCGCACGGGAAAAGTCGGCAGCCGCCCCAAGATGGGTGGGCCGTTCGCGGCCGGCCAGTGACCATGTTGAGCCCTCGGGCCGCGCAAAAAACCTGCGCCGGCAGAGTTCCAGCCGCCGGCTGGTCAGCCGGCGCGATCGATCAGGGTTTCGAGCATCCGCTTGAGCTGCGCCACCGCCTTGCCACCGTAATTCTCGGCAATGAACGCTTCTTGGCCGACCGCCAGCCGGGCCAGTCGCCGGGTCAGCGCCTTGCCGCGGTCGGAACAGAAGATCAGTACCTTCCGGCGGTCGCCGGGATCGGAGATCCGGTAGACCAGCGAATCGGCCACCATGCGGTCGATCGTCTTGGTGAGCGTTGGATGGTTGAGCAAGGCCGCCTCGGCGAGCTCGCCCATCGACCGCCCGTTGCCGTCCGACAGCACTTTCAGGATGCGCCATTGCTCGACGGGCACGCCTTCGGCGCGCAGCCGGGCCTCGAGCTGGCGGTTGATCTCGCGGTTCGCCTGAGCGAGCAGATAGGCGAGGTGGTCGGTTATGGGCGAATCGGCGGAAGGCGAATCGGACACGATCAAATCCCGAAGGTCTGGAGGGGGCGCATGCAATGACGCATACTGCGGCCTATATGTACTTCAACGGTTGAAAATTCAACATTCTCCGCTCGGGAGATATACCCGGGCACGGAGGTTGGTATGGGAGGCTTTATCCTGGGCGCAGCGGGCGGCGGTGACAGCCAATGCTAGCGGAGAGCCCTATCTCGGCTCTGGGGTCGGTGCCGGCGCCCGGTGTCCTGTATGCGGCGGGGGCGGACGTGCCGGATGCGCCTCGCCGCCGGGACCGGCAAAAGCTGCGTATCGCCCATTTCACCAGCTTGAGCGGCTCGGCCGGCATCTGGGGACCGCCCTCCGTCAACAGCGCGATCCTGGCCGCCGGCGAGATCAACCGGCGTGGCGGCATCCTCGGGCGCGAGATCGAGCTCGTGATCCATGACGCGGGCCAGGCGCCCGAGGACCTGACGAGGGCCGCGGAAGACCTCGTGCTCGGCGAGGATGCGGACGTCGTCATGGGCTGCCATATGAGCGCCGCCCGCGTGCTGTTGCGCCGGACCTTCAAGGGGCATGTTCCCTATGTCTACACGCCGATCTACGAGGGCGGCGAGCGCACGCCGGGCGTCTTGGCCATCGGCGAGACGCCGCGACGTCAGGCACGGCCGGCGATCGCTTGGCTCGCCGAGCGCAAGCAGGCGCGGCGCTGGTATCTGATCGGCAGCGACTATGTCTGGCCGTGGCTCTCCCATCGCGCGGTCAAACGCTACATCGCCGACACGGGCGGCCAGATCGTCGGCGAGGATTTCGTCCGGGTCGGCGAGCACGACCACAGCCGCTATCTCGACCGCATCCGGGCGATCCAGCCCGATGTCGTCTTCATCTCGCTGATCGGGCTCGACGGCATCGTGTTCAATCGCGCTTTCGGCGAGCATGGTCTCGGTTCGAAGATCCTGCGGCTGGCGAACTGTGTCGACGAGACGGTCCTGCTGGGAATCGGCGCGGACAACACCGCGAACCTGTTCGCCGCCTCCGGTTACTTCGCGAACGTATCGACGGCCCATGGCGATGCTTTCCGCGTCGCCTATCACAGTGCGTTCGGCCCCTTCGCGCCGGTCCCGGGCTCCACCGCGCAATCCAACTACGAGGGACTTTACTTTCTCGATGCCGTCGCGCGTCGTGCCGGCTCGCTCGATTTCCGCAGTCTGTCGGCAGCGGCAGAAGGCTCGGTCTACAGCGCCGGCCGCGGCGCGCTTGGCATGAAACGGCAACATGTCGAAATGCCGATCTATTTCGCCGAGGCCGACGGCTTCGACTTCCGGCTGCTGGAAAAATTCTGACCTGATCCCGACCAGATGCCGCTGTGTCAGGAATTTGGTTGAAGCGAAAAATGTTTCTGTTTTAAGTATCTGGTTTCGAAGCGAGTCGGGGCCGGTTGTCGCAACGACGCCGGCTCTTTGTGATCTGCGCGGTGACCATGGGCGACGAAGTCAAGCTTGCGTTCGACCTGCTGGCCTTCATCTCGGTCATGGTGCTGATCGTGCTGGGGCTCGGCATCATCGCCAGCATGATGGGCATCTTCAATTTTGCCCACGGCGAGTTCGTTCTTCTCGGCGCCTACACGGTCTATGTCTTCCAGAGCAGCGGATGGTCGGGCTGGGCCGGCATCCTCGCTGCGCCGGTCGTGCTGGCCGTGGTCGGCCTGGTGCTCGAACGGCTGGTGATCCGACGATTCTATGCGGCGCCCATCATCGCCATGCTCGGCACCTACGCGATCGGCCTCATCATCCGCGAAAGCGTGCGCGCTTTGCTGGGCGGCCAGTACGAATCGATCGACGAGCCGGTGAGCGGCGTGTTCACGCTGCTCGGCTTCAATTTCTCGGTATGGCGCTGCGTGATCGTGGCGACGACGGTCTGCATCATCGCCGCGACCTGGCTCTTCCTGTCGCGCACCTCCCTCGGCCTGCAGGTCCGCGGCGCCCTCGAGAACCCGAACCTCGCCCGGGCCTGCGGCATCTCGACCAGCAAGCTCTATGCCATGACCTTCGCGTTCGGAGCAGCGCTGGCCGGCCTGGCCGGCGCGCTGATCGTGCCGCTCTACCAGCTCTCGGCCGATATCGGCACCCGCTTCCTGGTGCAGGCCTTCCTGTCGGTCATGCTGGGCGGCGTCGGCACCTTCGAGGGCCCAGTGCTCGGCGCGGCCGCCGTCGGCGGCATGGCGGCGGGGCTACCATGGATCGTCATTCCCGTGCTGGCCGATCCGCTGGTGTTCGTGATCGCGCTCGCGATCGTGAAGTTCCGGCCGCAGGGATTCATCACTCAAGGGAGGCTCTGATCATGACAGACAAACGATCTCGTGAGCAGGCATCGTTGCAGGGAATAGGCCGCCGGCGTCTCATGGGGGCGAGCGCGCTCGGTGCCGCCGGCTGGATCGCCGCCGGTAGCGGCTGGCTGTTGGCGCCCAGGGGCGCCCGCGCGGCTGATGCGATCAAGATGGGCATCGCCACCGACATTACCGGGGCGATCGCTCCATCGGGCAATGCCGACTGGCAGGTGGCGCAGTTCACGGTCGAGCGGATCAACAAGGGCGGCGGCATCCTCGGCCGCCAGATCGAGCTCCATCTCGCGGATACGGCGTCGGATCCGAAGATCGCCGTCGGCAACGTGCGCAAGCTCATCCAGGAGCACAAGGTCGATGTGGTGCTGGGCGGCATCACCTCGGCAATGCGCCAGGCGATCAAGGACCCGATCGTGAATCGCGGTCGCACCCTCTACATCTACCCGCAGCTCTACGAGGGCCAGGAGTGCACGAAGTATCTCTACTGCACCGGGCCGACACCGGCGCAGCAGTGCAACAAGCTCATTCCCTATCTTATCAAGACGCTCGGCAAGAAGCGCTTCGCCCTGCCCTCGGCCAACTATGTCTGGCCGCAGCTCCTCAACAAGTATGCGCGCAAGCTCATCCAGGAGAACGGCGGCGAGGTGGTGTTCGAGGAGTACTATCCGCTCGACCAGGCCGAGTATTCGGCGACGATCAGCAAGATCCGCGATGGCAACGTCGACTGCGTCTTCAACACCGTCATCCCGCCGGGCCTGCAGCCCTTCATGAAGCAGCTCTACGAGTCGGGCTTCCAGAAGCGGGGCGGGGCGCTGGCGTGCGTCTATTTCGACGAGAATCTCCTGAATTATCTGCCGGCCGAGGAGATGGACGGCCTTTATAGCTGCCTCGATTATTTCCAGGCAGTCGACGATCCGTTCAGCAAGCAGCTCCAGGCCGACTACGACAAGCGGTTCCCCGACACGAAGTACCTGTTCACGGCGGGATCGGCGGCGACGGGCATGTATCGCGGCATCAAGCTCTACGAAGTCGCGGTGAAGGCGACCAATGGCGACCTGAAGCGCGAGGTGGTGTCCGCCGCCTACGACAAGGCCAAGATCGACGAAGGGCCCGGCGGTGGCGCCGAGGTCGTGCCAGGCCACATGCACTGCAAGATGAACATGTACATCGCGCAGTGCAAGGTCGAGGCCGGCAAGCCGCGTTACGAGATCATCAGCAGCGACAAGATGGTCGATCCCAAGGAATGCTGAGCGAAGCAGGGTCCGATCTGGCGGCGGGATCGCAACCGGCGAAGCGGCAGGATGCGGCGGGGCAGGCGCGGCCGTTCCGTCGCGTCCTGCCCTACGTCGAGATCGGCTCGCTCGTCGTGGCGCTCGTGCTGCCGCTCGTCCTGGGCGATCGCACGGACCTCGTGACGCTGGCGACCAACATCCTGATCCTGTCGATGCTCGCCATCAGCTTCGATCTCTGCTGGGGGCTCGCCGGCATCATGAGCTTCGGCCAGGCGCTGTTCTTCGGTGTCGCGGGCTATGTCATCGCCCTGGTCGGCCGCGATCTCGATTTCAGCGACCTCTGGGCCACGCTGCCGCTGGCGATGCTGGTCGGTCTCTGCCTGTCGGCGCTGTTCGCCGCCTTCCTGCTGCTGGGCCGCAAGACCCCCAGCATCATCTTCGTCGCCTTTGGCACGCTGACCGGATCCTACGCCGCCGAGCGCCTCGTCTCAGGATGGCAATATGTCGGCGCCGGTAACGGTCTTTCGTCGGTGAAGCTCCTGAAGTTCGGCGCTTACGAGTTCGTGGAAGGCGACGCGTTCTACTTCCTCGCCCTCGGCTTGCTGCTGCTCGTCTATCTCGGCGCCCGCTTCTTCAAGCAGTCGCAGCTCGGCCTCGTCCTGGCCGGCATGCGCCAGAACGAGGAAAGACTGGCTTTCTTCGGCTACCGCGTGCAGCTCTTCAAGGCGGTCCTGTTCTCCTTTGCCGGCATGGTCGCCGGGC
>DATEID010000411.1:0-13743 GCA_035279245.1 Reyranella sp.
GACCGGCTCTCCCGGCATCACGAGCTCGTCGCCAGTCGAGAGGATCGCCACCCGCGGCCTTCGATGGACGCTGACCCAAGGCAGGTTCATTGCCGCGAGGAGGGCGACATCGCGCGCCGTCAGGAGTCTGCCGGCGGCGAAGGGCGAGTCGCCGATCGTGAAATCGAGCCCGGCCTTGCGGATGTGACGGCCGGGCGTCGGCGCTTCGAGAATGGTGATCTTGTCGCCGTCAACTCGGGTGTCTTCCTGGATGACGATGGCGTCTGCACCCATCGGCAACGGCGCGCCGGTGAAAATGCGGACAGTCTCGCCCGGCTTCAGGGCCTCGTCGTGGGAGCCGCCTGCCGGCGCCTGTCCGACGAGGGTGAGCGTTGTCGGAGCGGTCAGGACATCCTCGGCGCGGACCGCATAGCCGTCCATGGCCGAGAGATCGGCCGGCGGCTGGGTGAGGCGGGCGGCCGGCGGATTGGCCAGCACGCGCCCCGCCGCATCCGCAATGGAGACGAGCTCCGCCGGCAGCGGCGCGAAGGCGGCGGTCACCCGCGCATGGGCTTCGCGGACCGTCAGCATCTCATCGATCCCTGTCGAAGGTTCCCGACTTGCCGCCGGACTTGCGCACGAGCTTCACGTCGGAGATCACCATGCCACGGTCGACCGCCTTGCACATGTCGTAGACGGTAAGGGCTGCGACGGACGCTGCCGTCAGCGCCTCCATCTCGACTCCGGTGCGGCCTTTGAGCTTGCAGGTGGCCTCGATATCGACCGAATGGCGGTCGGCGTCGAGCGAGAGCGTCACTTCGACCGCCGAAAGCGACAGCGGATGACAGAGCGGAATCAGGTCCGGTGTGCGCTTGGCCGCCATGATGCCGGCGAGCTGCGCCACCGCCAGCACGTCGCCCTTGGCGGCCTTCCTGTCCCGGATCAGCGCCAGCGTGGCAGGCTGCATAAGGACAGTGGCGCTGGCGACGGCAACGCGCTCGGTCTCGCTCTTGGCTCCGACATCGACCATCCGGGCGTTGCCGCCGGTATCGAAGTGGCTGAGCGTCTTGCTCATGCCGCCTTCACCAGGATTTCGCGGACCGCCGCTTCGACATCCGGCTCGCGCATGAAGCTCTCGCCGATCAGGAATGCCGAGGCGCCGACCTTGGCCATGCGCGCAAGATCGGCCGGCGTCCCGAGCCCGCTTTCGGCCACCAGCACGCGATCCTTCGGCACCCTGGGGGCAAGCTGCTCGGTCACGGCAAGATCGACGGCAAGCGTCTTGAGATTGCGGTTGTTGATGCCGATCAGGTCGCTGTCGACGCCGAGGGCGCGGTCGAGCTCGTCGCCATCATGGACCTCGACAAGGACATCCATATCGCAGACGTGCGCCAGCCGGGCGAGCTCGGCGGCGAGCTGGTCGTCGAGGCACGCCATGATCAGGAGTATGCAATCGGCGCCGAGCGCCCGTGCCTCGAATACCTGATAGGGATCGATCATGAAGTCCTTGCGCAGGACCGGAAGCTTGGCCGCATTGCGCGCCTGGGTGAGGAACTCGTCCTTGCCCTGGAAGTAGGGCATGTCCGTCAGGACGGAGAGGCATGATGCGCCGCCACGCTCGTAAGCACGGGCAAGCGATGGCGGATCGAAGTCCGGCCGGATCAGACCCTTGCTGGGCGAGGCTTTCTTGATCTCGGCGATCAGACCGTAACGGCCGGCGTCCATTGCGGCCCTCAATGCCTTGGCAAAACCACGCGGCGCATCCATCGCCTTCGCTGCCCGTTCGATATCGCCCTGTGGACGACGCTCGCGCGCGGCGGCGACATGGCGGCGCTTGTCGTCGACGATTCTGGCCAGCGTGTCGGTCATGCGCAGATCCTTTGCAATGTGGCAAGCGCCTGCGCCGCCTTGCCTGTGTCGATCGAGGCGGCGGCAAGGGCGGCGCCTTCCTTCATATTCTTGGCCCTGCCCGCCACCATGATTGCGGCGGCACTGTTCAACAACACGATGTCGCGGAAGGCGTTGCGCTCACCGGCGAGCACTTTCTTGATCTCCTCGGCGTTGCGGAGGGCGTCGCTGCCCTTGAGCTGTTCGAGGGAGGCGCGGGGCACGCCGATCTCCTCGGGCACGATCTCGATCTCGCTCACCCTGCCGTTCTCCAAGGAAGCCGCCCAGCTCGCGGTCGTGGTGGTGAGCTCGTCCATCCCGTCCTGGCCATGCACCACGAGGGCACGCTCCAGCCCCAGTTGTCCCAGCGCCTCGGCGACCGGGCGAAGCCAACGCCGATCGAATACGCCCACGAGCTGGCGCTTCACCAGCGCCGGGTTCGACATTGGACCCAGCAGGTTGAAGATGGTGCGGGACGGGGCCAGCTCCACCCGTGGGCCAGCGACATTGCGCATCGCGCTGTGGTGACGCGGTGCCATGAGGAAGCAGATGTTGGCTTCGGCCAGCGCCCTCTCGAGTGTTTCGATAGGCAAATCGAGATTGATGCCGAGGGCGTTCAGGACATCGGCGGCTCCCGATTTCGAGGTGAAGGCGCGGTTGCCGTGCTTGGCGACAGGAATGCCGGCCCCTGCCACGACCAGCGCCGAGCATGACGAGACGTTGAAGGTGCCGTGATGGTCGCCACCGGTCCCAACGATGTCGATGGCGCCCTCTGGCGCGCGCACGCGCTGGACCTTGGCTCGCAGGACCCGCGCACCGCCCGCCAGTTCCTGCGCGGTCTCGCCCCGCACCTTCAGGGCCATCAGGAAGCCGCCCATCTGGGCCGGGGTCGCATCGCCGCTGGTCATGATGTCGAAGGCGCGCTCGGCCTCGTCCACATCGAGCGTCTGCCCGCTGCCCACCTTCGCCAAAAGGCCACGAAAATCGTCGATATCGCCGCTCACCTCGACCCCGTTTCGTTTTACCCCTTGCCGGCCCGGCCAGTGGGCGCGTAGCTATATCACATGGCTGAAGAACTGATCCTCAAGGTTACCGGCATGGATTGCGATGGCTGCGTGAAGGCTGTCACGCGGGCCGCGACCGGCGCCGGCACGGCACCCATCTCCGTTGATCTGGCGAGTGGCGAGATGCGTTTGCCGGCAGGGGCGGATGTGGCCGCCATCACCCGCGCCATCCAGCGTGCCGGCTTTGGCGTCGCGGCGTCCTAACTCCCTGATTTCACAACCCTTTGACTCGGGCGGAGGCGGCTTAGGCCGCCTTTTTCTTTTGCTGCGTCGGATGCTCGCCAGCGATTTTGAGGAAGTTCTCGAGGATCTTGTGGCCGTGCTCCGAGGCGATGCTCTCCGGATGGAACTGCACGCCGTGGATCGGCAGGGCCTTGTGCCGCAGTCCCATGACGACGTCGCCGGTCGTTGCGGTCACTTCCAGATCGCTCGGCAGGGTCGCGCGATCGACCACCAGCGAGTGATAACGCGTCGCGGAGAAGGGAGACGGAACATCCTCGAACACGCTTTGGCCCTTGTGCTCGATGCCTGAAAGCTTGCCGTGCATCGGGACGGGCGCGCGCACCACCTTGCCGCCGAACGCCTGGCCGATCGCCTGATGGCCGAGGCAGACACCCAGCAACGGGACCTGGGCCTGGGCCGCAGCCTTCACCAGATCCATGCAGATGCCGGCTTCATTGGGTGTACAGGGGCCGGGCGACAGGACGATCCCGTCGGGCTCCAACGCCATCGCCGCCGCCACGGTGATCTGGTCGTTGCGGTGGACGGCGCAGCGCGCCCCAAGATCGCCCAGAAAGTGGACGAGGTTGTAGGTGAAACTGTCGTAGTTATCGATCAAAAGCAGCACGTGGCACCTGTCGCCGGGTTCGGGTTATTTTCCCGGAATCGGCGCCTGAAGGAAAGAAGACTGTGAGCGTTTTGACTTCCGCGCGGGACGCGGCCGACACCTTTTCGGACTGGGTCAGCTCCGTCTTCGTGGGGCAGGCGCGCCGGTTCTTCCGTATGCAGAGCCGGCTTCGCTCCAACGAGCCCGTGCAGATTTTCGTCTGCGGCACCGTCGGCGCGGCAATCGGTGCCTTGGTGGCGGGTCTGCGCTGGCTGGTCGATTTCCTGCATCTCGTCGGCTTCAACCTGTCGGAGGGGCGCACGCTCAGCACCGGCATCGGCGTCGATCCACTGCGCATCCTCATCGTGCCCCTGGTCGGGGGCCTGGTGATCGGCATCTCGGCGATCATCATGCGAAAGCTCCGGACCAAGGATATCGTCGATCCGATCGAAGCCAATGCGCTTCACGGAGGGATCATGTCGGTGTTCGACAGCATCCGCCTGTTGGTCGCCACGATCACCTCGAATGCCGCTGGCGCGTCCGTGGGCATGGAAGCTGGATATACCCAGATGGGATCCAGCATCCTCGCCAAAGTGGGGCAGTACTTCCGACTGCGTCGGACCGACCAGCGCATCTTCGTCGGCGCCGGCGCCGCGGCGGCGATCGCCGCCGCCTTCAATGCCCCGTTCGCCGGCGCCTTCTACGGTTATGAGCTGATCCTCGGGACCTACTCCGTGCGAGCACTGGCGCCGGTCGCGGCCGCGGCGCTGGCTGCGACTTTCACCGAGAGGGCCCTGATCGACCCCGAGCCTATTTTCAGCGTCGAACAGTTCTTCCATTTCAACCTCAAGGTCTACTTCCTGTTCGCGCTGCTCGGCATCTTCGCCGCCGCCTTCAGCATCCTGTCCATGCAATCGGTCACCTGGGCCGAGCGCGCCCTACGTCGCTTGCCCTTGCCGCAATGGCTGCGGCCCGCGATCGGGGGCGTGCTCTTGTCGGCGATGGCCATCATCGTGCCCCAGGTGCTGGGCAGCGGGCATGGCGCGATCCAGCTCATGTTCGACCGCAACGTCGCGCTGCAGACGTTCCTGCTCCTGCTGTTCGCCAAGCTTCTCGGCACGGCCGTATCGCTCGGCTCCGGCTTTCGTGGCGGCATGTTCAGCGCCTCGCTGTTCCTCGGCTGCCTGTTCGGCGGCTCCTTTGCCGGCATCGCCGCCCTTGTCGTCCCCTCGCTGAGCGACATGCAATCGGCCCTGATGATGGTCGGCATGGGAGCGGTGGCGGCGGCGATCATCGGCGCGCCGCTTACGATGGTCTTCCTGGTGTTGGAGGGGACCGGCAGCTTCGCCATGATGGTGGCCGTCATGGTGGGGGTGGTGATCTCCTCGACCATCGTGCGCCTCACCTTCGGCTACTCGTTCTCGACCTGGCGTTTCCATCAGCGCGGCATCGGCATCCGCAGCCCGCACGACATCGGCTGGCTGGCCGATCTGTCGGTCGGCCGGCTGATGCGCACCGACGCCCAGGTCGTGCCCGAGAACACGCCGCTCAAGGAACTGCGCGAGAAGTTTCCGCCGGGTACGGCCTGGCACGTGTTCGTGGTGTCGGACAAGGGGGTCTACACCGGCGCCCTTGACAGCGCCGACGTCCATGACACGCAGCAGAACGACAAGCTCGAAACGCTCTACGCGCGCGATCTGGCAGCCGATCCCGACATTTTCCTGCTGCCTTACGAGAATGTCCGCACCGCGCTCGGGCGCTTCGAGGACAAGGAGGTCGAGACCCTGCCGGTGCTGGCGTCGTCGACCGATCGCTCGATCGTCGGCTATCTGTCGGAGCAGTATGCGTTGCGCCGCTACAATCAGGAACTCGAACGCCGGCGCAGTGCCGACCTCGGCGAGCGAGACCTGTTCTCCCTCGCGGACAGGAAGGTTTGACGGGGTCGGTGACTTCATCGCCCGTTCGACGCTAAGGTGACGAGATGATCCCTGTCGCCGTTTTCCTTTCCTTCCTGCTGCTGACGCTGCCGGCCGTCGCGCAAATTAACTGCAACGAAGGAATGGAGCCGATCGACAGGGACGCCCCCTCGTCGATGGACGCGCTCGAATTCACGCACGCGGTCGCAGCCAAGGAGGTGATCCTTGCCAAAGCCTTGGCGAAATTCGGCTATAGGGTCGAAGTAAGCGTCCAGACAGTGAAGGGCGATGCGGTAGACGGCGAATTCCGACAGGCCTTCGACGTCTTCTTCGACAACAATGGAATGCGCGCCACCAAATCAGTCGATGTCGCGACCAACACGCTCAGCCGCTTCAAGCTTTCGGACAAAGACGTCGATACGCTCGTCAGCGCTCCGCCTTTTGCGCTCACGCCGGACGTGCTCGCAGAGAAGGATGCAGTCTATTCAGGCCGACAGCAGGTTGGCCAGTATAGTCCCAGTGTCTTCGATCTCCTGCCGCGCGACGACCAAGCACCGCTGCACGGTTTCATCGGTCGCGTCTGGGTATGGCCGGACAAGAGCGCTGTCCTCAGGAGCTGCGGTCGCTCCACGGCCTATCCGATCGCGCCGATGCGTTACGAGATCCGTCGCCAGCGGGTCGGCGAGGAGTATTGGTTCCCCGACTCGATCCGCGCCGATGAGGACGTGCGCACCGACGACAGTCCCGTGCATCTCAGGGTGAACGTCAAGTACTCCGACTACAAGGCGCGGTGATCGCCACCGATGGTCGTCGCTCCACTGGTCGTGGGCCTGCTGCTGGCGGCGGCGCTCATGCACGCGAGCTGGAATGCGCTCCTGAAGTCCGATCGGTCCGATCGCCTTGCGACCTTCGGGGTGATCATGACCACCGGCACCGTGATGGGACTGGTCGCGGTCCCGTTCCTGCCGATGATAGAGCCGGGCGCGTGGAAGTTCATCGCGCTGTCGGTGGGGATCCATCTCGCGTACTACACGTTTCTGCTCAAGGCCTATTCCTATGGTGATCTCAGCCATACGTATCCGATCGCCCGCGGGTTGGGGCCGCTTCTGGTGGCGATCCTGTCCGGTCAGCTCGTCGACGAGCATTTGCGCAACCAGGATGTTCTCGGGGTGGTCCTGCTGAGCTGTGGACTGGTGGCTCTTGCCCTGCCGGGCCGGCGGTTCGCGGCGCCAAAGCCGGGAGGGCACCACGGACTTGCGACGCTCTTCGCCGTCCTCACCGGCATCGCCATCGCCGGATACATCCTGGCCGACGGCCTCGGGGTGCGCGCGGCTGGGCCGACGCTCGAGCACAAGATCAGCTACATCGCCTGGCTCTGCGTGGTCGAGGGACCGTGGCTGCTGGTGCTCGCCTTTGCGCGCCGGCCGGCGTCCGTATGGGGTCACTTGCGTATCAACTGGTGGCGCGGCGTGCTGGGCGGTGCGATCGCGAGCATCGGCTACGGCATCGCCATCTACGGCCTGGCCGCCGGACCGATGGCGCATGTGGCGGCGTTGCGCGAGACCTCGGTCCTCTTCGGCGCGCTGATCGGCACCCTGCTGCTCTCTGAACCGTTCGGCGGGCGGCGCGTCGCCGCAGCCCTCGTCATCGTTTCCGGACTTGTGTTGATGAACGGTCCGGCGTTCTTGTAACGCCGTGTCGACACGCAATCTCGAACAGCTAATCGCCCCGCGCTCTGTCGTCGCCATCGGCGCAGGCACCCGGCCCGGCAGTGTCGGCGCCGCCGTGGCGCGCAACTTGCTGGCAGGAGGGTACAAAGGCGAGCTCAATTTCGTGAACGTCAAAGGCGGCGAAATCGAAGGCCGTCCGGTGTTGCGAAGCCTGGGGGAGCTTGCCCGTCCCGCCGATCTTGCCATTGTCATGACGCCAGCCGAGACCGTGCCAGGTCTCATCCACGAGCTTGGACACCAGGGGACGAAGGTGGCCGTGATCATCAGTGCCGGTCCGGGCGCGGGGGCTGGTGCCGCCGAGGTGAACGCACGCTGGCGTCGCCATCTTCTCGAAACCGCCAAGCCGTTTCTGATGCGCATCGTCGGACCGAACTGCATCGGCTATGCCGCGCCCAAGATCGGCCTCAACGGCAGCTTCGGACCCGGCAAGCTGAGAAGCGGGCGCCTCGCGGCAATCGCCCAATCCGGTGCGGTGCTGGCCGGGCTGGTCGATTGGGGCATGGCGCAGGGTATCGGCTTCTCGCACCTCTTCTCGATGGGCGACATGGCCGACGTCGATTTCGGCGACCTGCTCGACATGATGGCGCGCGACTACGACACGCGCGCCGTGCTGATGTACGTCGAAGGCGTCACGCACGCCCGCAAGTTCATGTCGGCCGCGCGCGGGGTGGCGCGGTTGAAGCCGGTGATCGTGCTGAAGGCCGGCCGCCACGCGGCAGCGGCGCAGGCGGCAGCCTCGCATACCGGATCGATGGCGGGATCGACGGCGGTCTATGAGGCGGCCTTCGCGCGGGCCGGTCTCGTCAGCGTGACAGGGCTTGGCGAGCTGTTCGACGCGGCCGAGACGCTGGGACATGGCCTGCTGCCGCGCACGGAACGGCTGGCGATCCTCACCAACGGAGGAGGGGCCGGCATCATCGCCACCGACCTCCTGATCGACGAGGGCGGCGAGCTCGCGACGCTGCAGCCTGGGACCCTCGCCGAACTCGACAAGCGGCTGCCACGCATCTGGTCGCATGGCAATCCGGTCGACATCGTCGGCGATGCCGACGGCGCGCGCTACGCAGCGACCCTCGATATCCTCGCCGCCGACCGCGGCGTGGGCGCGGTGCTTGCCATGAACGTACCGACGGCGCTGACGTCCTCGGAGGAAGTGGCTCGCGCGGTTGCGGGTTCGGCCGGACGGCGCATGCTGCCGGTAATCGGCTGCTGGGTCGGCGGCCCGGATGCCGAAGCCGGCCGTCGCGTCCTGCATGAATCGCGCATCCCGGCCTTCGACACGCCGCTGCGCGCGGTACGCGGCTTCATGCACATCATCGAATACCGCCGTGGCCAGCGCGCTTTGCAGCGTACGCCGCCCTCGATTCCCGAAGCGCATGCCGATACGGCGCTCGTGCGCTCGATCGTCGAAGAGGCGCTCGCTGAAGGCCGGCAGCTCCTCACCGAACCCGAATCGAAGCGTGTGCTGGCCGCCTACGATATTCCCGTCGTGCGCACCGAAGTCGTGCACGATGCCGCGGAGGCGGTGGCTGCCGCGGTGCGGATCGGCTTTCCGGTCGCGGTCAAGGTCCTGTCACGCGACATCGCGCACAAATCCGATGTCGGCGGCGTGGCGCTCGATCTCGTCTCCGAGCAGACGGTGCTCGACGCGGTGCGCGAGATGACCGGCAAGGTGTTGGTCATGGCCAACCGCGCCCGCATCGACGGTTTCGTGGTGCAGCCGATGATCAAGCGGCCGAATGCCGTCGAGCTCATCCTTGGGGCGGCCGAGGATCCGGTGTTCGGGCCGGTCCTGATGGTGGGCCATGGCGGCGTGGCAGCCGAGGTGATCGACGACAAGGCGCTCGCCCTGCCGCCGCTCGACCCGGTGCTGGCGGAAAGCGCCTTGTCGCGCACGCGCGTCGACCGGCTTCTGCGCGGCTATCGCGACCGGCCGCCCGCGGCACGGACCGCAGTGGCCGAGGCAATGGTGCGGTTGTCACAGCTCATCGCCGATATCGACGAGATCGCCGAACTCGACATCAATCCGCTGCTGGCGGATGCCGATGGCGTGATCGCACTCGACGCGCGCATCGTCGTGCGCCGTCCGGAGGGGCAGGAGCGCGCCGCCCGCTTCGCCATTCGGCCCTATCCGGTCGAGCTCGAGACGGATATCGAGCATCGCGGCGAGCGCCTGCATATCCGTCCGATTCGGCCCGAGGACGAAGCGCTGCTCAACGCCTTCATGAAGCACCTGACAGCGGAGGACATCCGGCTGCGATTCTTCGGTCCGTTGCGCGAGCTCACGCATGAGATGGCGGCGCGGCTGAGCCAGATCGACTACGATCGCGAGATGGCTTTCCTGTTGCTCGACGGCACCGAACTGCTGGGTGTCGGACGACTGGCCGCCGATCCGGACTTCGAGCAGGCCGAGTTTGCATTGATCGTCGCCTCGGACAGGCAGCGGCATGGGTACGGCAGGCTTCTGCTCGAACGTGTGCTCGACTATGCGCGACAACGCGGTATCAAGCGGGTCGTCGGCTATGTTCTGCGCGAGAATCACCGCATGCTCGACCTCACCGAGCAGCTTGGCTTCAAGCGCGAAAGCGGGCGCGCGGGCAATGCCGACATCTGCGTGGTGAAGGTGCTGGACCGATCGTAACGTTTGTTTTCTCGGCGGCGGCACACTAAGGCGAAATAAAGGCGACACCTCAAAGGCTTAAATTCGAAATTTCAGATGGCATCTAGGAAGAACAGAAGCAGGAAGGCGAACAGAAGGAGTCCGAAGTCCGCGGCTGGATGGCGCAATCGTCTCGTCGGACGCTGTCGCGACCTTCTCGGATGGATCGAGGTCCACCGCTGGGCCGTGATCTCAATCGGCGTCGTTGTGCTGCTCGGGGGCAGTTTCCTCGGCAGCTACTGGCTTGCCGACAGGCTGGATTCGCTCGACCGCGCAACCGTGGTGAAGGACGCGCTCAACGAGATGAAGCGCGAAAGTCGGCCGCAGCCGCAACCGACCGGCAAGTACGCGCGGATCGAGGATATTCCCGGTTTGCCGCAATATACCGAGACCGAACCCGGGCAAGTGCGAAGCACCATCGAGGAGCCGACGCGCAAGCTACCGAAGCCGACGCAGGTGGCAGCGGTCGCGCCGAGCGAACGGCCCGCGTGGCGCCGCAATGCCGTTCCGTTCGACGATCTCTACAGCCGGCCGCTGATTGCGATCGTGATCGACGATGTCGGCCTCGACCGGCCGCGCTCGAAGCGGGCTTGGGAGCTCCCCGGCCCGATCACGCTCTCGTTCCTGCCCTATGCGAAGGATCTCCGCGATCAGGCGAAGGCTGCGCGCGCGCATGGCAACGAACTGATGCTGCACATGCCGATGGAGCCGATGGGCCACGCCGATCCCGGCCCCAATGCGCTGCTGACGTCGCTCAGCAAGAGCGAGATCGGCCATCGCGTCACGACCGACCTCGACAGTTTCGACGGCTATGTCGGCGTCAACAATCACATGGGCAGCCGCTTCACCGCGTCGAGACCCGATATGGAGGTGGTTCTTCGTCTCCTGAAGGCACGCGGCCTGCTGTTCCTCGATTCGCGCACGACCGCCCAGTCGGTTGGCGAGACGCTGGCGCACGAGCTCGGTGTGCCGACGATCTCACGCAACATCTTCCTCGATGACGACGAGGCTCTTGCCGCGGTGAAGCACCAGCTCGCGGAGACGGAGGAAGTCGCGCGCCGCCAGGGGTTCGCCGTCGCGATCGGCCATCCGCACGAGAATACGCTGAAGGCGCTTGGCGAGTGGCTGCCGGGGCTTTCGGCCAAGGGCTTCGCGCTAGCGCCGCTCAGCGCCGCATTGCGCAAACGGAACGGTTGGGATTGAGTCCCGCCAACGACAGTTGGAGGAGAGCACAGTGCGTTATCACAAGCAGGCGATGATCGTGGCGCCGCAGCCCGAGGCGGCCGAGGCGGGAGCGGACGCCTTGCGCGAGGGTGGCAATGCCGTCGATGCCGGCATTGCCTGCGCGCTGGTGCAAGGCGTGGTCGATCCGCTGATGTGCGGTATCGCAGGCTTTGGCAGCTGCGGCATCTACATGCCGGGCAAGAAATTCCACGGCTACATCGATGCGCACGCGCCGGCACCGCTCGCCGCCAGGCCGGATATGTGGGCGAACCTTATCGAAAGCGAGGCGCGCGACGGCTACGGCTTCATCCTGAAGGGCCGCGTCAACGATATCGGCTACAAGTCGATCTGCGCGCCGGCCAATCTCCGGATGTACTACGAGGCGCATCAGGAGCACGGCCGGCTTCCCTGGTCGCGTATCGTCGAGCCAGCGATCCACTGGGCCGAGAACGGCTGGACGGTCCGGCCGCACGTCCATTTCTGGTGGGCCGATGAGGGCACCTTCGGGCGCGCGCCCAACTATGAACGCATCACCGCATTCCCAGCCGCTCGCGCCCTTTACTGCCGACCCGACGGCTCTCCCAAGCGGGTGGGAGATCCTGTCGTCAACCGCGACTACGGGCAGACCTTGCGCGCGATTGCCAAGGGCGGCGCGGACGCCTTCTACTCGGGCGAGATCGCGCAGGCGATCGACGAGGACATGCGCAAGAACGACGCGCTTCTGTCGATCGACGATCTCAAAGCCTGGAGGACAGTGCGCGACGCCCCTCTCTGGGGCGAGTATCGCGGCTATCGGGTCTCCACCAACCAGCCGCCTGGGGGCGGCGTGATGCTGATCGAGATGCTGAACATCCTCGAGAACTTCGTCCTGGGCGAGCTCGAGCACAATTCGGCCGAATACGTGCGCCTCGTCACCGAGGCGATGAAGCGGGCCACGATCGACAAGGACGCGCATGTCGGCGACCCGAAGTTCGTCGAGGTGCCGGTCGAGCGACTCACGTCGAAGGACTACGCCAGGGAGATGGCGGACGAGATCCGGCGAGGCGTGAAGGCCCACGTGCCGCGCTTCAATTCGGGCGCGGTGAGCAAGGACACCACGCATATCTCGGTCCTCGACAAGGACGGCAACTGCTTCGCGATGACTCATTCGCTCGGCATGCCCTCCGGAGTGGTCACGCCGGGCCTGGGCTTCATGTACAATGGCTGTATGGGCGTGTTCGATCCGCGGCCCGGCCACGCCGGGTCGATTGCGCCTGGCAAGGCGCGCTTCAGTTCGGTCGTGCCCTCCATCCTGTTCAAGGGCGATAAGCCGCACCTGATCATCGGCGCCCCGGGCGCCACCCAGATCGCCATGGGCGTCCTGCACGTGATCCTGAACGCGCTCGATTTCGATATGACCATGGTCGAGGCGGTGAGCGCCGCCCGATTCTCCGCGACGTCCGACACGATCGACATTTCCAACCGCCTCCAGTGGAAGGTCGAACGCGAGCTGCAGGCAATGGACTACCCGGTTGTGCGCAGCCCCTATGGCTTCGGCTTCGCCGCCGTGCACGGCATCCGCATCCACGACGACGGTCTCGACGGCGGCGCCGATCCCGGCCACGACGGCGTGGTGATTGCGGTCTGAGGCATCCAGCATGTCGCATGATGCGAGAGCGATTGGGAATATCCTTCTCGATTGCGCGGACAAGCTGGCAATACCGATAAGTCCCATGAAGTTGCAGAAACTTCTCTACTTCGCTCACGGCCATTCGTGGCGCGCTCTGAGGGCCGGCCTAATTTTTAATTCATTTCGGGCTTGGGATTATGGGCCTATCGTGAAAGTTGTATATGACGAGTTCAAAGACTTGGGTAGTTCGCCGATATGCCGTCGAGCAAATTGGTACAATTTGGCTGCCGGAGGTGTCGAAGTCGCCTTTGCGGCCTTATCCGATGAAGAGATGGCCTGCGTTCACCAAGCCATGAGCATTTATGCTCCAGTTGACGCCTATACCCTTTCGAGGTTGAGCCACGCCCACAATAGCCCTTGGGATATCGTCCGAAGAAAGCCCCAAGCCTATCCTAAGAATTTGATACCGAACGAATTGATAGCCGATTATTTCGTCAATAGATTTCCCCATATGCATAAACAGTGAAATCTATGGATTTCCACAAGGGAGTCATGATCTGTTCTTGGTCGGGTGAGTGGAGAGATTCTCCAGGGAGGGGTTGGACGACATACAAGGGTGATGACTATGAAAACTTGCAATGTTTGGTCTGGTCTTTCTATCGCGGCAGATACCCGCGAGCAGACCAAAGAAAATGCGCAAACTTATCTGCGTTCGAGAGGGGGACCGCAAGCGGAATGATCCTTGGCCGCCTGGAAGTTTGTTCAACCGCGAGAAATGAAGTTATCAAGCTTGGACTGTTAACTTAGACCGGCATCGTGCGCTTCTGATGGAGGCGACCGCGCTTGGCG
>DATEID010000412.1:0-20535 GCA_035279245.1 Reyranella sp.
CGTCGCGCGCGGGTGCGCAGGGCGGCGATCGACAAAGCGGGCGTGTCGTCGATGAAGAAATTCAGATGCTCGAGCTCGTGCGCGACGGACAGAACCCGGTCGAAATCCGAGCTGATCAGCTCGCCCTTGCGGATCTTCTCCGACGGGATCTCCGCCTGCTCGGAGATCATGCGGGTGGCGAGCTGCTCGGCCGACATCTCGAGCGAGAAAAAGCCCACCACGGCGCCGTCCACCGCTTTCGCGTGGCCGTTCGCGTCGTGCTCCTCGCGATAGGCCCGGGCGGCATTGAAGCCGATGTTGGTCGCCAGCGAGCTCTTGCCCATGGCCGGACGGCCGGCAAGGATGATCAGGTCGGACTTGTGCAGGCCGCCCAGAAGCTGGTCGAGCTGGAAGAGGCCGGTGGCCACGCCGGTGAGCTGGCCCGCCCGGTGATACGCCGCCTCGGCAGCCTCCATCGCCTCGGTCAGCGAGGCACGGAACGGTTTGAAGCCGCCTTCGATCTGGCCGACGCTGGCGAGATCATAGAGCTGCTTTTCGGCCGTCTCGATCTGCTCCATCGCGCTTTCTTCGAGCGTCGGCTTGAAAGCGCCGTTCACCACGTCGTGGCCGAGCGCGATGAGCTGGCGGCGGAGATAGAGATCGTGGATCACGCGGCCGTACTGCTCGGCGTCGATGACGTGGACGGACGCGGCTGCGAGATTCGCGAGATATTCGGCGCCGCCGGCCTCTTTCATGGCTTCGTCCTGCTCGAGATAGGTCTTGAGCGTAATCACGCTCACGACCTGGCCTTTCTCGATCAGGCGGGCTGCGTCGTCATAGAGCCGGCCGTGCAGGGCATTGGCGAAATGCTCGCCCTTCAGGAACTCGCTGACCCGATGATAGGCTGCGTTGTTGACGAGGATCGATCCCAACAACGCCTGCTCCGCCTCGAGATTTTCCGGCGGCAGGCGAATGTGCGGTTCTTCGACGCCCGGGAGAAGGGCGACCTTCCGATCTTGTCTGGGCTCCATGGAGAGCCTTTGCCACTTGGAGGGGGACTGCTCTACTAGAACAAATCAGCAAAAAGACTATCCCATGAGATGCCCACTGGGAATTGGAAGAATTACGTGGGCTACTCCGCCGCCATCGAGCGGGCAACGGCCGCTTGGCGCTCCGTATCCACCATGTAGTCACGCGTCAGCGGCACGGCATCCAGTCTGCGGGCGATCTGGATCTGGAAGACCATCTGGTTCATGTACCGGAACGCCACTTCGCAGCCGGCGAGGTAGAACTCCCACATGCGGCAGAAGCGCTCGTCGTAGCCGGCCATCTGCTTGATGCGTTCGCGGTTGGCATTGAAGCGGCTGCGCCACTGGCGAAGGGTTCCCGCATAGTGCAATCGCAGAACCTCGATGTCGGTCACCCATAGGCCGACCTTCTCGATGGCTCTCAGCACCTCGGACAGGGCAGGCGTATAGCCGCCGGGAAAGATATACTTCTTGAGCCAGGTGTTCGTGCCTCCCGGAGGTTCCATGCGGCCGATCGCATGCAGCAACATCACACCGTCCTCCTTGAGAAGCGTCTTCACCTTGCGGAAGTATTCGAGGTAGTGGTCGGAACCCACATGCTCGAACATGCCGACGGAGACGATGCGGTCATAGCGTTCGTCTTCCTGACGATAGTCCAGCAGCTTGAACTTCACATGGTCGGCGAGGCCCCCTTCCAGGGCACGCCGATTTGACACCGCGAGCTGTTCCTTCGACAAAGTGACGCCGGTGACATCGACGCCGAATTGCTGGCTGAGGAAGAGCGCCATGCCGCCCCAGCCGGATCCGATGTCGAGAACCTTCTGGCCGGGCTTCAGCAGCAGCTTGGCGGCGATATGGCGCTTCTTGTCGAGCTGCGCCTGCTCGATCGGCTCGTCACCGGTCTTGAAGTAGGCACAGGAATACTGGCGGTCGCGGTCCAGAAAGAAATCGTAGAGCTGGTCCTTGAGATCGTAGTGATGAGCGACGTTACGCTCGGCCGTGCCGATCGGATTGTACTGCTCGATCGCTCGTACGAGGCGCTGGAAGCCGTAGGACCAGCGGACAAAGGGCGTGGTCTCGAGCGAGGCCATGTTGCGGCCGAGAAGATCGAGCAGATCGTAGATGTCGCCGTTCTCGACCGTCAGCTTGCCGTCCATGAAGGCCTCGCCGAAGGCAAGGCGTGGCCGCAAGAGCAGCCGCAATCCCGTCCAGCGATCCCGCACCCGCATCGTCACCGCCGGGCCCGGCCGGCCGCCCTCGATGCGATGCGAACGACCCGCTGCATCGATGATCGTCAGTTGGCCTTCCCCCAGTACGCGGGAAAGAACCTTGGCTAACAGCATCGTGGGACCACCTTCACAAATCTGCGAAAAGACGTCGATTCCAGCGGCAATGCCACCTTATCGCCGCAAATGTTAATCCCATCGACCTTTTCAATGCAAAGGCCTCTCGAAAGAAAATTGCTCGACCTGCCCGCAGGTTCCTTGCAGGCACAACAAAACGCCTGCCGTTGCGGGCGCGACGGCAGGCGTCTTTGCGTTTCGGCTGATGCCGGTAGTTACTTCTCTTCGCTCTCGGCCGGTTGCTCGCCGGCCGATCCCTCGGCCGCTTCGCCTTCCGCTGCAGCCTTGGCCTCGAACAAGGCGGCGGCTTGCTCGGCGGCGCGTTGGGCAGCCTCCGCCGCCTCGATCGCGGCGCGTTCGGTCTCGGCCACCAGCGTGCCGCCCTTGGCCAGGAAGTCGGCCTCGTCGGGCGACCGGGCGACGAGCGCCGTGATCTCGACCGTCACCTCGGGATGGAGGTGGACCTTGATCACATGAGCACCCAGCGTCTTGATCGGCTTGTCGAGCTCGACCTGACCGCGGGCGATCTTCACGCCGGCGGCATTGGCTGCGTCGGAGATGTCGCGCGACGTGACCGACCCGTAGAGCTGCAAGGACTCGGATGCCTGCCGGATCAGCGTGACCTTGAGGTCCTTCATCTTCGCCGCAGCGGCTTCGGCCTCGGAGCGGCGCTCGAGATTCTGCGCCTCGAGCACCTTACGCTGCGACTCGAAGTAGGAGATGTTGTCCTTGGTCGCGCGCAAGGCCTTCTTTTGCGGCAGGAGGAAGTTGCGGGCGAAGCCGGGCTTCACTTTCACAACATCGCCCATCTGGCCAAGCTTGGGCACACGCTCCAGCAGGATGACGTTCATCGGCATGATACGGTCCTCAGGAGATCAAGTAGGGCAGGAGCGCCAGGAAGCGGGCACGCTTGATCGCCTGGGCGAGCTCGCGCTGCTTCTTGGACGAGACTGCGGAAATCCGGCTGGGCACGATCTTGCCGCGCTCGGAAATGAAGCGCTGAAGAAGCCGCACGTCCTTGTAGTCGATCTTGGGTGCGTTGGCGCCTGAGAAGGGGCAGCTCTTACGCCGACGCGTGAAGGGACGACGTTGCGCACTCATTGTTCATCTCCCGAGCTTGCAGCGGCAGCAGCGCCATCGTCAGCAAAGCGTGGACGCTCGCGGCGCGGAGGACGGTCGCCCCAGCCGCCGCGATCACCCGACGGCCGATCCGACTTCTCGCTCGCCCGTTGCATGACCGCGGACGGACCTTCTTCCAGTGTGTCGACGCGCACGGTCAAATAACGAAGGATGTCCTCGTTGATCGACATCGTGCGCTCCAGCTCTTTCACTGCGGCTGGCGGGGCATCGATGTTGAGGAGGGTATAGTGACCCTTGCGGTTCTTCTTGATTCGATAGGTGAGCGAGCGCAAGCCCCAGTATTCCTTCTTGGAAACGGTGCCGCCCTGGCTCGTGATCAGTTCCGCGAACTGGTTGGTCAAGGCCTCCACCTGCGTCGCCGGAACATCCTGGCGCGCAATGAAGACGTTTTCGTAGAGTGCCAACTGAAGCTCCTTATGGCTGTTAGCGACCCGGCGTTCGTCGCGGCCCGCGAGGGGCCCGACCGGCAACCGCCCGGATCTAGCCGACCCTTCGCCTGGACAGTTTGCCCTGGATCTGGATCGGCAAGGAGACGGGGCCGACTGAGGCCCCGAAGTGCGGGCGGTTATACAGGCAAATTCCCCTGAATCAAGCGGTTCCGGGCGTCGTCGGAGTAGGATATAGGGACGCCGCCTTGCGGCCCAGGACAAGGCCAAGACGGGGGAGCCGGATGAGTCGTGCTTTTGTGTTTCCGGGACAGGGATCCCAGGCTGTCGGTATGGGGGCCGACCTTGCCGGCGCCTTTGCGACCGCGCGGGATGTCTTCGGCGAGGTCGACGAGGCATTGAGGCAGAACCTGTCCAGATTGATGCGGGAGGGGCCGGAGCCCGACCTTGTGCTGACCGAGAATGCCCAGCCTGCCCTGATGGCGGTGAGCATCGCCGTGATCCGCATCCTCGAGAAGGACGGCGGAAAACCTTTGGCGAGGCTTGCTTCGCATGTCGCGGGGCATTCGCTCGGCGAATATTCGGCCCTGGCGGCTGCCGGCGCGCTGCAACTCGCCGACGCGGCGCGTCTGTTGAAACTGCGCGGCCAGGCGATGCAGAAGGCCGTGCCGGTGGGCGACGGGGCAATGGCGGCCCTGCTCGGAATCGAGCTTGGGCCGGCGCAAGAGGCTTGCAAGGAGGCGGCGCAGGGCGAAGTGGTGTCGGTGGCGAACGACAATGGCGGCGGCCAGGTCGTCGTCAGCGGCCACAAGGCTGCCGTCGAGCGGGCGATCGAGGCGGCGAAGGCCAGGGGATGCAAGCGCGGCATGCTGCTGCCGGTGAGCGCGCCCTTCCATTGCCCATTGATGCAGCCTGCCGCCGACGCGATGCAAGCAGCGCTGGAGAAAGTCGAGCTTGCGACGCCCCGTGTGCCGTTGATTGCCAATGTGCTCGCGTCGGAGATCACAAATCCCCAGGAGATCAAGCAACGGTTGGTCGAGCAGGTCACCGGGCTGGTGCGCTGGCGGGAAAGCGTGCAGTACATGCGGTCGAACGGCGTGGACACGCTCGTGGAGTGCGGCTCCGGCAAGGTCCTGTCGGGGCTGGTCAAGCGGATCGACAAGGAAATGACGGGGTTGGCGTTGAATACGCCGTCCGACATCGAAGCCTTCCTGAAGACGGTGTGAGGAGTGGCACGCATGTTCGATCTCAGCGGCAAAGCGGCCCTCATCACGGGCGCATCGGGAGGAATTGGCGGCGCCATTGCGCGAGCGCTTCACGCGCAAGGAGCGACGGTGACGCTTTCCGGAACCCGCGCAGATGCTTTGGAGCAGCTCAGGGGAATGCTGGGCGAGCGCGCTCATGTCGCGGCGGCAAGAATGGACGATCCGGCCGACATCGAACGGCTCGCGAAGGACGCCGAGGCGGCGATGGGCAAGATCGACATCCTCGTGAACAATGCCGGAATCACGCGCGACAATATCTCGATGCGCATGAAGGACGAGGAATGGGAGACCGTGCTGCAGGTGAATCTCACTGGCGCCTTCAGGCTCACGCGTGCCGCGATGCGTGGCATGATGAAGCGCCGCTCGGGTCGGGTGATCAATATCACCTCGGTCGTGGGGGTAACCGGCAATCCCGGCCAAGCGAATTACGCTGCGGCAAAGGCCGGCCTGATCGGCATGTCGAAGTCGCTCGCCCAAGAACTCGCTTCCCGCGGCATCACCGTCAATTGCCTGGCGCCGGGTTTCATTGCCACGCCCATGACAGACGTTCTGACCGACGAGCAGAAAAAGGCAATCCTTGGCCGGGTGCCGGCCGGACGTCTCGGCACAGCCGCGGAGATTGCCGCCGCCGTGGTCTTTCTGGCCAGCGACGAAGCAGCCTACGTTACCGGCCAGACTGTCCACATCAACGGCGGCATGGCGATGATCTGAGGGGCCGGGTCACAAGTATCTGATTCTGTGGGCTTTCCTGCGCTAGCCTTGGCCGGGGAGCTATGTTAGGAGAGCCGGATTCGTCGTCCCCTTCGGCGAGCCGGGATTGAATAAGGCGGGAAGGACAAGAAAATGAGCGATATTTCCGAGCGCGTTAAGAAGATTGTCGTGGAACATCTCGGGGTCGAAGCGGCCCAGGTGAAGGATGATGCCAAGTTCATCGATGATCTCGGGGCCGACAGTCTCGACACCGTCGAGCTGGTGATGGCGTTCGAAGAAGAATTCGGCATCGAGATTCCCGACGACGCCGCCGAGAAGATCCAGACGGTTGGCGACGCGATCGGCTTCATCAAGAGCAACGCCAAGTCCTGATCAGCGCCGGTTCCTGCGGAAGGAAGGCGGATGACGAGGCGAGTTGTCGTAACCGGCATGGGGATGGTGACGCCGTTGGGAGACGGCGTCGATGTCAATTGGCGCCGTCTGATGGCGGCCGAGTCGGGTATTCGCGCGATTCAGGCATTCGACACCTCGGATCTTGCGACAAAGATCGCGGGCGAGGTGCCGGTCGGCGATCCGGCGAACGGCCACTTCGATGCCGACCGCTACATGCCGCCGAAGGACCAGCGAAAGGTCGACAAGTTCATCGTCTTCGCCATGGCGGCCGCCCGGCAGGCGGTGGAGGATTCCGGCTGGCAGCCGCAGGACGACGAGGGCCGTAACCGCACTGGCGTGATGATCGGCGGCGGCATCGGCGGCCTGCAGACGATCTACGAGACGTCGATCGTCCTGAAGGAGCGCGGACCGCGACGCGTCAGCCCGTTCTTCATTCCCTCCGCGCTGATCAATCTTGCCTCGGGGCAGGTCTCGATCGAATTCGGCTTCCGCGGACCCAATCATTCGGTCGTGACGGCCTGCGCCACCGGCGCCCATGCGATCGGGGACGCCGCACGGCTGATCCAATTCGACGATGCCGATGTCATGGTGGCCGGCGGCTCGGAAGCGGCGATCTGCCGGCTGGGCATTGCCGGCTTCAATGCCTGCAAGGCGCTTTCGACCGATTTCAATGACACGCCGGCGGCGGCGTCGCGGCCGTGGGACAAGCGGCGCGATGGCTTCGTGATGGGCGAAGGTGCTGGCTGCGTGATCCTGGAGGAGTACGAGCACGCCAAAAAGCGGGGTGCCAGGATCTATGCCGAGATCGTGGGCTATGGTCTGTCGGGCGATGCCTATCACATCACCGCGCCGTCCGAGGATGGCGACGGCGCGCAGCGCGCCATGAAAGCGGCGCTGAAACGCGCTCGCCTCAATACCGACCAGGTCGACTACGTCAACGCGCACGGCACTTCGACCATGGCCGACGTGATCGAGCTGGGGGCCGTCAAGAAAACCTTCGGCGCGGACGCCTACAAGCTTTCCATGTCGTCGACCAAGTCGGCCACCGGGCATCTGCTCGGCGCTGCCGGCGCCATCGAGGCGATCTACTCCATAAAGTCGATCGGCGAGCAGGCCGTGCCGCCGACACTCAATCTCGACGAGCCCGACGAGGGCTGCGATGTCGATCTGGTGCCCAAGCAGGCGAAGCAGCGCAAGGTTCGTTACGTGCTCAGCAACTCGTTCGGCTTCGGCGGCACCAACGCCTGCCTGATCATCGGCGCCATCTAGTCATCGGAGGCTGAGTCATGCTCAGCTTTTTCCGCTGGGTCCTGTTCTTCATTGCTTTGTTCCTGACCGTGATGGGCGGGGCGCTCTTTTTCGGCCACGAGATGCTTGTGGCCGAGGGCCCGCTTGCGACGACGAAACGTGTCGTGATTCCGCGCGGGGCTGGCCCGGCGACCATGGCGAGAGTGCTGCAACAGGAAGGTGTCATCAATCACCCCTTGCTGTTTCGCGTCGCGATGATGATCGACTCGGAGCCCAAGCCCATCAAGGCCGGCGAGTACGAAGTGCCCGCCCATACATCCATGCAGGGCCTCGTCGAACTCCTGCAGGCCGGCAAGCTCGTCCAGCGCCGGTTGACCATTCCCGAGGGAATGACCACGGCCGAGGTGCTCGATCTGGTGCGCAAGGCCGATGCGCTGACCGGCGATATTACCGTGGACGTGAAGGAAGGGGACCTTCTTCCCGAGACATACTTCTATTCGCGCGACGATACGCGCGATGGCCTGTTGCTGCGCATGAAAGAGGCGATGGAGAAGACCCTCGACGAAGCGTGGCGCAAGCGTACCCCGGGCCTGCCGCTGGCCAATCGTCAGCAGGTCCTGATCTTGGCCTCGATGGTGGAGAAGGAAACGGCCGTTCCAGCCGAGCGGAGCAAGATTGCCGCTGTCTTCCTCAATCGCCTGCGACTCAAGATGAGGCTCGATAGTGATCCGACGACGATCTACGGCCTGACCGGCGGCAAGGAGTCGTTCAATCGCGAGCTTACCAAGGCGGATCTGCAGTCCAATTCGCCCTACAACACCTACGTCGTCGCCGGCCTGCCGCCCGGGCCGATCTGCAATCCCGGCCGCGCCTCCATTCTCGCAGTCACGCATCCGGCGCACGACCGGTCTCTCTATTTCGTCGCTGACGGCGACGGTGGCCATGTCTTCTCGCGGACCGTCGCTGAGCACAATCGCAACGTCGAGCGCTGGAAAGCGATCCAGCGCGAGCGCCAGGAGCAGGCCTCGCCGCCGGTGACCGGCAAGCCGTGAGCCATGCTGGCCCTGTTCCTGGCCCTTGGCGTGCTGGCGGCCATGGTGCTGGGAATTGGTTGGTTCCTACGCGCCAACCCGTCGAACCTGGCCCACGGTCTGCGGCGACTGGGTTTTGCGTTGGTGGTCGTGCTGGCGGGCCTCGCGCTCGTCTTCTCAGTGCGATTTCTGCCCGAGATCCTGCCCGAACTGCTCGGGTTGCTCGGCCTCGTCGGCTCCGCGCTTCTCGCGCGGTTCCTGCGGCGTCGACCGTCGGATGGCTTCAGCGCGCCTGGCGGCCGAAAGCGGACGGAGGTGCGCACCGCATTCCTGCGCGCCTGGATCGATCACGGTACCGGGGAGGTGGGCGGTGCGGTGCTGGCAGGCCGGTTCGCTGGACGCACGCTCGACAGCCTCTCCGATGGCGAGCTTCGTGAGGTGCACACCGAGGCCGCCTCGGATGCCGATTCGGTGAGAGTCCTCGAAGCCTATCTCGATCGGCGATTGGGGCCGGGCTGGCAGAACGCCCGACAGCAGGCGCCCGATGCGGGCAAATCCGACGTGACACGCGAAGAGGCGTTGGCCGTTCTCGGCCTCGCCGGTGATGCCACGGCCGATGACATCCGGGCAGCCCATCGTCGCCTTATCCAGAGGGTGCATCCGGACGCTGGCGGAAGTGCCGACCTCGCCGCGCGCATCAACCGGGCCAGGGATATTCTTCTTGGGTAGGCATCTTGCCTGGCAAGCACCTTGCCGGTCCGGCGTGGCTGTGGCATCAACCGCCCGCCCACCCTCAGGGCGATCCGGGCAAATCATTGATCCCGCTTCATAATGTAACGCTGGACGAGGTCGACGAGCATGACGCAGCGCGTCCGTAAAGCCGTTCTGCCGGTCGCTGGATTGGGCACGCGGTTCCTGCCTGCCACGAAGGCGATGCCGAAGGAGATGCTGACGGTCGTCGATCGGCCCCTGATCCAGTACGCAATCGAGGAATGCCTTGCTGCCGGCATCGACGAGTTCGTCTTCGTCACGGGGCGTAATAAGGGCGCACTCGAAGACCATTTCGACCATGCCTACGAGCTGGAGATGACGCTCGAGCAAAGACGCAAGGCAGGGGAGCTCAAGCAGACCCAGGCAGCTACCATCAGGCCCGGCAACGCCGTCTTCACCCGACAGCAGAAGCCGCTCGGTCTCGGCCATGCGGTCTGGTGCGCCAGGCATTGGATCGGTGACGAACCTTTCGCCGTCCTTCTGCCCGATGAGTTGATGGTGAGTTCGCCGACATGCACCGCCCAGCTCGTCGCTGCGCATGAGAAGACCGGCGGCAACGTCGTTGCGGTGATGGACGTTCCACGCGAGCAGACCAAGAGCTACGGTATCGTCGCCGTCGAGGAAGAGCGGGACGGGCTCGCCGAGATGACCGCCATTGTCGAGAAGCCGAAGCCCGAGGAGGCGCCCTCGACGCTCGCCTGGATCGGCCGAAGCATCGTGCTCCCTCAGGTGTTCGGCCATCTCGACAAGCACGAGGCCGGCGCCGGCGGCGAAATTCAGCTCACCGATGCCATGGCCAAGATGATCGGCAGCGAGCCCTTCCATGCCATGCGCTACACCGGTGGGCGCTACGACTGCGGCAATCGGCTGGGATTCCTGGAAGCGAACATTGCCGTTGCACTGCACCGTTCCGACACCTCTTCCGAGACGCGGGCGCTTCTCGAGCGCCTGTTGAAGGGCTGACCGATGCGCATCGCCATGATCGGCTCGGGCTATGTCGGCCTGGTTTCGGGCGCATGCTTCGCCCAATTCGGACACGACGTCGCCTGCGTCGACAAGGACGCCGACAAGATCGTGCGTCTGCGTCGCGGTGAGATACCGCTCTACGAGCCAGGCCTCGATCGGCTCGTCGCCGACAACATGCGCGCCGGCCGCCTCGAATTCGGCGTGGATCTGGCGGGGGCGGTCGCCAGGGCGGACGCGGTCTTCATCGCCGTCGGCACGCCCACTCGGCGCGGCGACGGACACGCCGACCTGAGCTATGTCTATGCGGCTGCGGCCGAGATCGCCAAGGCGATCGCCCACTATACGGTGGTCGTGACCAAATCGACCGTGCCGGTGGGAACCGGTCGCGAGGTGGCTCGCATCATCCGCGAGGCCCAGCCCGCCGCCGAGTTCGACGTGGCGTCCAATCCCGAGTTCCTGCGCGAGGGTGCGGCGATCGAGGATTTCATGAAGCCGGACCGGGTCGTGATCGGCGTCGAGAGCGAGCGGGCGCGCGAGGTCATGGCGGCGATCTATCGTCCGCTCAACCTGATCCAGACGCCGATGGTCGTCACCAACATCGAGACCGCCGAGGTCACGAAGTATGCCGGCAATGCTTTTCTGGCGACCAAGATCACCTTCATCAACGAGATCGCCGACCTCTGCGAGAAGGTCGGCGCCGACGTGCATGACGTGGCGCGCGGCATCGGTCTGGACGGACGGATCGGGCGCAAGTTCCTGCACCCCGGTCCAGGCTTCGGCGGTTCGTGCTTTCCCAAGGACACGTTGGCGCTCGCCTACACGGCGCGCGAGGTCGACGCCGCACAAACGATCGTCGAACAGGTGATCGAGGTGAATAATGCGCGCAAGAAGAAGATGGCGCGCAAGGTGATCGATTTCTGCGGCGGCTCGGTCGCTGGGTTGTCGATCGGTGTGCTGGGCCTCACTTTCAAGCCGAACACGGACGACATGCGCGACGCGCCCTCGCTCGATATCGTTCCCGCGCTCCAGGCGGCCGGGGCGAAAATTGTGGCATTCGATCCCGAGGGCATGAACGAGGCCGGGCGACTGCTGTCGGGCGTGACTTTCGTCAAGACGGCCTACGATGCGGCGGCCAATGCCGACGTGCTGGTTGTGATCACGGAGTGGCACGAGTTCCGCGGCCTCGATCCTCGGCGTATTAAGGAGGCGATGCGCCAGCCCCGCATCGTCGATCTGCGCAATATCTTCGATCCCGAGGAGATGCGCAGCCTCGGCTTCACCTACGAAGGGATCGGCCGGCCACGGCCGCGCCCGTAGACCTTACGCTCTTTTTCAGCGGAGCCTTTTCGATGAGTAAGACGGGCCACAAGTTCGATTCGACCATTCTGCGCGAGTACGACATCCGCGGGATCGTCGGCACCACGTTGCATGCGGCCGATGCGCGCGCTATCGGGCGAAGCTTCGGCTCTATGGTTCGGCGCAAGGGCGGCAAGCGCGTCGCCCTGGGATACGACGGCCGGCTGAGCTCGCCCGATCTGGCGGCGGCGTGCATTGAAGGACTCGCGGCCGCGGGCCTGCATGTGATCAACATTGGCCTTGCCGCGACCCCGATGCTCTATTTCGCCGTCTGGCATCTCGACGCAGATGGCGGCATCCAGATCACGGGGTCCCACAATCCGCCGGACTACAACGGCTTCAAGATGATGATGGGCAAGAAGTCGTTCTACGGGGCCGATATCCAGAAGCTGGGCGAGATCGCAGCCAAGGGCGACGTCGAGACAGGCCATGGCACGGTCGAGCAGAGGAGCGTGTTGGCCGATTACGCGGCACGGCTCCTCAAGGATGTGAAACCGGGTCGCAAGCTCAAGGTCGCCTGGGACACCGGCAACGGTGCCGTCGGCGTCTCGATCCGCGCGGTCGTCGACAAGCTGCCGGGCGAGCATTTCGTCCTGAACGAGCAGGTGGACGGGACCTTTCCGGCGCACCATCCCGACCCGACGGTTCCCAAGAACCTCGAGCAGCTCGTGGCCGAGGTTCGCCGCCGCGGCTGCGATCTCGGCATCGCTTTCGATGGCGACGGCGACCGGATCGGCGCAATCGACGGCAAGGGTCGCATCCTGTGGGGCGACCAGCTCATGGTTCTGTGGTCGCGCGACGTGCTGAAGAGCCGGCCGGGCGCCACCATCATTGCCGACGTGAAGGCGAGCCAGGCCCTGTTCGACGAGATCCTGCGCGCCGGCGGAACGCCGTTGATGTGGAAGACAGGTCATTCCCTGATCAAGACCAAGATGGCCGAGCTCAAAGCGCCGCTCGCCGGCGAGATGAGCGGCCATGTTTTCTTCGCCGACACTTTCTATGGCTTCGACGATGCCCTCTATTGCGGGCTTCGTCTGCTCAACATCGTCGCCAACGGGCACGAGAGCCTGGCCGAGATGCGCGACAAGCTTCCCCAACTCGTCAACACGCCCGAACTCCGGTTCGACTGCGCCGAGGACCGCAAGTTCAAGATCGTCGACGAAGTGAAGGCGCGGTTGAAGCAGTCGGGCGCCAAGGTGAACGACATCGATGGCGTGCGGGTAAACACCCCGGATGGCTGGTGGCTGTTACGGGCTTCCAATACCCAAGCCGTGCTGGTGGCCCGCTGCGAAAGCGCGAACGAGGCTGGCCTCGAGCGGCTGAAGGGAGATCTCAAGACAGCGCTCGCGGCCAGCGGCGTCAACCTGCCCGACGAGGCATCTGCCGGTCACTGATGCGGTTCTTCTTCTACGGCACGCTGCTCGACCGCGACGTCACGGCGCTGGTGCTGGGCCGACGGCTGGCACCGCAAGCCTTCCTTCCGGCGAGGTTGCATGGCTACGCGCGATACCGGGCCAAGGGTGTCACCTATCCGATCATCGTGCGCGATCCGAACGGCTCGGTGCCGGGCGCGGTCGTCGGCGGCTTGAGTTCGCTCGACGTCTCCCGGCTGGCCGCATACGAAGGACCACGCTATCGCATCGCATCGCTCGCCGTCGAGATGAACGGCGTCTTGACGACGGTATCGGTCTTCGAGCCAATCGAGCAGCGGTTCGAGCCCGTCGATGGCCCGTGGAACCTTGCGCTTTGGCAGCGCCGCCACAAGCGCGCGTTCGTCGACCGCGTCAGGCGGGCATTCAGCGTGCGCCCTCGGTGTTCCACGCCGTGACCTCGAGCGCCGCACAATAGACCTTGTGTTGTGCGAGACGTTTGCAGCCATCCACGGCGTCGGCTTGTGAAAGATTGGTGACGCGCGCGCGGTGGAAAGTCTTCTGCGCCATTGTCACCTCGTCGATCGTCGTTGCCGCGCCATCGGTGCGCATCAGGTCCGAGAGAATGGAGGTGGCCTGTTGCAGTGCCCGTTCGGCCGAGCGCATGTCCGAGAACGAACCTACCTGGATCACCCAGCTCCCGACCGGCGGTGTCGTCTCGGCCGGAACGGTCGCGTCGTTGCTGGCGACGCGTATTGTGCTGGTCGACCGCAACGAATTCTTCGCCGGTTCCGCGCGCACGACCTGGCCGACCCGCGGAACATCCGGAATCGCCGTGCCGGGAACGAAGTTGGCGGCGGCATAGCGCGCCGACGGCGGTATGCGCGGGGAGGTCCAGGGGGACAGATGCAGGGCGCGAGCGGTAGCGAAGCCGCGGTCCATCAAGTCCGCCATCAGTCGGTCTCGCTGACGGGTACTGTCGCCGCCCATGACGACGCCGATCAGGCGCCGATTGTCCTGCACTGCGGACATCACGAGGTTGAAGCCGGACGCGACCGTGTAGCCGGTCTTCAGGCCATCGGCTCCCGGGTAGCTGCCAAGCATGTGATTGTGGTTCTCGAGCGGATGGCCGCGGTACAGGTAGCTCTGGACGGAGAAGATCGGATAGTAGTGTGGAAAATCGCGCAGCAGCGCATTGGCAAGCCTCGCCATGTCGCGCGCTGTCGTCACTTGCTTGCGATTGGGCAGGCCGGACGCGTTGTAATAGACCGTGGAGGTCATTCCGAGCTGACGGGCCTTCTGGGTCATGAGGCGGGCGAACTGCTCCTCGCTGCCGCCGAGCGCTTCGGCCAATAGAACGGCGGCGTCGTTGGCCGACCGCGTCACCAGTCCCATGATGGCGTCGCGAACGATGACGGTTCCACCGGCCGTCATGCCCATCTTGGTGGGCGGTGCGTTCGCCGCCTTGGTCGATACCCGCAGGGCGTCACCCAACGACAGGCGGCCAGAATCGAGTGCGGAGAAGGTGAGATAGAGCGTCATCAGCTTGGTGAGCGACGCGGGATAGCGGGGGCTGTCCGGCTCGTCCGACGCAAGCTCGCGGCCGCTTGTGGCATCCACGATGAGGTATGCATCCTTGGCCGTGGCGGCAGGATTGGACACGTGGCGATGTGTCCGCTTGGGCGCGGAACGTGACGTCGAGTGCCTCTGCGCATCGGCATCGCCAGGCAACAGCAGGGAGAAGAAGAATGCGGCAACGACAAGCCAGGCAAAGCTTGCCGCATAGCGCCTGAGGGAGGGGGTCATCTCAAAAACGCCATACGAATTGGAATGATTTCTTGTGCCCAGCCAAAGGCTTACGGCAATTTCCCAAAGATTACTAAAGTTCCTGCCGTGACGCAACTTTTCCACGGCCGCGCTGTTGCCGCAGTTGGCGCGGAAACTGCATCGCGGCGTGGCAAAGGAGGAACCCCATGAGGATGAGGATTTTCTTCATGTCGTGGGGGCTGATTCTGCTGGCGACAGCGACGGCATCAGCGCAACGCGCCGACCGCAATGTCGACATGCCGATCACGCGCAGCCTTCATTGGTTTTCCTATGTGGGCGGCGACGATATTCGGGCCGCGTGCCGGCCTGGGGCGCGAAGCCGTATCAGGCTGGTCTACAATGCGCTTTGGGAGGAGCAGGTCCGGACTTACGAGATCTTCTTGCAGCCCGATGGCACCGCGGGAATGGAGATCGGCGTGCTGGCCGATCAAGGCGATGTGAGCAACATCCTGGCCGGCAATGGGACGGACGTCCTCAGTCCATGGCGAATGAAGCACGGGCAGCGCCTGCTCGATGTTGCCGAAACGCGGCATCTTATGAATTTGCTGCAGGCCAGCGCCGCCTTTGGGCCGCCCCCCGACGGGCTGCGACTGCCCGACAACGATTTCTGGTGGACCGTCGCCTCCTGCCGTAACGGCGTCTGGGGGTTCCAAGCCTATCACTACCCCACAGACGGTTTCGCGAATGTGAAGTTTGCGCAGCAACTTTTTGCCTGGGACAACGTGAAAGTACCTGTGAACCGTCCACGCAAGCTCGAACCGGCGGAATTTCGCCGCGGGATGGACAGTACCTCGGCGCGCCGTGGCCGCGGCGACCGCTGGGTTCTGGTGGTCGGCAAGGACGGATTGCGGCCGAGGTAGCGGAATCGCTTGGTGTGCCTATATAATTCGCTGGTGGCTTGGGTAGAGGATCAGCTCACGACAATGCTCTGTTCGGGTTCAGCAAAAGACAGTGCCGGCGTCGGCCGACTGGGCGGGCCCCAGGAGCCGCCGGGTGGCAAGCCGCCTCAGCCGCCGCGTCGGGACGACGGGGAGAGGGACAGCGAGGGCCGAAGCGGCGCTTTGACCCTCACGCGAACGCGCACCAAGAAGCCCTCGATGTACAAGGTGTTGATGCTGAACGACGACTACACGCCAATGGAGTTCGTCGTCGACGTGCTGCAGCACATCTTTCAGAAAAATCGCGAGGAGGCGACCCAGATCATGCTCCACGTCCATCAGAAGGGTGTGGGCGTGTGCGGGGTCTATACCTACGAGGTAGCCGAAACGAAGGTCACCCAAACGGTCGATTACGCGCGCAAGAACCAGCATCCGCTGCAGTGCACCCTGGAGAAAGAGTAAGAACGTCCGTTTTTGGTCGAGGTGTTCGATGTCCATGTTATCCAAGAACCTCGAGAAGTCCCTCCATCGCGCATTCGCGCTGGCCGGCGAGCGGCGGCATGAATACGCGACCTTGGAGCATCTGCTCCTCGCGATGACGGAGGACGACGACGCAACCCCTGTTCTCAAGGCATGCGGGGTCGATATCGATCGTCTTCGGCATGACCTCGAAGCCTTCATCGACAATCGTCTGAAGGGCATCGTCACCCAGACGCCGAGCGAGCCCCTGCCGACCGCCGGCTTCCAGCGGGTCGTCCAGCGGGCTGCGGTGCATGTCCAGTCGTCGGGCCGCAAGGAGGTGACTGGCGCCAACGTGCTGGTGGCGTTGTTCTCCGAGCGCGACAGCCATGCCGTCTCCTTCCTCGAGAACCAGGGCATGTCGCGGCTCGATGCAGTCGACTACATCAGCCACGGCAAGGCCAAGGTGCCGGGGCGGGCGCGCACCCGGCGGGTTTCGGGCGCGGAAGAGGAGACCGGCGAGCCCGGCGTCAAGCAGGGCAACGAGGCGCTTGCCGCCTATTGCGTGGATTTGAACCAGAAGGCCCGGGAGGGCCGCGTCGATCCACTGATCGGCCGCGAGCACGAGGTCGAGCGCACCATCCAGGTGCTGTGTCGCCGCACCAAGAACAATCCGCTCTATGTCGGCGAGCCGGGAGTCGGCAAGACGGCGATCGCGGAGGGGCTGGCGCGGAAGATCGTCGAAGGCGACGTGCCCGACGTCCTGAAGGAGTCGGTGATCTATGCCCTCGACATGGGGGCGCTGCTGGCGGGTACGCGCTATCGCGGCGACTTCGAGGAGCGCCTCAAGGCCGTCCTGGCCGAGCTCAAGAAGAAGCCGAACTCGGTGCTGTTCATCGACGAGATCCACACCATCATCGGCGCCGGCGCCACGTCGGGCGGATCTATGGATGCATCCAACCTGCTCAAGCCCTCGCTGCAGGCAGGCGAGCTTCGCTGCATCGGCTCGACGACCTACAAGGAGTATCGCAACTACTTCGAGAAGGATCGCGCGCTCGTCCGCCGCTTCCAGAAGATCGACGTGCCCGAGCCCTCGATCGCGGATGCCGTGCAGATCATGCAGGGGCTCAAGCCAGTCTATGAGAAGCATCATCATGTCGCCTATACCGACGACGCGATCAAGGCGTCGGTCGAGTTGTCGGCGCGCTACATCCACGACCGCAAGCTGCCCGACAAGGCGATCGACGTGATCGACGAGGTAGGCGCCGCGCAAATGCTGCGGCCGCAGGACGCGCGCAAGTCGACCATCGACGTGCCGGACATCGAGGAGATCGTCGCCAAGATCGCGCGCATCCCGCCCAAGAGCGTGTCCAAGGACGACACGGAGATGCTGCGCAACATCGATCGCGACCTGAAGACGGTCGTGTTCGGCCAGGACAAGGCGATCGACCAGCTTTCGGCGGCCATCAAGCTGGCGCGGGCCGGCTTGCGCTCGCCCGAAAAACCGATCGGCTCGTACCTGCTCGCGGGTCCCACGGGCGTCGGCAAGACCGAGGTCACGCGGCAGCTCGCGCGGCTCCTGGGTCTGGAGTTGATCCGCTTCGATATGTCCGAGTACATGGAGAGGCACAGCGTCTCGCGCCTGATCGGTGCGCCGCCGGGCTATGTCGGCTTCGATCAGGGCGGCCTGCTCACCGACAAGGTCAACCAGCACCCGCATTGTGTCATCCTGCTCGACGAGATCGAAAAGGCCCATCCGGACGTGTTCAACGTTCTTCTGCAGGTGATGGATTACGGCAAGCTCACCGACCACAACGGCCGGACAGTGGACTTCCGCAACGTCATCCTGTGCATGACGACCAATGCCGGCGCAGCCGACATTGCCAAGCCCGCGTTGGGCTTTGGCCGCGAGGCGCGCAGCGATGAGGACGACGACGCGATCAACCGCATGTTCGCGCCGGAGTTCCGCAACCGGCTCGACGCCGTCATCAAGTTCGCCAATCTCGGCCCGGAGAGCATGGGCAAGGTCGTCGACAAGTTCGTGGCCGAGCTCGAGGTTCAACTGGCCGATCGCAAGGTGTTCATCGAGTTGAGCGATTCGGCCCGCCGGTGGCTGGCCGACAAGGGCTACGACCGGCTGTTCGGCGCCCGGCCCCTGGCGCGGATCATCCAGGAGCACCTCAAGAAGCCGCTCGCAGAGGAGGTGCTGTTCGGCAAGCTGGCCAACGGCGGCGGAACTGTCCGCGTCGATGCCGAGGGTGAGGGCGTGGCGGCCAAGCTCGTCTTCACCTTCCTGCCGCCCGAGCGCGGCGCCTTGCCTCCGGCAAGTCAGGAGCCGGTGCTCGCCGACTGATGTTCCGACCTCTTTGGCTCGCTTTCCGGGCCGCGGTGCTCGCCACCGCGGTCTTTTGGGTCGCGACGCTCCTCGTCGACAAGCTGCACTGGCAGGCCCCTCTCGGCCTGACCCAGCAGCTCCTCTTCTTCATCGTGTTCTTTCTCGGGATCCTGATGATCGAGAAGAAATGACGCTTACCGGCGTCATTTCTCGTTCTCCTTCCGGAACGGCGAATACTGCCGGAGGCCGTCGATCTCCTGTTGCACGGCTGGCCGCTCGCGCCGGAGATAGTCGTCGACCGCACGCCGGAAGCCGGAATCGACGATCCAGTGGGCGGAGTAGGTCGGCACCGGCAGGTAGCCGCGCTGGATCTTGTGATCGCCCTGGGCGCCAGCTTCGACGCGCTGGAGGCCATGCGCGATCGCGAAATCGATCGCCTGATAGTAGCACGCCTCGAAATGCAGGAACGAATGGCTTTCGAGGCAGCCCCAGTAACGGCCGTAGAGCGTATCGTCGCCTCGCAGGTTGAGCGCCCCGCCCACGGGACGCCCTTCCGCTTCGGCCATGATCAGCACGACCTTGTCGGCCATGGTGCCGCCCAGGATGTCGAAGAAGGCGCGGGTGAGATAGGGCGAGCCCCATTTACGGCCGCCGGTGTCCATGTAAAAGGCGAAGAAGGCATCCCAATGCCGTGGCTTGATGTCGGCACCCGTTAGCGCCTGGATTGCCAGTCCTTCGCGGCGCACCGATTCGCGTTCCTTGCGGATCGCCTTGCGCTTGCGCGAGGCGAGGGCGGCGAGGAAATCGTCGAACGTCCGATAGCCGTCGTTGTGCCAGTGATACTGCTGCCCCAGGCGTTGCAGCCAGCCGCGAGCACCAAACCGCTTCCAGTCGGCTTCGCTGCAGAATGTGGCATGCACCGAGCTGATGCTGTTGTCCTTGGCGATCTTCGCGAGCATGTCGATCATCGCGTCGCGCACCTGGTCAGCCAGCGGCCCCGGGCGAGCGAACAGACGCGGGCCGGGCACGGGGGTGAAGGGGATCGCGATCTGGAGCTTGGGATAGTAGCGACCGCCGGCCCGTTCGAAGGCCTGTGCCCAACCGTGATCGAAGACGTATTCGCCCTGGCTATGGCCTTTCAGGTAGAGGGGCGCGGCGCCGAGCAGGGTTCCATCCGCCGCCTCGGCCAGCAGGTACTGCGGCTGCCAGCCGGTACGGCGGCCCACGGACTTCGAATCTTCCAGCGCTTTCAGGAAAGTGTGCGTCAGGAACGGATTGCCGGCCGCGCCCGGCGCGAGGGCGCATGCATCCCACTGCGCCGCATCCACGGCCGCAAGCGATTCGACGACGCGCAGGCCGAGAGTCGGTGAGTCGTCCGGCATGTCGAGAGCATAGCGTGAATCACGCCAGCATTGAGGCCCGATCGAGCCAAATCCATACAGAAAAAAAGTCCGGCAGACGACGGTCGCCGGACGATAATCAGTTTGCCATGAAACATCCGCGGACGGAGCGCTCCATCGGCGTCATACTCGAATTTTAAGGGGGCTTCCGGTGGGGCCATGAGGGCACCCACGCGGAAGCCGAAAGGCGTTCGGTTAGAGGGGCCAAAGTTGAGCTTTGGCCTACGCCCTTTCCTTTATTGGTTACTGCTTCTTCTTCTTAGCAGCCTTTTTCTTAGCAGCCTTTTTCTTAGCAGCCATAACTGTCTCCTATGGTTAGCTATGAGGTCCCCAACCGCGAGGTCCCCGAGGTACGCGGGTACGCTACGTCACGCATGCTCAACTGCAGCCCGTGGTGCCGCCGCAGGTCGTGCATTTGAGGCACGTCCCGTTGCGGACCATGGTGAAGTTGCCGCATTCCGGACAGGCATCCCCTTCGAAACCCCTGAGCCTGGCCTCCACAGCCGAGCTCCGGGATGAGGAGGATGCCCCTCCGGTCGCGACGCCGACGACGGCCGCCTGGGCGATGTGCGCCGAAGCGACGGCTGGGCCGTCCGTCAGTCCGATGGGCGCGGGACCGGCGGCGATCGCTTCATCGGCGATCGCGGTA
>DATEID010000413.1:0-6350 GCA_035279245.1 Reyranella sp.
CGCTGGTTGGCCAGGAGCGGCTGACCGACAGCCTTACGCTCGCACGGGCCGTCAGCGTGATGGAGGAACATGTCGGCCGCCGCTTCCGCGCCCTCATGAGCATGGAGATCGGCGGTGCCAATGGCGTGCGGCCGCTGATGGCCGCGGCGCACCTGAAGCGCCCGGTGCTCGACTGCGACACCATGGGCCGCGCCTATCCCGAGGCGCAGATGACCTCCGTCTCGGTCGGCGGCCTCACACCCTATCCGCTGAGCGCCGTCGATGTGCGCGGTCTCGAATCCATCGTGAAGAAGGTGCCGAGCTGGAAGTGGACCGAGCGGGTCGCGCGCAAGATCTGTGTCGAGTACGGATCGGTCGCCGCCACCTGCCAGCCGCCGCGCACCGGTGCGGAGGTGAAGAAATGGGGCATCCACGGCACCACGACCAAGGCGATCGCGATCGGTCGCGCCGTGCGCGAGGCGCAGCGCAAGCATGACGATCCGATTGCCGCGATTCTTTCGGTCGAGCCGGGGAAGCTGCTCTACAGGGGCAAGGTGATCGACGTGGCGCGCCGCGCCACCGAGGGCTTCCTGCGCGGCGTGGTGCGGTTCGACGGCCTCGACGACTGGAAGGGATCGACCATGACGATCAACTTCCAGAACGAATGGATCGTGGCCCGGCGCGACGACAGGCCAATCGCCATGACGCCCGACCTGATCTGCGTGCTCGATTCGGTGTCGGGCGAGGCGGTCGGCAGCGAAACCATCCGCTACGGCCAGCGCGTCACCGTGATCGCCCTGCCGCCGCCGGCGGTGTTCCTTTCGCCGAAGGGGCTGGAGCACGTCGGCCCGCGCGCCTTCGGTTACGACCTAGAATTCAGGAGCGTGTTTTCGACATGAGACGCATCGGCATCGACGTGGGCGGCACCAATACGGACGCGGTGCTGATCGAAGAGGGCAAGGTGATCCGCGCCGTGAAGGCGCCGACCAGCGAGGACGTCACGACCGGCATCCTGGAGGCACTCAAGAGTCTCGGAGCGACCGGCGTGCTGAAGGGCAAGCGGATCGACGGCGTGATGATCGGCACCACGCATTTCATCAATGCGGTGGTGCAGCGGCGCCAACTCACCAAGGTTGCGGCGTTGCGGCTCGGCATGCCGGCTTCGGCGTCGCTGCCGCCGTTCTGCGACTGGCCGGAGGATCTCGCGGCGCTGGTGCGCGGCGGCGTCTGGATGGTGGAGGGCGGCCACGAGTATGACGGCCGTCCCTTCATGCCGCTCGACGAGGCCGCCGTGACCAGGGCCGCGCAGGAGATGAAAGCAGCCGGCCTGGCATCGGTCGGCATCTCGTCGATCTTCTCGCCGCTCGATCCTTCGCACGAGCGTCGGGCGGCCGAGCTGGTCGCCGAGGTGATGCCCGAAGCGGTCATCACCTGCTCGTCCGATCTCGGCCGCATCGGCCTCCTCGAGCGCGAGAATGCCGGCCTCTTGAACGCGGCGCTGGCCGACCTGGCGCGCGACACGATCGCGGCTTTCGAGCAGGCGATCCGCGATTCCGGCATCGCCGCGCCGCTTTTCATCACCCAGAACGACGGCACAGTGGCCGAGGCCAGCCAGGCGCGGCGCCTGCCGGTCTACAGCTTCGCCTCCGGTGCGACGAACTCGATGCGCGGCGCGGCCTATCTCTCCGGCCTGCAGGACGCCATGGTGATCGACGTCGGGGGCACCACGACCGATGTCGGCCAGCTCAAGCATGGCTTTCCGCGCGAAGCCAACTCCGTCGTCAAGGTGGGCGGTGTGCGCACGCTGTTCCGCATGCCCGACCTGCTGTCGATCGGGCTGGGCGGCGGCAGTCATGTCGAGCTCGATCCGGTGAAGGTGGGACCGCTGTCGGTTGGCTATCGCCTGTTGAAGGAAGGCATCGCCTTCGGCGGCAGGCAGCTCACCACGACCGACATGGCGATCGCCGCCGGCCTGCTGGCGCTGGGCGACAAGGCGAAGGTGGCGCATCTCGATGCGGCGGCCTGCCGGAAGGTGTTCGCGGAAGCGGCGCGCCTTGCCGAAGAGGCGATCGACCGCATGAAGACCGAAGCGGGCGATGTGCCGCTGATCGCGGTCGGCGGCGGGGCCTTCCTGATTCCGGACAAGCTGCCCGGCGTGTCGCGCGTGATCCATGTCGAGCACGGCGACTGCGCCAATGCCGTGGGCGCCGCCATCGCGCAGGTGTCGGGCGAATGCGATCAGATCTTCAAGGATCTGTCCCGCACCGAGGCGCTGTCGGCCGCGCAGGGCATCGCCAACGACCGTGCCGTCGCCGCCGGCGCCGACCGCACGACGCTCAAGACCATCGAAAGCGAGGACATGCCGCTCGCCTATCTTCCCGGCAACTCGGTCCGCGTGCGCGTACGCGTTGTCGGCGACGTGGCGGGGAGTTGATCGGTATCATCCGTCGTCCCGAGCGAAGCGAAGCGAAGTCGAGGGACCTTTTTTCTTCCATAAGTCGCGTGGTGGCTTAAAAAGGTCTCTCCACTGCGCCTCGCTTCGCTCGGCTCCGGTCGAGACGACGGTGATCACACCACCTCCGCCGGCGCGAGCCGGCAGGGATGGTCGGGATCGCCCGATTCGATCTGGATCGTGCTGTGGGCGACGCCGAACCGGTCGGCCAGTTCGCGGGCCGAGCGGCCGAGCAGGCCGTCGTCGACCGGGCAATTGGGCCGGACGAGATGGGCGGTCAGCGCCACCTCGGTCGTGCTCATGGCCCAGATATGGAGGTCGTGCACCTCCGTGACGCCGGGCAGGGCCCCGAGATAGGCCTCGATCGCCGGCCGGTCGATCGTCTCCGGCACAGCATCGAGCGCGAGATTGAGCGACGACCTGAGAAGCGACCACGTGCCGAGCGTGATCACGATCGCGATGGCGATGCTGACCGCGGGATCGAGCCACAGCCAGCCGGTGGCCATGACCGCCAGCGCCGCGATCACGACGCCGAGCGACACCGCGGCATCGGCCGCCATGTGCAGGAAGGCGCCGCGGATGTTGATGTCGCTCTTGCCGCCGCGCACGAACATCAGGGCGGTGACCGTGTTGATGACGATGCCGACAGCCGCGACCCAGAGGACCGTGGTCTCGGCGACCGGCTGGGGCTGGCCGAGCCGATGCACCGCTTCCCACACGATCATGCCGACCGCGACCAGCAGCAGGATCGCGTTGGCGAGCGAGGCGAGGATGGAGCTGCGCTTGAGGCCATAGGTGTGGCGCGTGGTCGGCCGGCGCTTGACGAGGGCGGCGGCGCCCCAGGCGAGCAGCAGCCCGAGCACGTCACTCAGATTGTGGCCGGCGTCGGCCAGCAGCGCGAGCGAGTTGGCGAGGAAGCCGTAGGCCGCCTCGACGACGACGAAGCCGATATTGAGGGCGACCCCAATGGCAAAAGCGCGGCTGAAATCCTGCGTCGCCAAGCCATGGGCGTGGCTGTGCCCGTGGTTATGGCCGCTATGCGGGTGATCGTGCATGGCGAGAAACGCACCGTTATAGTGTTACGCATAATTGTTCATTTGAACAATCGTTTGAATATATAGGATTTTGAGACTGTGGGCAAAGGTCGGCATGGCCAATTCTGTCGCCGTCAATCCTTCGTGATGGAGCCGGGATAGCCTCCCTCTGGCGCTTGAACTGCTACACTTCGACCGCCCCACCGGGCTGCCACGAATCGAGGAGAAGCCGCATGAGGATCGCGCTACGTTCCAATGTCGCCGGCCTGGCCGCAGTTGCCGTGTTGGCCTTTGCCCCGACCGCTTTCGCCGAGATGCAGCATTACGCGGCCGAGCTGAAGGCGTCGTCCGAGGTGCCGCCCAATGACAGCAAGGGCACGGGCTCGCTCGATGCGACCTACGATACGGCGAGCAAGAAGCTCACCTACACCGCCACCTACTCGGGCCTCACGGGCCCGGCGACCGCGGCGCACTTCCACGGCCCGGCGATGGCCAGCGCAAATGCCGGCGTGGTCGTTCCCGTGAAGGATGTTCACAATTCACCCATGAAGGGCGAGGCAACCCTGACCGACGCGCAGGCGGCCGACCTGCAGGCCGGCAAGTGGTATTTCAACATCCACACCGCGGCCCATCCCGGGGGCGAGATCCGCGGCCAGGTCGTGAAGAAATAGCGTCGTGCGCCGATCTACTTCTTGCGCCGGTACAGGAAGCAGTTGTCGGCGTGGGGCATCTTGATGCCTTGGTAGAAGGTCATGGCGGTCGGCGCCGACAGGAGCAGCGTGGTGGTCATGGCGCCGCCCGCGTGCGTGCGCGTCTCCTCGATCAGGCGCTTGCCGATCCCCTGGCCCTGGCAGGCCTTGTCGACGGCGAGATCGGAGAGATAGCAGCAGAAGCAGAAGTCGCTGAGCGAGCGGGCGAAGCCCACCAGGCGGCCGTCCTGCCGCGCCGTGACGATCAGGTTGGCGTGGGCCAGCATGCGCTCCACCCGGCCACGATCCTCGATCGGCCGGTCGAGCCCCGATTTCTTCACGATGTCGATGTACTCGTCGGCCCCAAGGTAATCCTCACGGGCATAAACAGTCGTCATGTCTCGAGCCACCTCCTCAGGGCATCGGTCACTTCGTCGGGCTTCTCGAGCGGGGACATGTGGCCGCATTGCTCGATCACCACCAGACGCGAATTGGCGATATCCGCCGCCATCTCCTGCGCGCGGGGAAGCGGCGTCGGCTGGTCCTGGCGGCCGACGATCACCACAGTGGGCACGTCGATCTCGACCAGGAGCGGCCGACTGTCCGGCCGCGCCATGATGGCGTTCTGCTCACGCACGAAGCCGTCCGCCCCTACCTCCTTGGCCATGTCGAGAATGGGCTGCACGACGGCCATGTCCTTGAGCCGCGACTTATGAATGAGGGTGGGCAGCAGCGAAGGCTGCACGCCATGGAACCGGCCGATGCGTGTCTGCTCGATGAAGCCCCGGCGGCGTGCGGTGGCGTCCGGCGTATCGGGCGTCGCCTGGGTGTCGATCAGGGCCAGCCGTTCGACGCGCTGGGGCGCGCGACGCAGGATCTCGAAAGCGACATAGCCGCCCATCGAGAAGCCGCCGAGCGCGAAGCGCGGGGGCGCTGCCGCAAGCGCCGCTTCCGCCATCGCGCCGAGCGAGTCGTGGGGATGGAGCTCCGGCACCACGACATCGACAAGATCGGCGAGCGCGGCGCTCTGATGGTCGAAGAGGCGGCGCGTGTTCAGGAGCCCCGGCAGCAGGACAAGGGTGGTTCGCGGCATGCTTTGATCCGTTCGGCCGAGGCGGCGTAAAGGCGAAATGCCATGCGGTCGGCGGACGCGCAAGGCAAAGGCGCCGTGCCGCCGCTGCGATGTCGGACAAAGCACTTGACTCCGGGCCGTCGCAAAGGCCGGCTTCGCACATGAGCGATCACATCGATGTCGGCGATCCGGTGCTCTATCGCGACGATAGCTGGCGACCGCACTTCGCCCGCTTGCGCCGCGAGGATCCGGTCCACCATCACGCCGAGAGCCCGTATGGCCCCTATTGGTCCGTCACGCGCTATGCCGACATCATGAAAGTCGAGCTCGACCATCGCACCTATTCGTCGGCCTCGGCGCTGGGCGGCATCCAGATCCAGGACCAGCCGCAGGGCGAGGAGCTGCCGAATTTCATCCGCATGGATCCGCCGAAGCACACGGCGCAGCGCAAGACCGTGGCGCCGATCGTCGCGCCCTCCAACCTCGCCAACATGGAAGGGCTGATCCGCGAGCGGACGACGCGCGTGCTGGACGGCTTGCCGCGCGGCGAAGTCTTCGACTGGGTCGATCTCGTTTCCACCGAACTGACAGCGATGATGCTGGCCACGCTGTTCGATTTCCCACAGGCCGAGCGGCGCAAGCTCACGCACTGGTCCGATGTCGCCATCGCCAACCTCGAGGCGCCGGACGCCGTGGTGAGGAGCGAAGCCGAGCGCATGGCCGAGCTGCGCGGCATGGCGGACGCGATGGCGATACTCTGGAAGGAACGCGCAGCGCAGCCGCCCAGGTTCGACCTGGTCTCGATGATGGCCCATGCCGATGCCACGCAGAACATGCCGCTCAACGAGTTCATCGGCACTTTCGCGCTGTTGATCGTCGGCGGCAATGACACGACCCGCAATTCAATGAGCGGCGGCCTGCTCGCCCTGCAGGACCATCCCGACGAATATGCCAAGGTGCGCGCCGACCGCGCTTTGATCCCGAACCTGGTGTCCGAGATCATCCGCTACCACACGCCGGTCATCCACATGCGCCGCACCGCGACGGTCGACGCCGAGCTTGGCGGCAAGACCGTTCGCAAGGGCGACAAGGTGGTGATGTGGTACGTCTCGGGCAATCGCGAC
>DATEID010000414.1:0-20125 GCA_035279245.1 Reyranella sp.
TCACCACCGATCTCGAAGCCTTCAACACCGAACCCCTCGTCTGATGGAGTCCGCCATGACCGACCTCGTCGTGAAGACCGTCGAAGAACTGAAGGAAGCGCCCGAGGAGTATCGCGAGGCCGTCGCCAAGCTCGTGATCAGCCATGCGGTGAACGAGCTCTACGGCGCCCAGGTGTTCGACGAGCCGGCCATCGCCTACGCGCCGACGCCCTACGCCAAGTGGCTGACCTGCCGCGTGGCAATGGAGGAATACGGCCACCACGTGCGCTTCAAGCAGCTCGGCATGCAGATCGGCATCCCCGAGCAGCGCATGGTGCCGGGGTCCGGCAAGAAGCCGCTGTCGATCTTCGAGTTCCCGCTCAAGACCTGGGAGGAGTTCGTCGCCATCAAGCTGCTGGCCGATCTCGCCGAGATCCTGCAGGTCGAGGATCTCCTGCACTGCACCTTCCACCCGCTGCGCAACCTCGCCCGCGCCACCATGCCGGAGGAGCGCTTCCACGCCCAGTTCGGCGAGGATTTCTCGGCCGAGCTCGTGCAGACGCCGGAGGGCAAGGCGAAGCTGCAGGCGGCGGTGAACGAATACTGGCCCTACCTGCCGAAATTCTTCGGCGCGTCCAAGTCGAGGAACAACGAGATCTTCCGCAAGTGGAAGATCAAGCAGCGCACCAACGACGAGATGCGCGCGGACTTCGTGAAGCGCGCGACCGAGGTCGCGGCGAAGTACGGCCTCACCCTGCCCGAGATCCGGCAGGCGGCGTGACTTTTCGTGGCAACGAGGAAGATTGCGCCACTGGAGTGGCGCGCTCCTCCGAGCGGTCATCGGAGCGCGCAACTCCAGTTGCGCCTGCCCTGAGGTCTGCCGAAGGGCTCATGTGGTCCGGCGGCTCCCAGCCATGAGCGTTGTCTCGCTTCCCGGCAATCTGCTCGACTCCCTGCGGGACGAGGTGAAAGCGGCGTCGTGGTTCGCGGCGTTGGGCGAGCCGCTGACCGACGGCGACCGGGCGGACGCCATCGCCTGGGCCGAAGCACTCGGGCTCGGGCCGCTTGCCATCGACCAGGCACGCGACTGGCCGGAAGCGGAACGGCTGCTGCGGATACCGGATACCTCCGGTTGGTGGAACCGCGAGGAGGCCTTGCGCAAGACGCTGCTCACCGATGTCGAGACGCGCTTTCCCGAACGCGCTTTATGGACCGCGCTCAGCGAGCTCACGACCGAGGCGGGCGACCTCGTGCACGGCAAGGCCGCTGCCGCGGCGGCGCGCATGGGCAACGCGGCTCCCGCCTCGATCCATGTCGCGGCCGGCGCCGCCGCGCAGGCGGTCTACCAGCTCGCTCTCGCCCGGCTCGCCGAGCGCGAAAGCTCGCCCTTCGAAAGCAGGTTCCGTTTGTTTGCCGCCGGCCGCTGGCCGCTCGGCGTCGCGCGCTCTAGGCTTGTCCTCTTCTGAAGAGGGCGGACATGGCTTCCTATCGCGCGCCCGAACGCAAGACCGGCCGGCTGAAGCGGTCCTTCGGCACACTTTATTATGAGGCCACGGGCAGCGGGCCCGCCTTGATCTTCGCCCATGGCCTCGGCGGCAATCACGTGAGCTGGTGGCAGCAGGTCGCGCACTTCGCATCCCGTTACACCTGCGTGACCTTCGCCCATCGCGGTTTCGCGCCATCCGACCCGGTGCAAGGCGGCCCGGACCCGGCCGATTATGCCGGCGACCTTGCGGCGCTGGTCGACCATCTGGGGTTCGACGACGTGCGGCTCGTCGGCCAGTCGATGGGCGGCTGGACGATGCTGGAATTCGCGATCGCCCATCCCGCGCGCGTGAAGGCGTTGGTGCTGAGCTCGACGGCCGGCACACTCGACCGGCGCGGCTGCGATCCCTCGGGAGGGGCGGCCTACGATGCCTGGCTCGAGAAGGCGCAAGCGGCCATCGCCGACGGCCGGGCCAGAGGCATCCATCCGGCGCTGGGGGCCGAGGCGGCGGAACGCCTGCCGGCGCTGCATCTCCTCTATCTCGCCATCGACGAGATGGCGGGCAGGCTCGACAAGGAGAAGCTGCGTGCCGGCTTGCGGCGCACCGCGAGCCGCGCGCTTGCCGACCTGACGGACTTTCCGGTTCCGACACTGCTGATCGGCGGTGCCGACGACATTGTCTTCCCGGCCTTCCTCGCCGAGGCGATCGCGGCGCGGCTGCCGCACGCCGAGGCGCACATCCTGCCCGGCTGCGGCCACTCCCCTTATTTCGAGCAGGCCGCGACATTCAACGATCTGGTCGAGTCGTTCCTCAAGCGCGTCGATATTCCTCTCCCCCGTTAGGGTAGGGCTATCGCATATGACGACAAGGACCCGTCGTCCCGACCGGAGCCGAGCGAAGCGAGGCGTAGTGGAGGGACCTTTTTTTCGACGATCGCAGAGCCAATCGCGGAGAAAAGGTCCCTCCACTTCGCTTCGCTCCGGTCGGGACGACGAAGAAATGTCGTCATATGCGATTGCCCTGCCCCAACGGGGGAGAGGAGAAAGAAAAAGGAGGAGGTGAGACATGCAGCGTCGTTCGTTTCTCGCCGCGCCGGCGGTTCTGCTGGCGAGCAGGGCTCTTGCGCAGCAGCCGGCCAGGACGCTGCGCGTGGTGATGCATTCGGATCTCAAGATCATCGATCCGATCTGGACCACCGCCTACATCGTCCGCAACCACGGCTACATGATCTACGACACGCTGTTCGCGCTCGACGACAAGCTCGAGCCCCGGCCGCAGATGGTCGAGAGCTGGACGACGAGCGACGACGGGCTCGTCTGGACATTCAAGCTGCGCGACGGGCTCAAGTGGAACGACGGGCCGCCGGTGACCTCGGCCGACGTGCTGCCCTCGCTCAAGCGCTGGATGGACAAGGACGCCGTGGGCGGCCTGCTCGCCAAGGCGATGAAGGAGATGACCGCGGCGGACGACCGGACCTTCCGCATCGCGCTGAGGGAACCGTTCAGCCTGATCCTGAAGGCGCTTGCCAAGCCCGCCTCGGTGCCGCTTTTCGTGATGCCCAAGCGCGTGGCCGAGACGCCGGTCGCACAGCAGATCTCCGACACGACGGGCTGTGGCCCGTTTATCTTCAAGCGCGACGAGTGGAAGCCCGGCGAGAAGGTCGTCTATGTGCGCAATCCCGACTACGTGCCGCGCGCCGAGCCGGCGTCGGGACTGGCCGGCGGCAAGGTCGCCAAGCTCGAGCGCGTGGAGTGGGTGTCGATCTCCGACATGCAGACCGCGATCAACGCGCTGCTCTCGGGCGAGATCGACATGATCGAGGCGCCGAGCCACGACCTCCTGCCGGTGCTGGAGAAGGACCGCAACATCGAGATCGTCATCCCCGACAAGCTCGGCAACACCTACCTCCTGCGCTTCAACTGGAAGCAGCCACCGACCAACGACGTCCGGATCCGCCGCGCCGCCGAGCTCGCCCTCCGCCAGGAAGACTTCCTCAAGGCCGTGATCGGCGACCCGCGCTACTACAAGGTCTGCAAGGCCATGTTCGGCTGCGGCACGTCATTCGAGAACGCGGCCGGCATGGACGGCATCCTCGAGGGCAACTTCGAGGGCTCGAAGAAGCTCCTGCGGGAGGCCGGCTACGACGGCACGCCGATCGTGCTGCTGCAGTCGACCGACCTGGCGGTGCTCACCAACCTCGCGCCGGTGGCCAAGGGCCTGCTGGAGCGCGGCGGCTTCAAGGTCGACATGCAGTCGATGGACTGGCAAACGCTGGTCGCGCGGCGCGCCAAGAAGGACCCGCCGAGCAAGGGCGGCTGGAACATCGCCATGACCGCGGCCACGGCGGTGCTGCTCGCCGACCCGATCGTCAACCACTACACCGAGACGACCGGGGACCGCGCCCAGTTCGGCTGGCCGACCGACGCCGAGATCGAGAAGCTGCGGCAGGAGTTCCTGCACCAGAACGACCCGGCCGCGCAGCGCCGCATCGCCGAGCAGGTGCAGAAGCGGGTGATGGATCTCGGTGTCACCGTTCCGCTCGGCCAGTACGTCCAACCGATGGCGCGCCGCAAGGGCATCACCGGCAACATCCCGTCCCCCGTGACCGTGTTCTGGAACGTCGAGAAGGCTTAGCTTCCTCCCCGTCATCGTAGGGCTATCGCATATGATGACAAGGACCCGTCGTCCCGACCGGAGCCGAGCGAAGCGAGGCGTAGTGGAAGGACCTTTTTTCGACGATCGCAGAGCCAATCGCGGAGAAAAGGTCCCTCCACTCCGCTTCGCTCCGGTCGGGACGACGAAGAAATGTCGTCATATGCGGTTGCCCTACCCGTCATCGGGAGGTGCCCGCGTAGCGGGCGGAGGGGTCATGGGCAACCAACGACGACGCGGCAGCTCATGACGCTCACGAAGCTCATGACCCCTCTGCCCCTTCGGGGCACCTCCCCATATGAATGGGGAGGTCACTCCGGCAGCGGGATGAACTCGGGATCGCCGGGGACCTTGGCGAAGCGGCCCTCATTCCAGTCGGCCTTGGCGCGCTCGATGCGCTCCTTCGAGGAGGAGACGAAGTTCCACCAGATGTGGCGCGGTCCATCGAGCGGCGCGCCGCCGAGCAGCATGAGCTTCGCGCCATCCATCCCGGCCATCACATCGACGACAGTGCCGGCCGCGAGCAGGGCGAGGTCGCCGACGCCAAGCTGGCGGTCGCCGATCACGGCCGTCCCCGCCGCGACATAGACCGCCCGCTCGGCATGCTCGGGCGCCACGGCGATCTTCGTGGCGGTCGGCACGTCGGCGGCAACATAGAAGATCGGCGAGAAATGCGTGGTGGGTGCGGTGCGACCGCCATAGCTGCCGACGATCAGCCGCAGCGACGCCTTTTCGTCCTCCCAGGCCGGCAGCCGGTCCACCGGCACATGCTCGAAGCTCGGCGCCGTCTCCTCGTGCGCCGTGGGCAGCGCGACCCAGGTCTGGACGCCGTGCATGCGAAAGCCTTGCCGGCGCATCTCGGGCTCGGTGCGCTCGCTGTGGGCGATGCCGCCGCCGGCCGTCATCCAGTTGACGTCGCCGGGACGGATCGCCTGCGCATGGCCCAAGCTGTCGCGATGGAAGATGCCGCCCTCGAACAGATAGGTGACGGTGGCGAGGCCGATATGCGGATGCGGCCGCACTTCCATGCCGTCGCCGCCTGGCGGCACGACCAGCGGACCGAAATGATCCAGGAAAATGAACGGGCCGACGGTGCGCCGCTTCACGCTCGGCAGCACGCGGCGCACCGGGAAGCCCGGCGTCAGCTCGTGCGCGCGGCCCTGGATCAGAAGCTCGATCGGATCGGCCATCTTGTTCTCCCTTTCCGCCTGTGCTGCAACGGCACGCCATGTCCGCACCGATCCGCGATCTCTCGCCCTTCTTCGCCCCGCGCAGCATCGCCATTGTGGGAGCGGGCGAGCGACCGACCTCCTCCGGCGGCGCCGTCATGCAGATGCTGCGCCTCGCCGGTTACGGCGGCCGCGTGGTGCCGGTCAATCCCAAAGGCGGCGCGATCTTCGGTTACGACTCGGTGACCTCGATCGCCGCCATCGATCCGCCGGTCGACCTCGCGGTGATCGTGATCCGTCCCGACGCCATCGTCGAAGCGGCCGCGGAGGCGGCCGACCGCGGCATCCGCAATCTCCTGATCCTGCCGGGCGGCTTCGCCGAAGCGGGTCCCTCGGGCATCGCCCGCAACGAAGCCTTGCTGAAGCTGGCTGCCGAGCGTCACCTGACCATCGCTGGTCCCAACTGCGCCGGCATCGTCCACCTCGATCCGGCCTGGCGCTTCGCCGCCACCTTCCTGCGCGACTTGCCGCCAGGCTCTTCTCCCGGTGCAACCAACGGTCTTGCCTTCATCTCGCAGTCGGGCGCGCTGGCCGAGGAATTCATCGACAAGGCCAATGCGCGTAACCTGCCGCTCGCCAGCGTGGTGTCGGTCGGCAACGCGGTGCATCTCGGCGTCGAGGACTATCTCGCCTGGTTGGGCGAGCGGCCGGAGATCGGCGCTGCCCTGCTTTATGTCGAATCGATCGAGGATCACGAGCGCTTCCGAACCGTCGCCCGCAAGGTCGCGGCAACGAAGCCGGTGATCGCGCTGTTCGGCGGCCGGACCGAAATCGGCGGACGCGCGGCTGCCGCGCATACCGGTGCCGTGGCAAACGACGAGGCGGCGATCGATGCCTTCTGTGCGTCGTGCGGCATGGTCCGCGTCGAGAGCCTGCGTCGGCTGCTGATCGCGGCGAAAGCGTTTGGCCGATTCCCGCAAGGCCTCGGTCGGCGTGCCCTCATCCTTTCGAACTCCGGCGGCCCCGGCGTGATCTGTGCCGATCGCGCAGCCATCGAAGGACTCGATCTCGCGGCGTTGCCCAAGCCGATGGCCGAAGTGCTGCGCCAGCAGTTGCCGGGCGAGGCTTCCGTCGCCAACCCGATCGACCTCCTGGCCGACGCGCGCGAGGATCGCTTCGGCCTCGCCTTCGAGGCGGCCATGAACCATGCGGCCGATCACTACGACATGGTCCTGATGATCCATGTCGTGCCCTTCATGGTCGACGCTGGCCCGGTGATCGATCGGCTCGCCGAGCTCGCGCCCAAGGCACCTCTCCCTCTGATGCACAGCATGATGGGCACGCTTCCCGACAAGGCCGACTGGTTCGCGCGAATGGAGCAGGCCGGCGTGCCGATGTTCAACGATGTCGAGGAAATGGCGGAGGCCGCCGGACTTCTTGCGCGCTATCCGATCCTTCGTCGCAGGGTCCAAGGCGACATTCTGCCCACTGCATTTTTCCGCGACCGGAAACACGGCTAGTGAAATAACGCTTGTAAATTCAAATACTTATTCTCGATCCGCAGGGGTGTTGCATTTTTGCCACTTTTTGTTGGACTTGAGATTTTTTCGTGGCCAGTATCGCGCGCGAGGCGGCAAGCGGGGGCGCTGGCGGGGGAGCCGGTCAAATCGCCGATGGCCTCGAGGCGTATTGTTGGACAATGAACGGGAGAGGCCGATGGCGATCACGACGACGCGCGCTGAGCGCGGCGACCGGTGGAGGATGATGCGTGCTCTGGCAGCCGCAGCCCTGACAATCTCTCTTCTCCAGGTCGCGGCGCCCGCGGTCTCGCTGGCCCAGGTCACCACCGTCGCCAAGAAGTCCACCGCGAAGAAGCCGGTCCACCATCCGACCATCGTCAGGCCGACGGCAAAGTCGGCAACCGACGCCCAGGCCTCTCCAACCGACCACCAGGCCGACGAGCTCAACAGGAAGTGGCTCTCGGAGTACAAGGCAAACGCCACCGCCAGCACGACCAACGTCACCACCACTCCCAGCATCGCCGGCACCGAGACCGAGCGCACCCTGAGCGCGCCGACCGCCGTGCCGACCGCCGCCGCCCGTGCGGTCGTTCCGGGCACCATCACCTATGTCAGGGCCGACAGCGCTGCGGCCGCCTTCAATTCCATGCCGGGCGGCGCCAACCAGCCGCTGTTCAAGGATCTGACGCAGGCCTTCGCCGGCTTCTCGCCGAGCAAGGGCAAGGTCGAGATGCTGCAGGCGCAGACCGCCGACGGTTCCTCGCGCGTGATCTACGCCAGCATCGGTGAAGGCAAGGCGAAGCACTCTTTCTGGTGGTTCGCGCCGCCGGACGAGCCCGAAGGCTGGTTCGACCAGCAGGGCAAGCGCCTGGGCGGCGCGGCGCTTGCCGAGCCCAAACCCGGCGCCCGCATTTCCTCGCCGTTCGGCACGCGTCGTTACTACGGCCGCATCACCAGCCACGCTTTCCACAACGGCATCGACTTCGAGGGCCATACCGGAGATCCGATCTATGCAGCGGCCGACGGCGTCGTGAACCATGCCGATTGGTATTACAACTACGGCCGGACGGTTAAGATCAGCCACACCTCGCATTTCGAGACCCTCTACGCCCACATGTCGCGCATCGCGCCGGGCATCGTCCCGGGAACGACGGTGCACAAGGGCGAGGTGATCGGCTACGTCGGGACGACCGGCCGGGCGACCGGACCGCACCTGCATTTCTCGGCCATCGTCGACGGCCGCTTCGTCGATCCCGAGCGCTATCTGTCGGACAAAGGCGACGTGCTCACCGCCAACGATCTCGTCGCCTATCGCAAGTGGCAGCAGGACGTGCGCGACGCGGCGATCGCGCAGAAGCCCAAGACGGAGCATGCCTCCTTCTGGAGCCGCAACCCGTTCACGCCGCCGCCCAGCCCGGGCCGCCTGTAGGCCGGATGGACCTGCAGCCCCGGGCTGCAGTGTCGCCTCTCGCCGTTGCGCCTCGACGGGTGATCGCCTACCAATGGCACCGTCGTTCCTGGCCGGCCGTTCCCAGGGAACGGCCCGACGGCAAGGACAATCAAAGGGAAAGAGACATGCTCAAGAAGACGATCGCCGTCGGCGCCGCCGCGGCGTTTCTCGGCGCCACCGGCACCGCGTGGGCCGGGAAGGATCTCGATGCCGTCAAGGCGCGCGGCCAGCTCGTCTGCGGGGTCAGCACCGGCGTCGCCGGCTTCTCCTCGCCCGACAGCCAGGGCAAGTGGAGCGGCATCGACGTCGACGTTTGCCGCGCCATCTCGGCGACGCTGTTCGGCGACTCGGAGAAGGTGAAGTACGTGCCGCTCTCGGCCGAGCAGCGCTTCACCGCCGTCCAGTCGGGCGAGGTCGATCTCCTGTCGCGCAACACGACCTGGACCCTGACGCGCGATACCGCGCTCGGCCTCGATTTCGGCGCCGTCACCTACTACGACGGCCAGGGCTTCATGGTGAACAAGAAGCTCGGCGTGAAGAGCGCCAAGGAACTGGATGGCGCCACGGTCTGCGTCCAGCCCGGCACCACGACCGAGCTCAACCTCGCCGACTATTTCCGCGCCAACAAGATGAACTTCAAGCCGGTGGTGATCGACAAGCTCGACCAGATCCGGTCAGCCTTCTTCTCCGGCCGCTGCGACGTCTTCACCACCGACGCCTCGGGACTCTACTCGGTCCGCGCCTCCAACGTGCCGCCGCCGCTGACGGCGGATGATTTCGTGGTGCTGCCCGAGATCATCTCCAAGGAGCCGCTGGCGCCGGCTTTCCGCCACGGCGACAACCAGTTCGGCGACATCATCCGCTGGAGCCAGTTCGCCATGATCGAGGCCGAGGAGTACGGCATCACCTCGAAGAACGTCGACGAAATGCTGAAGAGCAACAATCCCGGCATCAAGCGTCTGCTCGGCGTGACGCCCGGGATGGGCAAGGCGCTCGGCGTCGACGAGAAGTGGGCCTACAACATCATCAAGCAGGTCGGCAATTACGGCGAGAGCTTCGAGCGCAACGTCGGCATGGGCTCGCCGCTCAAGATCAAGCGCGGCCTGAACGCGCTGTGGAAGGACGGCGGCCTGCAATACGCCATGCCGGTCCGGTAGGGCGGTGCAAGACGTCGACAAAAATGGTGTCATCCCGAGCGACAGCGAGGGATCTTTGGTTCAGGTGCCGTGGAAGGATCCCTCGCTGCGCTCGGGATGACACGGTTCTTGTCGGCAATGACTTGCGCCAAATGAACCGCCGCCTGGAAAAAGGCGGCGGTTTTGCTTTGGCCTGTTGCTTGCTTGGCCTCCCGGAGGGACACTTGCCGATCAATGAAACCGGGAGAGGCAGCGGTCATGAACAGGTTTGTCAATGCGATCGCCATCGGGATCGGTCTGCTGGCGATGTCCGGCACCGCCTGGGCGGGCAAGGATCTCGATACCGTCAAGGCGCGCGGGCAGCTCGTCTGCGGGGTCATGGAGGGCACGGCCGGCTTCGCGCTGGCCAATAGCCAGGGCAAATGGGAAGGGCTCGACGTCGATGTATGCCGCGCCGTCGCCGCGGCGCTGTTCGGCGATTCGGAGAAGGTGAAGTATGTGCCGCTTTCCTCGCAGCAGCGCTTCACCGCGCTGCAATCGGGCGAGGTCGACATGCTGTCGAACAACACCACGGTCACCCTGACGCGCGACACGGCGCTCGGCCTCGATTTCGGCGCCGTCACCTACTACGACGGCCAGGGCTTCCTGGTGAACAAGAAGCTCGGCGTGAAGAGCGCCAAGGAACTGAACGGCGCGACGGTCTGCGTCGCCCCCGGCACCACCACCGAGCTCAACCTCGCCGACTACTTTCGCGCCAACAAGATGACCTTCAAGCCGGTCGTGATCGAGAAGGTGAACGAGGTCCGCGCGGCCTTCTTCGCCGGTCGTTGCGACGTTTACACCAACGACACGTCGAGCCTCTATGCCACCCGCGCGGCGAACCCTCCGCCGCCGCTGACGCCCGAGGATTTCGTGGTGCTGCCCGAGATCATCTCCAAGGAGCCGCTGGCGCCGGCCTTCCGGCACGGCGACAATCAGTTCGGCGACGTCATCCGCTGGAGCCAGTACGCCATGGTCGAGGCCGAGGAAGACGGCATCACGTCGAAGAACGTCGACGAGATGCTGAAGAGCAACAATCCGACCATCAAGCGTCTGCTTGGCGTGACGCCGGGCATGGGCAAGGCGCTCGGCGTCGATGAGAAATGGGCCTACAACATCATCAAGCAGGTCGGCAACTACGGCGAGAGCTTCGAGCGCAACATCGGCTCCGGCTCGCCGCTCAAGATCAAGCGCGGCCTGAACGCGCTGTGGAAGGACGGCGGCCTGCAGTACGCCATGCCTATCCGCTAGGGCCGATTCGCTGAGGCTGCAGCGCCGGCGGTGCTTTTGGCGGGTTGCAACGGTGCAATTCCCTCCTACACTGCCGGCAACCAACGACACGCGGCCGAACCGCATCAGGCAGGGAGAGTAGCGGCATGGCGGTCGAGACGCTCGGCTCGTCGACACGTCCGAAAGTGGCCCCCTGGAACGATCCGGTCGTCCGCGGCTGGATCTTCCAGATCGTGGTGGTGGGCCTTGTCGGATTGCTGGCCTGGTTCCTCGTCAGCAACACCATGGATAACCTGGCCCGGCAGAAGATCGCCAGCGGCTACGACTACCTCCATCACGAGGCCGGCTTCCAGATCGGCGATTCGATGATCCCCTACTCGCCCGCCGACACCTATGCACGGGCGATCCTGGTCGGCCTGCTGAACACGTTGAAGGTTTCCGTCCTCGGCATCGTCCTGTGCACCATCCTTGGAACGCTGATCGGCATCGGCCGGCTCTCGCCCAACTGGCTGCTGGCCAAGATCTGCGAGTGGTATGTCGAGATATTCCGCAACGTGCCGCTGCTGCTCTGGCTGTTCCTGTTCTACAAGATCATCAGCGAGGCGTTTCCCGGGCCGCGTCAGGCCATCAACGTGCTCGGCACGATGTTCCTCAGCAACCGCGGCCTCTACTTTCCGGTGCCGCTTCCCGACCCGATCCATCCCTGGATGGGGCTGGGGCTGCTCGTCGGCATCGCCGCCGCCTTCGCGGTCAAACGCTGGGCCGGCAAGCGCCAGGACGCAACGGGCCAGCCCTTCCCCGTGATCCGGACCTGCATTGCGATCGTGGTCGGCCTGCCGCTCGTCGTCTGGCTGCTTGGCGGCGCGCCGCACCAGATGAGCTGGCCGGCGCTCAAGGGCTTCAACTTCCAGGGCGGCTCGGTCATCCAACCCGAGTTCACCGCCCTGCTGTTCGGTCTCGTGGTCTACACATCGGCCTTCATCGCCGAGATCGTGCGCTCGGGCATCCTTGCCCTGAACAAGGGCCAGAGCGAAGCCGCCGCCGCGCTCGGCCTGTCGCGCGGCCAGGCGATGCGGCTGGTGCTGCTGCCGCAGGCGCTGCGCGTGATCGTGCCGCCGATGACCAGCCAGTATCTCAGCATCACCAAGAACAGCTCGCTCGCCATCGCCATCGGCTATCCCGATCTCGTCGCGGCGGTCAACGTCACCATCAACCAGACCGGCCAGGCGATCGAGAACGTGGTGATCATCATGGCCGCCTATCTGACCGTGAGCCTCGGCATCTCGGCCTTCATGAACTGGTACAACAAGCGCATCGCGCTGCGGGAGCGCTGAACATGACCGACGCCACGCCCGCCGGCGAGCGCCAGCACCTGCCGCCCCCCATCGTCGACGGCGGCGCGCTGGGCTGGCTGCGCAAGAACCTGTTCTCGAGCTGGGGCAACGCCATCACGACTGTCGTGCTGCTGGTGCTGCTCCTCTGGCTCCTGTCGTCGTTCCTGGACTGGGCGGTGGTGAACGCTGTCTGGACCGCGCCCAACGGGCAGGCCTGCCGAGGCCATGGCGCCTGCTGGGCGCTGATCCACGAGAAGTACCGCTTCATCTTCTTCGGCACCTTTCCCTACCAGCAGCAATGGCGACCGCTGCTGGCGGTGATGGTCATGCTGGCGATGCTGGTGTCGAGCGCCGACCGGCGGATGTGGAACACGCGGCTGCTCTGGATCTGGGGCATCGGCAGCTTCCTCACCTTCCTGCTGATGTTTGGCCAGATCGACATCCCGCTCGGCCTGATCCTGTTCGCGGCGCTCGCGGTCGGCGGCCTCGGCATGCTGCTGCGCGGCGCCGCCGCCCAGCCGGCCGAGATCGCGGGCTGGCGGACGCTTGCGGCGATCGGCGCCGTCGGCATCGTGCTCAGGCTGGCCGGCGTGCTGCCGGCGTGGAGCCTGGCCATCGCGCCCTTCGACTATGTCGAGACCAGCTTCTGGGGCGGTCTACCGGTGACGCTGATCCTCGCCACCTACGGCCTCCTGTTCGCCTTCCCCTACGGCGTCCTGCTGGCGCTCGGCCGACGCTCGGACCTGCCGCTGATCAAGGGCTTGTGCATCGGTTTCATCGAGCTGATTCGCGGCGTGCCCCTGATCAGCCTCCTGATCATGGCGTCGGTGATGCTGCCCTTGTTCCTGCCCTCGGGCATGAACATCGACAAGTTCCTGCGCGCCCTGATCGCGGTGATCCTGTTCGCCGGCGCCTATATCGCCGAGGTGATCCGAGGCGGCCTGCAGGCGCTGCCCAAGGGCCAGTTCGAGGCGGCCGACGCGATGGGCCTCAACTACTTCCAGAAGACCACGCTGATCATCCTGCCGCAGGCACTGCGGGTGGTGATCCCGCCGCTCATCAACACCTTCATCGGTTTCTTCAAGGACACCTCGCTGGTGCTGATCATCGGCATCTTCGACTTCCTCAATGCCGCCAACCAGGCGCTGGTCGATCCCAACTGGGCGGGCTACCCGAGCGAGGTCTACCTGTTCGCCGCCTTCGTCTATTTCTGCTTCTGCTTCTCGATGTCGCGCTACTCCAAGTATCTCGAGATCGAGCTCAACAAGGGGACGCGACGCTAGATGGCCGCCACCGCCAAGCACGATCTCTCCCACGCCCCGTCGGTGATCCAGCTCAAGGGCGTGAACAAGTGGTTCGGGCAGTTCCACGTGCTTTCCAACATCAACCTCGAGGTGAGGCAGGGCGAGCGCATCGTGATCTGCGGCCCGTCGGGCTCGGGCAAGTCGACGCTGATCCGCTGCATCAACCGGCTGGAGGAGCATCAGCGCGGCGACATCGTCGTGCATGGCGTCACGCTTTCCAACGACGTCAAGAACATCGAGGCGATCCGGCGCGACGTCGGCATGGTGTTCCAGTCCTTCAACCTCTTCCCCCACCTCACCATCCTCGACAACCTGACGCTGGCCCCGATCTGGGTGAAGAAGATGCCCAAGAAGGAGGCCGAGGAGATCGCCATGAGCCTGCTCAAGCGCGTGCGCATCCCCGAGCAGGCGCAGAAGTATCCCGGCCAGCTTTCGGGCGGCCAGCAGCAGCGCGTGGCGATCGCGCGCGCCCTCTGCATGCGGCCCAAGATCATGCTGTTCGACGAGCCGACCTCGGCGCTCGACCCGGAGATGGTGAAGGAGGTGCTCGACGTCATGATCGAGCTGGCGAAGGAAGGCATGACCATGCTCTGCGTCACGCACGAGATGGGCTTCGCCCGCGCCGTCGCCGACCGGGTGATCTTCATGGACCGCGGCGAGATCGTCGAGCAGAACGAACCCGAGGCGTTCTTCGCCCACCCCCGCAACGAGCGCACCAAGGCCTTCCTCGGCCAGATCTTGCATCATTGATCAGAGGAGCGCGCCACTAACGAGAAACAAGGATCGGGACCTCACACCGTCCGAGCGCAACTGGAGTTGCGCGCTCCGATGAGCGCGCTCAGGGGGAGCGCGCCACTAACAGAAACAAGACCAGGCGCCCAGCCCCTGCCGTGTCATCCCGAGCGACGCGAGGGATCTTTAGCCGCGCCGATCAAAGATCCCCCTCATGAGGCGCGCAAGATGCGCGCGGTCCATATGAGCATGAGCGCCACTGGAGTGGCGCGCTCCTTTGACCTAAGACAAAGGCATGAAGCTACTCATCACCGGCGGGGCGGGGTTCATCGGCTCGGCGGTCGTGCGGCATGTGATCCGCACCACCGACTGGTCGGTCGCCAATGTCGACAAGCTCACCTATGCCGGCAATCTCGAATCGCTTGCCGAGGCGGGCGCCAGCAACCGGCACCGCCACTACCGTGTCGACATCCGCGATGGCGACGCGCTGAAGGAGATCTTCCGCACGGCGCGGCCGGACGCGGTGCTGCATCTCGCGGCCGAGAGCCATGTCGACCGCTCGATCGACGGCCCCTCGCCCTTCATCGAGACCAATGTCGCCGGCACCTGCGTGCTGCTGGAGGCCGCCCTCGACTACTGGCGCGGGCTCGACGGCGAGGCGCGAGAGCGCTTCCGCTTTCAGCATATCTCGACCGACGAGGTGTTCGGCTCGCTGGGCCCGACCGGGAAGTTCACCGAAACGACGCCGTACCAGCCCAACTCGCCGTACTCGGCCAGCAAGGCGGCGTCCGACCATCTGGTGCGCGCCTGGCACCATACCTACGGCCTGCCGACGCTGACCACGAACTGCTCGAACAACTACGGGCCCTATCACTTCCCCGAGAAGCTGATCCCCCTCTGCATCATCCGCGCCCTGCGCGGCGAGCGCCTGCCGGTCTACGGCAAGGGCGAGAACGTGCGCGACTGGCTGCATGTCGAGGATCACGCCGAGGCTCTCGTGCTGGTGCTGCAGAAGGGCCGGCCGGGCGAGACCTACAATGTCGGCGGCGACAGCGAGCGGCGGAACATCGATGTGGTGCGGGCGATCTGCACGGCGCTCGACGAGCTTCTGCCCAACGGCCGCAACCGTCCGCACGAGAAGCTGATCGAGTTCGTCACCGACCGGCCCGGCCACGATGCGCGCTACGCGATCGACGCCACCAAGATCAGGAACGAGCTCGGCTGGCGGCCGCGCCGCGATTTCGAGCGCGGGTTGCGCGACACCGTGCGCTGGTATCTCGACAATCGCGGCTGGTGGCAACGCGTGCTGAGCGGCGCCTATCGGGGCGAACGGCTCGGACTTCGCGTCTGACTCTCACAGCGGCCCGGAGCGGCCGCGATCAATGCGGTACGCTGCCGACGTTGGTGGCGGCACGCCGCTTCTGCAGCGACTCGAACAGCGCCTGGCTTGGTTCGCATTCGCCCTTCTCGTCGTAGGTGACAAGGTAGAGGCAGATCGCGGCCCGCGTGGCCGGCCCGAACGTGCCGTTGGTCGTGCCGTGATAGAAGTCGAGATCGCGCAGCAGGATCTGGATCGCCTTGGTCTGCTCGGTCCGGCTCTCGGGCCATGGCTGCATCGCCACCGCCTTGGCCTTGGGCTCCTCTGCAGGCTTCTCCGCCTCGAGCGGCGTCGGCGTGCTGGTCGGCGTATCGGGAACGACGGCGGCAGCCGGCGGAGGCGGCTTGGGCAGCGCGTCCTCGAGCCGGGGGACCGCCGGGCCTTCGCTCGAAGCGGCAGAAGAAGGAGGCTCGGGCGCGGGTTTGCCTTCGGCCGGCGGCGCGGCTTCCGATTTGGATGGTGATGGCGCCGCCTCCGACTTGGGCGCGGGCGGCGAAGCGGGCGGCGGCGGCATGGAAAGCGCCCCGGTCGCCGCTTCGGGTTCGGCAGGCTTTGTCGGAACGACAGAAACGCTGGCAGGTTTGGCTGGAGCGGGCATGGCGCTCGACGCAGCCGCGGCGGCCGCCCGGCCGCTCTCCTCGGTTCCCCACGGGAACAACACCAGCCCCACGACGGTGAGGATGCAGGACAGGGCTGCGGCAACGGTACCCAAGACGCTCAGCACCGCGAGGCTGCGCAGGAGAGAGAACGCGGAGAAGGCGACGGCGAGCGGCAGGAATAACGATGGCGCCGAAACGACGCCCAGCAGCGCGCAAACAATACCAAGCAGACCGGTCAGGGCGCCGGCGCCGCTTCTTCGGTTGCCTCCGCCCTTGGGATCCTTTTCGGTGACCGGCGACGGAGCGCTCGCGGGAGGCGTGTCCGAGCTCGCGGACCTTCCGCCGGAGAAGGAGATTTCTCCCTTTCCATCGATGGCAGCACTCAAGCGAGTCACGTCCCCTCACCTCCGCCGGGCAATCGAGTGCAAAGGACCCATGGGCAAGGCTAACAACCCTCGACAGCCAAGCGTGTGATCTTGCCGTCAGTCACTGTTTTTTCACGGCCACGGCGCAGGTTCAAGCCGAACGTCGGGTGCGGTCGCAAAACCGCAAAGCGGCAAGGCCACCATTTTGGCCCGGGTTTGGCATCGATTGGGCACCGCTCATCCCCTTCGGATCGGATTATCTCCAGCGCACAGGATAGTCAGCCAGAGACGAATACATGCCGCTCGAGGACTGGGACGTGTTTCAGGACTCCCATCACCGCCCGCATCTCGTGATTGTCGACCTGCCCAAGAAGTCGGATGCCAGGGCGCGGAAGCTCGGGGTCGCCTTTCTCGAACGGCTGGTCGAGGAGCTGCGCTTGGCCGGCCCCTGCGCGATCAATGCCGACGGCACGGACATCAAGGTCGCCTTCGAGAGCGACCTCGATGCGAAGCGATTTGGCGAAGCCATGCAAGCCCGGCCGCGCGGCAAGGAGGCAGCCTGGGCCTCGACCGCCCGCTGCAACCTCGACCGCTTGGCGAAGCGCCGGATCATGAGCGGATTGCGCGCCGCCCACCTCAAGCTCGCGAAGCGACCGCCTGCCGATTGAGTCGCCACTCGATCCGGAACCGCGCAACGCCAAGCGCGTTGGGTGGAAAACCGCAATGCAGTGTGTGTGGCCGTGACCTTCCTGGGACCGGAGGCCTTATCCCAAGACCTCGTATCGAGAAGCCTTCGAACGGACATGATCCTGCGTGTCTAATGCAATCTCGTTGCACGGGCGAGGATCGATGTGATGGTGGCGTTGGGTAGTGCTCTTGTCGAAGCGAAACAGGCGTTGCGTGCGCTTTGTCCGCAGCCGCTGCTGAACTGGCGCGAAGCCCGCTATTACGGCCGCTACGGCGAAGTGGAACTCCATCTCGTCGATTGCCTGTGCAGGCCCGGCGCCGACGCCCTCGATGTGGGCGCCAACGACGGCAGCTATATCCACTATCTGCGCCGCCATGTTCCCCGCATCGTTGCCTTCGAGCCGATGCCGAAGCTGGTCGAGGCCCTGCGCGAGAAATTCCCGCGCGGCGTCAAGGTGGAGCCGGTCGCGCTGTCCGACCGAAAGGGCCGGGTCGAGCTCGGGATGCCGGTCGTCGACGGCGTCGCCATCGAAGGCTGCTGCACAGTGTCCGACCAGGCATTGGCGACCTATCCCGACCATGTCGGCATCGAGGTGCCGATGGACCGCCTCGACAACGTCTATCGCGGCGATGCCGGCTTCATCAAGATCGACGTCGAGGGCCACGAGCAGGCCGTCCTCGACGGCGCCATCGAGACCATGCGCCGCTGCCGGCCCCGGGTGCTGGTCGAGGTCCTGGAACGGCTCTCGCCCGGCGGGATCGCGCGGGCGCGGGCCTATTTCGATGCGCTCGACTATGTCGGCTACTTCGTCCACGACGGCTTCCTGAAGCCGATCGGCCAGTTCTCGATCGAACGCATGCAGGACCCGGCGAACTATCCCGACCTCGCGGCGCCGCTGACCGCACGCAGGCGCTTCGACCGATTCATCTACAACTTCATCTTCCTGCCGCGCGAGGAAGCCAAACCCGTCGTCGCGGCCCTGGCCGATCGGCTGACGACCTTGCGCGAGGAGGACAGCGCAACCTAGGCCGTCATCACGGCGGAAGGCAAACGCAGCCGCTGGTTGGCAGCCGCACTGGAGGCTTGGCGATGGAAAGATTCCTGGCCTCACCATACTGCAAGATCATCGTGTTGTGCTTCGTCCTGCTGGTCCTGCTGGGCTTCGGCTACCACGTGGCGCACAATCTGCGGCTCGCGCGGCAATACGCACCTGCGCCGCAAGCCGACATTGCCAACGCCCCGCCGCTGTCGCGCTGAGACAGACACCAAAAGGACCCGGCAACCGGCCTATGCAGGCCACGTTGGCTCGATGGATCACTGTTCCCTTGCGGACGGTGACGACCAACCATCGAGGAGACGCGATCATGAAGGCTTTTGTCTGTCTGGCGGTCCTGTCGGTGGCCATCGCGGGATGCGGCTTCCACAGCGAGACCGTGGTCGAGAAGCGCACCCCGTCGACGGCCGTCGTCGTACCGGACAATCCTCCTCCGCCACCGCCCACGACCGTCTACGTCCCGCGCTACTAGCGCTCTTGCCGCGGCTTGGCACAGCCGAGCGGCCACGGCTTTGCTACAGGCAAAGCCGCCGCCGGCGGGGTTAGAATCCGGCGACAACACCCCCCGCAACGGCAATGAGGTTGGCGATGATCAGAACCTTCGCGCTCGCGTTCGGCGTCGCGCTTGGCGCGATCACGCTCGGCGGGATCACGATGGTGCAGGCCCAGCAGCAGGACATCATGTCGAGGTCGCGCGGATCCGCCGGCTCCTCCGGCCTGCCCGGTCTCGGCAAATCCGACGGTTCCTCCGGCGCGGGGACGCCCGGTTCGGCTATTCCCGGCGGCTCGACCTTTTCGACGACGATGCCCGGCAGCACCATCCCCATGGGCGCGGCCAGCCAAGGCGCACGCCGTCCCTCGCTGGGTCCGGACTTTAACACCGACCTCAACAACAGCCTGACGATGCCGCGGAATTGAGTCGCATCCGGTCGAGGAGCCTGCCGGCACGCTGCAACAAGGTCGCGTGGCAAAGCCCGCGCCGACGGCAGACTTTCCCAACCGACTGATGCTAGGGGTGGGGTCCGGAGGACCCCATGATCGAACGACGCCTGCTCCTCACTGCCGCCGTAGCCGCTCTTGGCGCCGGCGCCCTGCCGATCCGCGGCCGGGCGGAGCCCGAGTGGCCCAACAAGCCGCTGCGCTTCATCGTCGGCTTTTCGGCCGGATCGACGCCGGACCTGATCGCGCGCACCATCGGCGATCCCCTCTCGCCGCTTGTCGGCCAGCCGGTCGTGGTGGAGGACAAGCCAGGCGCCAGCGGCAACATCGCGGCGGCGATGGTCGCCGAGTCGCACGACGAGCACACGGTTGGGGTGATGATCAACGCGAACCTCACCATCGCGCATATCCTCAATCCCGACGTCCCTTACGATCCGGCCCGCGACCTCGCACCGATCTGCCTGGTCGGGACCACCCCCTTCGTGCTGGCGATCGGCCCGAAATGGGCCAAGGAAAAGGCCGGCCTCGATCAGCTTCGTGCCGCCGGCAGCAAGCTGAACTACGGCTCGGTCGGCATCGGCTCGATGGCGCATCTGGGCATGGAGCTGCTGACGGACAAGCTCGGCATCAAGCCGACGCACGTCCCCTATCCCGGCAACCCCAAGGTCCTCGCGGCGCTGGCCGCCGATGAGATCGACCTCGCCTTCGTCCCGGCCGGCATCGCCATGCAGCAGGTCAAGGCCGGCACGATCGGAGCGCTCGCCATCGCCTCGGCCAAGCGCAGCGAGCTTGCCCCCGGCGTGCCGACCCTGGAAGAACTCGGCGTGCAGGGCGTGGAGATCGAGGGCTGGGTGGCCATCGCCGTGCCCGCGCGCATGGCCGAGGCGCACCGCCACAAGCTCGAGAAGCTGGTGCTGGAGGTGCTCGACACCCCCGGTGTGCGCAAGCGGCTTGCCCAGCAGGGCTGGGATGTCGCCGCCATGCCCTCGGCCGCCTTCGCCCATCGCCTCGAGAGCGAGACGGCGATGCTCTCCAAGATCATCAAGGCGCAGAACATCCACGTGAACTAG
>DATEID010000415.1:0-31486 GCA_035279245.1 Reyranella sp.
GCCCGCCGTCGATGCTGGCCTTCTTGATCGCGGCATCCAATTCGGCCAGCACAGGTCGCGCCGGCTTACCGTCGCGCTCCCCGAAGGAGATGGCAGCGAACGGGCTGGTGTGCAGGATCTCGCCGCTCGGCGAAAGGGCGACGCCGACGCGCGCCAAGCCGCCGACGACGCGCGCCTCGCCAAACCGCCGGGCGAGGACGTCGATATGGCGCATGCCGTTCAGCAGGGGAACGACGGTCGTGTCCGGCCCGACCGCCGGCGCGACGGCCTCGATGGCGGAGTCGAGATCGTAGGCCTTGCAGGTCAGCATCACGATGTCGTACGGGCCGCCCTCGGCGCCACCCAGCACGGTCTCGACCTTCTGCGTGGCGTCCCCCTTGGTGCTCTTGATGACGAGGCCGTTGCGCTGCAGCGCCTCGCGCCGCGCCGGGCGAACCAGGAAAGTGACGTCGGCGCCGGCCTGCTGCAGCCGCCCGCCGACATAGCCGCCGATCGCGCCGGCGCCCAGGATCAGGGTCCTCATTTCCGCGTCCTCCTTCGAGCGACCCAATCGGCGAGCCAGATCGCCAGATCGTCGGTCTGATGATGGATATGGTCGAGATCGAGGCCGGCGGCGCGCTTCACGCTCTCCTCGGTCCGGATCCACACCGTGCGCATCCCCATGGCGCAGGCGGGCTTCAGGTTGGCGACGATGTCGTCGGCCATGGCGGCGCGGGCGGGATCGACGCCATGCTTCAGCACCAGCTTGTCGTAGATCGCCTGGTGCGGCTTGGGCCAATAGTCGCCAGCTTCGATGTCGAAGATCGCCTCGAAATGGCGGGCCACCCCCAGCCGTTCCACGACCCGCTCCGCATGCGGCACGTCGCCGGCGGTGAAGATGATCTTGCGGCCGGGCAGCGCCCCCAGCGCAGCATCGAGATCGGGGGCTGGCAGAACCGGCGAGTAGTCGATGTCGTGCACGAAGGCCAGCATGTGCTTGGGGTCAACGCCGTGCAGGGTCATCAGCCCGCGCATCGAAGTGCCATGGTCGCGCCAGTACTGCTTCTGCACCCGCCGTGCCTCGTCGAGATCGACCTTGAGGCGGTCGGCGATGTAGCGCCCGATGCGCACGTCGATCTGGGCGAACAGATTGCAGCGCGCCGGGTAGAGCGTATTGTCGAGGTCGAACAGCCAGACGTCGGGATCGTGCAGCGGGATCGGCATTTGGGGATTTTGCTTAATCGCCGCCCGTGCGCTTGTCGAGCGGCGAGCTTATAACGGTGGCAATGGATTTCCTCCTCTATGCCTTCCTGGCGCTGATCGCCCTGCTGCTGATCGGGCTGATCGTCCTTCTGCTGCGGCGCGGCGACAATGGCGAGACGCAGGCCGTGCGCCAGCATCTCGAGATGGCGCTGAGCCAGCAAGCCGAGACCGTCCAGCGCGTGGAACGCTCGCTGCGCGAGCAGGAACAGGCGCTGAGCAAGGTGGTGAGCGAGCGGCTCGACCGCAGCGAGAAGGCGACCGGCCAAGTCGTGACCGACCTACGCGAGCGGCTGGCGCGGATCGACGAGGCGCAGCGCAAGATCGGCGAGCTGTCGACGCAAGTGGTCGGCCTGCAGGAAGTGCTGTCCAACAAGCAGGCGCGCGGCGCCTTCGGCGAGGTGCAGCTCAACGACCTGGTGCAGAGCGCGCTGCCGCCATCGGCCTATACGTTCCAGTGCAGCCTCGGCAATGGGGCGCGCGTCGACTGCCTGCTGCGCCTTCCGAACCCGCCGGGCTCGATCGCCATCGACGCCAAGTTCCCGCTCGAGAGCTACCGGCTTCTGCGCAACGTGGCGCCGGGCGATGCGCAAAGCCTCGCTGCGGCGCAGCGCGCCTTCCAGCAGGCGATGCGCAAGCATATCGGCGACATCCGAGACAAGTACATCGTGGCCGGCGAAACCGCCGAGTCGGCGCTGCTATTCCTGCCGTCGGAAGCGATCTACGCCGAGCTGCACGCCAACTTCGCATCGGTGGTCGACGAGTCCTACAAGGCGCGCGTCTGGATCGTCTCGCCCACCACCATGATGGCCACGCTGAACACGGTGCGGGCCGTGCTGAAGGACGTGCGCATGCGCGAGCAGGCGGGCGAGATCCAGAAGGCGGTCGGGCTGATGCTCGACGATGTGCGACGCCTCGACGAGCGTGTCGGAAATCTCAAGAAGCACTTCGCGCAGACCGAGAAGGACTTGCGCGAGATCGATATCTCGACCGACCGCATCACCAAGCGCGGCGAGCGCATCCTCGACACCGAGCTCGGCGAAGCCCCGGCCCCTCTGCCGAAGGTTTAGTTAGCGCACTCTGTCGTCCTGAGCGCAGCGAAGGACCTCGCGCCGACTCCACGGAATGCTGTCGAAACCGGCGCCAGATCCTTCGCTGCGCATCACTCAGGATGACAACAAACGAGACCGGGTCACCTCCACGGCCCACCATCGCCGGTCTGCGGGACGGAGCCGCCGCGTCGGGTGCGCAACGGGGCGGACGCGGCTGGCATCGCTTGCGCCGCCATTGCCCGCAGGCGGGCGATGCGCTCCTCCATTGGAGGGTGCGTCGAGAACAGGTGCGCCATGCCGCCGGCCGACAGCGGATTGTCGATATAGAGATGCGCAGTGCCCGGATTGGCCTGGGCGGTGGCATTGGGGATCGCTTGCGTGCCGGCATGGAGGCGGCCGAGCGCCGAGGCGAGCCACTCCGGGTGGCCGGAAATCTCCGCCCCTGCCCGGTCGGCCTCGTACTCGCGGCTGCGGCTGATCGCCATCTGGATCAGCGAGGCGGCGATCGGCGCCAGGATCATCGCCAGGATGCCCAGGATCGGATTGCCAGCCGGCCGGCCGTTCTCGTCGCGGCCGCCGCCGAAGAAGAAGCCGAAGGTCGCCAGCATGCCGATGGCGCCCGACAAGGTCGCGGCCACCGTCATGGTGAGCGTATCGCGGCTCTTGACGTGGCCCAACTCGTGGCTCAGCACGCCCATCACCTCCTCGCGGCTGAGATGGCGCAGCAGGCCCGTATTCACGGCGATCGCCGCATGCTGGGGATTGCGGCCGGTCGCGAAGGCATTGGGCTGGTCCTCGTCGATCACATAAACGCGCGGCATAGGCAGCCCGGCGCGCTGCGCGAGCTGCTGCACCATGCCGTACAGCTCGGGTGCCTCCTGCGGCCCGACCTCGTGGGCATTGCTCATGCGCAGCACCATGCGGTCGGAATTCCAGTAGGCGAAGAGGTTGGTGCCCAGTGCCACCACCAGCGCGATCACCAGCCCTTGGTGCCCGCCCAGCAGGTAGCCGACCACGAGGAAGAAGGCTGTCAAGGCGGCCAGGAGCAGGGCAGTACGAAAATAGTTCATGGCCGAAAAGATGGCCCGGGAGTGTGGCGAATCAAGACGCCGGACGGCATCATGCGCCCATGACCAAGGATCCCAAACCCGGGCCTGCCGCAGAGGCCGCCAAACCTCGTCCAGCCCAGCCCGCCGCATCGGAAAAGCCCAAGGAAACACCCAAGAAGGTCGAGGAGATCGGCGGACCGCCCGGCCCGGAGCCGACCCGCTACGGCGACTGGCAGTTCAACGGCAAGGTGACGGACTTTTGAAGCGCCCCGACATCTTCCACCCCGACTTCAAGGCGCGGCCATGGTGGTGGGAGGCGTGGACGCCGAACAATGCGCTGAGCCAGGACCCACCGGCTCGCACCGACGTGCTGATCGTGGGCGCGGGGTACGGCGGCCTGTCGACGGCGCTCGAATTGCGGCGCAACGGCGTCGAGGCGGTCGTGCTGGAGCGCGGCGACTTCGGCATTGGCGCCTCGACGCGCAACGGCGGCATGATCTCGGGCGGCGTCAATCTCGGCAAGGGCCTGGGCGGCAAGAACCAGGCGGCCGAGGAGTTCGCCCGGCGCAAGGCCGAGTTCCTGGCCGCGGGGTCCGACTCGCTCAGCGTGCTCGAGGACATCATCGCGCGCGAAAAGATCGAGTGCGGCGTGATCAAGAAGGGTCGCTTCGTGGGTGCCTGGACGCCCAGGCACTACGACGAGCAGGCCGCCAAGATCGAGATGTTCAACAAGTACGCCGACACCGGCGCCGAGATGGTGCCGCGCGAGCGCCAGCGCGAGATGATCGCGTCGGACTACTACTACGGCGGCATGTATGCCCGTCGCTCTGGCCATCTTCATCCGGCGCTCTACTACAAGGGCCTGCTGGAGGCCGCCCATCGCGCCGGCGCGATCCTGTGCGCCAACGTCGAGGCCGAGCGGATCGAAAAGACGAATGCCGGCTGGCGCGTGCTGACGGGCAAGGGGCCGGTCCAGTGCCGCGAGGTCGTGATCGCCACCAACGGCTATACCGGCGATCTGACGCCCCGGCTCAAGCGGCGCGTGGTGCCGGTCGCGAGCCATATCATCGCGACCGAGCCGCTGCCGATGCCCGCCACCGAACTGATCCCCGAACTGCGCTCGATCGCCGACACCAAGCGGGTCCTGACCTACTACCGGCCCTCGCCTGACGGCCGACACCTGATCTTCGGCGGCCGCGCCCGCTTCACCGCCGCGTCCCCCGAGGTAAGCGCGCCCATCCTCTACCAGTACATGATCGACCGATTTCCGCAGCTCCGCGGCGTCCGCATCAGCCATGTCTGGACGGGCAATGTCGCGTTCGCGCTCGACTACATGCCGCACATGGGCAGCGACCAGGGGCTGCACTACCTGTTGGCCTGCAACGGCAACGGCGTCGCAATGATGACCTATCTCGGCACCCAGACGGCGAAGAAGATCGCCGGCGGTGCGAACGCTCCGGTCAACCCGCTCGACGGGCGGGACTTCCCGGAAAGCCGTTTCTACAACGGCGATCCCTCGTGGTTCCTGCCGATCATCGGCGCCTGGTATCGCACACGCGACTGGCTCGACCGGCGCTGGGCGGCGTGATGGGCGTCCTTCCGATCACGCTGGCGGACATCCAGGCCGCCGCAGCGCGCATCAAGGGCGCCGTCGTGCGCACGCCCTGCCTGCGCAGCGAGACGTTGTCGCGCATCGCGGAGGCCGAGGTCTGGGTCAAGTTCGAGAACCTGCAGTTCACCGCGTCGTTCAAGGAGCGCGGCGCCCTGAACACGCTCCTGCAATTGAGCGACGCCGAGCGACGACGCGGCGTGATCGCCATGTCGGCCGGCAACCATGCGCAGGGCGTTGCCTACCACGCCGGAAGGCTTGGCATTCCCGCCACCATCGTGATGCCGTCCTTCACACCCAACACCAAGGTGACGCATACGCGCGGGCATGGCGCTGCCGTGGTGCTGCACGGCGACACGCTGGCCGAAGCCGGCGCGGAGGCCCATCGGCTCGCCGCCGCCGGACAGCTCACTTTTGTCCATCCCTACGACGATCCGCGCATCATCGCCGGCCAAGGCACGATCGCGCTGGAGATGCTGCAGGATGCGCCCGAACTCGACACGATCGTGGCGCCGGTCGGCGGCGGCGGCATGATCGGCGGCTGCGCGGTCGCCGCCCATGGCCTCAAGCCCGACATCAAGGTGATCGGCGTCGAGACCGCGAGCTATTCGGCGATGCGGCAACTCCTCGCCCGGGAGCCGGTGACGGCGGGGGGCGACACGATCGCCGAAGGCATCGCCGTCAGCGATATCGGCGCACTGCCGCTTGCCATCGCCCGCAGCCTCCTCGACCGCGTGCTGCCGGTGGAGGAGGTGGCCATCGAGCGGGCCATCTCGCTGCTGATCGAAGTCGAGAAGACCGTGGCGGAAGGCGCGGGCGCCGCCGGGCTCGCCGCTTTGCTGGCCCATCCGGACGTCTTCCGCGGCCGCAAGATCGGCCTGGTGCTGAGCGGGGGCAATATCGACACCCGCCTGCTCGCCTCGGTGCTGCTGCGGGGATTGGTGCGCGACGGCCGGATCGTGCGGTTGCGAGTCATGATCAACGACTTGCCGGGGCAGCTCTCGCGCGTGTCCGGACTCATCGGCAAGGCCGGCGGCAACATTGTCGAGGTCCAGCATCAGCGTCTGTTCGGCGTCGTCGCCAAGCGCGCCGAGCTCGACGTTACGGTCGAGACCCGGGATCGTGCGCACGTCCGCGACCTCGTGGCGGCGCTGCAGAGCGATGGCTTCGTGGTCCGCGTGCTCGAGGGCGCCGACCTCTGATCCTTGTCGACGACGGTTCGACAGTGGCCGAAACCTGCGCACACCTGCCGGCGCAATGATCCAGGCCTTCAACAGGAGGCCCGGCATGGCGATCACTGTCTTCATCCGCTACCAGATCGATCCCTTCAAGCGCGACGCGTTCGAGGCCTATGCCAAACGCTGGCTGTCGATCATCCCGCGCTGCGGCGGCGATCTCGTAGGCTACTGGATGCCGCACGAGGGCACGAACAACATCGCCCAGGCGCTGGTTACCTTCGAAAGCCTTGCCGCTTATGAGACGTATCGCGCCCGCATCCGACAGGACGCCGAGGGGATGGCCAACTTCCGCGCCGCCGAAGAAGGGCGCTTCATCCTCGCTGAGGAACGGACCTTCCTCCGGCCGGTCGCCTAAAGTGCCCGCTTGACGTCGGTCAGGGCGAAATCGTCGCCTTTGAACAACAGTGGCGCGTCGCGCGTTTTCGCCAAGGCATAGGTGAAGCAATCGCCGAAATTCAGCGCCGCCCGATGCAGTCCTTTGCCATAGCGTCGAAAGCCATCGCGCGCGGCTTTTGCCTGGATATGATCAAAAGGGGCGATCTCAATGCCTACCTCGTCGATCAAAGCATCGAGCTCGCGGCCGCCTGACCGCCCCACCGCAATTCCATGACCATAGCTACTTCGAGATATGTCGCGCTCGAGATGCGTGGATTGCCATAGTCGACAATAGCGTCGATGAACTGCTCACGTTCGGGCGCGCCGCGCAAAATGGCGACCAGCGCCGAGCTGTCGATCACGATCAATCGAACAGCCTATCCTTGTTGTATCCGAGCAGTTCATCGTCGGAGCCTTCGCGCAGAACGGGAAGGACCTTCACCCGACGTACGGCCTCAAGCTCCTTCAGCCGGCCGTCGGCAAGCTCGATCACCGTCGCCGTCATGCTCTTGCCGAGCAGGCGGGAAACACGTCGCATTTTTGCTCGGCCTCGGCGCTCTTGATGCTGACGCCCATGGCTTTCTCCGGATTCTAGAATTCAGCATATATTCTAGAAATTAGTGCCTTACAGCGCACGGCAACAGCGGCTATAGACGCCGCCATGTCCGCAGCATCGACCTATACGCCCTCGTCCACGCCCGATCTTGCCCGCGTCGGGCGCGCCCTGATCTCCGTGTCCGACAAGGCGGGCCTCATCGAACTCGGCAAGGCGCTGGCGGGCCACGGAGTCGAGATCCTGTCCACGGGTGGCTCGGCCAAGGCGCTGCGCGAGGCGGGCCTGCAGGTGGTCGAGGTGAGCGACCATACCGGCTTTCCCGAGATCATGGACGGGCGGGTGAAAACCCTGCAGCCATCGATCCATGGCGGAATCCTGGCCCGCCGTACGGATGCGGGGCATGCGAAAGCGATGGCCGACCACAGGATCGCTGGCATCGATCTGGTCGTGGTGAACCTTTATCCGTTCGAGGCGACCGTCGCGCGCGGCGCCGACTTCCCGACCTGCGTCGAGAATATCGACATCGGCGGGCCGGCCTTGATCCGAGCCGCCGCCAAGAACCACGACTTCGTGACCGTGGTGGTCGACCCCGCCGACTATCCCGCGCTGCTGGCCGAGCTGGCGGCCAACAAGGGGGCGACGACGCTTGCCCTGCGGCGCAGGCTCGCCGCGGCGGCCTACGCTTGCACCGCCGCCTATGATTCTGCCATCGCCAACTGGTTCGCCCGCCAGCAGGGCGACACGTTTCCCGAGCAGCTCACGCTCGCTGCCAAGCGGGTGCAAATCCTGCGCTACGGCGAGAATCCGCACCAGCAAGCCGCCTTCTATGCCGACGGCAGCAATCGGCCCGGCATTGCGACGGCGCGCATGGTCCAGGGCAAGGAGCTGTCCTACAACAATATCGGCGACACAGAAGCGGCCTACGAGTGCGTGGCCGAGTTCGAGGACCCGGCGGTCGTTGTCGTCAAACACGCCAATCCTTGCGGCGTCGCGATCGGCCAGGATCAGTACAGCGCCTATCTCAAGGCCTACGCCTGCGACCCGGTGTCGATCTACGGCGGCATCGTTGCCGTTAACCGCACGCTCGAGGCGACGACTGCCACGGATCTGGCAAAGCGCTTCCTCGAGGTCGTGATCGCACCCGACGCCACCCCTGAGGCGCTCGAGATCCTGGCTCGGCGCAAGGACGTACGCGTCTTGCTCGCCGGCACGCTACCGGATGCTGCCAGCCGGGGTATGACCCTGAAGAGCGTCGCGGGCGGCTACCTTCTGCAAAGCCGCGACAACGGCCGTGTGATGAAGGCCGACTTGAAGGTCGTAACCAAGCGGGTCCCGACCGACAGCGAGATCAGGGATCTGCTGTTCGCCTTCACAGTGTGCAAGCACGTCAAATCGAACGCGATCGTCTACGCCAAGGACGGCGCGACCGTGGGAGTCGGCGCGGGCCAGATGAACCGGCGCGACAGTTCGCGTATCGCTGCGATTCGGGCCGCCGAAGCGGGCGAAATCGCCAAGTTGCCGCGAAGCCCCGCTGTGGGCAGCGTGGTTGCGTCGGATGCGTTCTTTCCCTTCCCCGACGGCTTGATCGCCGCCGCCGAAGCGGGCGCGACCGCCGTCATCCAGCCCGGCGGCTCAATTCGCGATCAGGCGGTCATCGATGCGGCCGACCAAGCGGGTCTTGCCATGGTTTTCACGGGCATGCGCCATTTTCGTCATTGACGGCTGGTGGCCCACCGCCCGGGCCGCCCGGGAATACCAGGGCGGCACCGTTGTCGCGCCAGGTTTTCGAACCCTTGCGCGGAATGCCTCAGACCGACAGCGCGGCTAGGCGAACTCCGGCGTCTTGCCGGCGATCTTCGAGATGTCGACCAGATCTTCGTCGGATCCCAGCATCACGGCGGTCAGCCCGCGATCGAGCCTTTGCAGCGATACTTCGGTTCCATTCGAAAACCGAACGGCATCCTTATGGGGGCCACTTTCGAGGCGGGTCATCGTGACCTCCTCGATCGGTCCGACACCATAGGCCTTCTGGACGGTCTCGCCGATGCCTTCCAGACGGAGTTGGGTGTCCGCTGGAACGCAAACCGCCAGATCACAGGCCGGCCCTGAGGTAAATCCCATTGAGCCACTCGGGAAGCGCTCAAGGGTGAGTTTCTCTCCTATTGCGGCAGGTCGTGACTGATACGCTTCGAGTGAGTAATCACACATATCGACCTCCTACCTAGTAAGACTCGACTCTGAAGTGGTGCGTGCAACCCCTTGGTCAAGGCGTTGCCCGCCCCAATTTGGAACACGCAAGATCCGCACCAGTTGCTTCACGTGCGCGTGCCCGCCAGCAATTAACGGTAGGCAAAGGGGAAGGCTGCTGTTGTTGATTGCGCCACCAATTCGTCGCAGCAGTCCCGGTGGTTCGCGCAAAGAAGTCTAGCACACTTTGATCTTGCTGGCTGCTGTTCTCGCTCGCCGCCGCGCGTCCGTTACGCTGCGGCCTGTCGCCAGGGCCACCGCCATTCGCCGATGGCCTTTGACCTCCGGCTTGCCGAACAGCCGTACGGACGTTCCCCGTCCGGCCAAGGCCTTGTCGATCCCGATATATGTCGGATCGACGATCTCGCCCTCGGCCAGGATGGGTACCGAGGCTCCCGGCCGGCAGGTGATCTCCGGGATCGGCAGGCCGAGGATGGCGCGCACGTGCAGCGCCATCTCGCTCATGTCTTGCGAGATCATGGTCACCATGCCGGTGTCGTGCGGGCGCGGCGACAGTTCCGAGAACCAGACCTGGTTGCCCTTCACGAACAGCTCGACACCAAACAAGCCGCGGCCCCTGGTGCCACACAGGTCGTCGACCACCTTGCGCGCCATGAACCGGGCTTTTCTGAGCGCGATGGCAGACGTCCGGTGCGGTTGCCAACTCTCGCGATAATCGCCGTCGATCTGGAGATGACCGATCGGCTCGCAGAAGCTGAAGCCGCCCTCATGACGCACGGTGAGCTGGGTGATCTCGTAGTCGAAATCGATTGCGCCTTCGACGATGACCATCCCGGTATCGGCGCGAGAGCCCTCCACCGCATGGCGCCAGCTTCGCGCCAAGTCGGCCGGCTTGCGGGCCACGCTCTGCCCGTGCCCGGACGAGGACATGGTGGGCTTGATGAAGCAGGGAAAGCCCACGGCGCGGGCGCCTTCTTCGAGTTCCGCGAGGCTCGAGGCGAAGCGGTAGGGCGAGGTCGGCAGGCCGAGCTTCTCGGCAGCGAGCTTGCGGATGCCGCGGCGATCCATTGTCAGCCGTGTCGCTCGCGCGGTGGGCACGACCGTCCAGCCTTCTTTCTCGAGCTCGACCAGCGTATCGGTGGCGATGGCCTCGATCTCGGGCACGATGAAGTGCGGACGCTCGCGTTCGACGGCCCGCCGCAGTGCCCTGCCGTCGCGCATGTTGAAGACATGCGCCCGGTTGGCGACCAGCATGGCGGGCGCGTCGGCGTAGCGATCGCAGGCAATCACCTCGATGCCGAGCCGCATCGCCTCGATGGCGACTTCCTTGCCGAGCTCGCCCGAGCCCAACAGCATGATCTTGATGGACGATGGCTTGAGAGGGGTTCCGAATTTCTTCATGCCGTCATGATACCAGCCTGCGGGCCGAGACCCATCATTTGCCCCGGTACTGCCAGTTCTTGGCAGCATAGAGTGCTATGCTGTTCTCGTTCTCGAGGGAGGCCTCGTGTCGCGTGCGCAACGTCTGCTGGACCTCATCCAGGTCCTGCGCCGGCATCGGCATCCGGTGAGCGGCGCGCGGCTGGCCGAGGCGACCGGCGTCTCGCTACGAACGCTTTATCGCGACATCGAGACGCTGAAGGCCGAGGGCGCGCATATCGATGGCGAGGCGGGCGTCGGCTACGTGCTGCGCCCTGGCTTCATGCTGCCGCCCCTGATGTTCAGCGAGGAAGAGATCGAGGCGATCGTGCTGGGCTCGCGCTGGGTCCATCAGCGCGCGGACCGATCGCTTGCCGAGGCGGCTGCCAATGTGATGGCCAAGATCGGCGCCGTGCTGCCCGCGGACTTGCGCGAGGCGCTGGACGATTCCGGCTTGCTCGTGGCGCCGGGCGAGCCTGTCGCGGCCGGCGACTCGCAACTGCCGAAGATCCGCCAGGCCATTCGCGGCGAACGCAAGATCGGCATCTCTTATCGTGACAAGGACGGCGTGCCGAGCCGGCGCACGATCTGGCCCTTCGCCCTCGGCTTCTTTGAAAAGGCGCGCGTGGTCATGGCCTGGTGCGAGCTGCGCCAGGACTACCGCCACTTCCGCACCGACCGCATCGCCACCCTGTCCATGACAGACAAGCGCTATCCGCGCCGGCGACAGGCGATGCTCAAGGAATGGCGTCAGCGCGAAGGGCTCGCCGAGGATTAGCTCTTCGACTGCTGCCAGAATTTGACAGCACCGAGCGTTAAGCTGGGCTCCATCACACGAGGAGAACCCCATGAGCAACTGGCTGGCTGTCGCCTCCGCCGACCATGTCCGCGTCGGTCGCAAGCTGGGCTTCATGCAAATCAGTCATGGCCGCGCGGCGCCGCTTCGGCGCATCCAGCCGGGCGACCGGGTCGTTTGCTACTCGCCCACCGACTCCTTCCGCGGCAACGATCCGCTGCAGGCCTTCACCGCGCTCGGCACGGTGCTCGCCGGCGCCGTTTATCAGGCCGAAACACCCGGCGGTTTCCGCCCTCACCGCCGCGCCGTCGACTGGCACGACGCCGCCGAAATACCGATCGCCTTCGTCCAGGACGCGCTCGAGTTCCGCCGGATCAGGAACTGGGGCTATCGACTGCGCAGCGGCCTGGTCGAGATCAGCGATCGCGATATGGCGACCATCGCCGAGGCAATGTTCACAGTCGCGGCGCAACCTGATCGGCAAGCAGCCTGAACGTTTCGCGGCTGAGCGGCGCGCACATCAGATAGTTGAGCCCGATTTCCTCCTCGAGCGCCGCGATCTGCTCGACCACCGAACTCGGTGTGCCGTGCAGGATGACGCTGTCGACATAATGCTGCGCCGGATCCTTGCCGTCGTAGGTGCGGGCCATCTGCATCGACTTGCGGTGGGCGTGCTGCGGTCCGGCATAGGCGTCTACCAGCCATTGCGCGCCGCGCTTCGCGACTTCGGCCGCCTCTAACTTGGTGGAAGCGAGCGCCAACAAGCGCGCCATTGGAATATCGCGTCCCTGGTCGGAGAAGCCGGCCTCGGCAAGCTTGGCTGTGTAGCGCCGCCGCTTCTCGCCCAGTTCGCGGAAGGATGCATGCGGGTCCATCAGGATGGAGAATCCGCGGCTCGCCGCCCAATCGATCGCCCCTTCCGATGTCGCCGCCATCCAGACCGGTGGATGCGGCTGTTGCAACGGCTTGGGCAGGATTTCGACATTGTCGAAGTTGAAATGGCGTCCCTGGAAGGCCAGACGCTCGCCCGTCCAGGCCTTCAGCACGATCTCGACAGCTTCGCGGAACCGGTCGGCGCTTTCCTCCGGAGGCACGCCGAAAGCGTTGAATTCGGCATGGGCGAAGCCACGTCCGGCGCCCCAGTTGACCCGTCCGCCCGACAGCACGTCGAGCAATGCCACCTCCTCGGCGAGCCGCAGCGGGTGATAGAGCGCGGCAAGCGATACCGCGGTGCCGATCCGAAGCCTATGGGTACGCGCAGCCGCCAGCACGCCCAGCATGTGGACAGATGGGCAGACGCTGAAGGTCGTGAAATGGTGCTCCGCCAGCCACACCGCGTCGAAGCCGCCACGATCCATGACCTCGATGCGCTCCAGCGCCCGGGAATAGACCTGTTCGAGCGGCCCATGCCGACCTGGCCAACTGAAGAACTGCAGCACGCCCAGCTTCATGGCCTCTCTCCCGTTCTTCTGTTTGCTTAGGTCATGAGGCGAGGCCGGCCGAGCAAAGTCAATTGTCACGGGCAGCGGCAAAGCATGCCAAGGCGCCTGACTGACCGTGCGCGACTGCGAAACGACGCGCGCGCGAGCGGATGACAGCGACGCGTTCGCACCCCTATCCTCCCTCCGAATCGAGGAGGAATGCATGCCCGATGCCATCGACGATCTGTTCCGCCGCTTCGGCAAGGCCTTCAACAAGGCCGACGCCGAGGAGATTGCGGCCTGCGTGACTGACGATTTCGAATGGCGCCTCGCCGCCGGCGCGAGGCCTTCCGGCACCGTGCTCAAGGGCAAGGACGCGTTGCGGCGCTATTTCGGCGACAAGAGCCAGGCTCATCGCGAGGCACGCTATTCCGAGGCGCGCATCCACCGCGCCGGCGACAAACTGTTCGGCACGTTCCGTGTGACCGGCATCGATGCCAAGGGCGAGCCGTTCGACCGCTATGGCGTCGATCTCTACGAGCTGCGCGACGGCAAGATCGCGCTCAAGGACAGCTACCTGAAGGTCGACTGAGCGTGAACGACACGGTTCTTTGGAGTCTCGATCGGCGCGGCGTGGCGACGGTCACGCTCAACCGGCCGCAGGTAAACAATGCCTATAACGGCGATCTGATCGCCGGCCTCCATGCAGCGATGGACGCGCTGACGCGCGAGCAGGGCCTGCGTATCGTGGTGCTGAAAGGCAACGGACGGCATTTCCAGGCTGGTGCGGATCTTGCCTGGATCCGGTCCGTTGCCCAGCAAGGACCGCACGAGAATCTGGAGGTGAGCCGGTTGACGGCCGAAGCCATCCGCCGCCTCGATACGTGCCCGGTACCTACGCTTGCCCTGATCCAGGGCGGGTGCTTTGGCGGCGGCACCGGCATTGCCGCCGCCTGCGACATTGTCGTCGCCGCGCTGGATGCCATCTTCTCCATCAGTGAAACGCGCTGGGGATTGATGGCCGGAATCATCCTGCCGCAGCTTTGCCGGGCCATGGGTGTGCGTCAGGTGCGCCGTTATGCCTTGAGTGGGGAGCGCTTCGACGCCGTAGAAGCGCGCCGCATCGGTCTTGTGCACGAGGTGTGTCAGAGCGGAGAGCTCGAAGCGTCGGGTGCAAGGATCGTGGATGCGATCCTTATGAATGCGCCGTCCGCCACGACTGCCACAAAGCTTCGCACCCTTGCTGCAGCGCGCGCCTTCGTGGACGATGGCGAGCTGCGCGACCTGATCGACGAACATGCCCGCACGCGCCAGCAGGCCGAAGCGGCAGAAGGCTTGGCCAGTTTCAGGGAGAAGCGCAAGCCCGCGTGGTTTCCCGCCTAGGGCGAAAACCGGACGACAGGGAAGGGGATACCGCCTACGCTGATGCTCGGGCGCGGGGATTCGCAATGGATCGAAGCGACAAAGCTCTGCTTGCGGCGTTCCTGTTGACGGCCGGACTCGGCACTTGGACCCGCTGTCTCATGCACGACGATGGCGCGATCATCATCGCGGCGGGTTGGCTGGGCAACTTCTGGGATCTTTATGCAGGCCAGATCCCGGACCGCGCTGCGGCAGTGTTGGCCATGCACGGTCCAGCATGGTGGGCACGCGCGACCTTCGACCTCGATTCGACGACGTATGTCGTCCTGGCACATGCGCTCTACTTCGCCGTCCCGCTCGTCCTGTGGCTAATCTTGCGTGCCGTCGAGAGCGAGCGCCTGTTCTCGCGGCTCTATCTCGCGGTCGTCCTGCCGATGCTCTACTTCCCGACCGAACTCATCTTCGGCGTTGGCATCTGGATGATCTGGCTGGCATGGGTGAGCAGCCCCGGCCGCACCACGGCCCACGTGGCGCTCGTCACGCTGCTGCTCGGCGCGGTCATGGCCTTCAGCCATGCCGTCCTCGCCTTGATGGGGCTTCTGTTCGTCCTCGTCGGCATCGCGATGTCCATATTCGACCGGCGATTGCCCATGCGGACACTTTACTCCGTTGCCCTTCTTTCGGTCGCGATACTGGCGGTCCATTTCGCGATGGAACTTTGGGTTCCGCCGGTCAATCCGACCGACGGCGCCTCGCACGAAGCGAATCAGCTCGCCTACATCAATCCGATGTGGATGCTGAGAACGATCGCGCATTTTCCCATGCTTGCCGCCCTGTGGTTCCTGTTGCTGGTGCCGGCGGGCTATCTGCTGCGGCAGCAGTGGCGTTTCCTGGCGGGAATGACCTTTGTCGTGGCGGTATTCGGCCTGTGGTTTGCGTTAGCCGGCACGAGCCTGAAGACGGATACCTGGGCCCGGCATACGGGCGTCTATGTCTTGGCATTGGCTCTTGCTCTCGCTCTGCCGGGGTCGGCGGCGTGGCTGAAACGGGCCGAGCGGCCGCTGATCCTGTTCGCCGCGGTCGCCGCCGTGAGCGCCGTTTCCTTCAACATTGATGTCTGGCTGTTCGGGCGGTACATCGATCGCGATCTGCGGCCCGGTATCGTGGATGCCGCGACCGTGGCGCATCCATGGCCTTCGACCCTGCCAAGGCCGGCCGCCTTGCGCATCGTCTTCAAGTACGGCGCGGGCAAGGACTACGTGCGCGATGTCGTCATGCCGTCCTATGACTTCTCGCGAATACCGCTCGCCTTCTACAGCTATTTCCGCTCCGACCGCCGGAGCGTTTTGTTCCACCCCTTGGGTGGCGGCGCGGACTGGCGGCCTTATGAATGCCATGCCGTGGCGCGCGCTCTCGATCATGCGCGCGACACGGAGGATCGGATGTTTCTGGAGCTGGTCGCGCGGCAGTATTGCGCCTGAACGATCCACTCTATTCCGCGGCCTGCCGCTGCGCCACGCGGTCCGGGATCAGGCTGTATGTCGTGAAGCGGCGGTTGAGGGCCGGCATGGGGCAGGCTTCGAGGTGGCCTTCGCCAGGGCGCATCAGGATCATGGCGGCGGTCGCGACGATGGCACCGCGATTGTTGGGCCGCGGCGGACGACAGACCGACCAGGGCGATGCGTAGTCGTCGAAAAAAGCGCGCCGAAAATGATCGAGCGTCAGCTTGCCACGGTCGGCAGAAAGCTGCTCACGCACGCGCTTGTCGCGATAGATCGAGCACGGCGTCTCGGCCAAACCGGTGTCCTTAACCTTGGCGCGCGCCGGCTCCGAGATCCAGTGGTTGGCATGGACGTAAAGGCCTCGATCGGGCGCCAACCAGAAGGTTTCGTCCGGCGCGCACTCGAAGCCGAACGCTTCACCCCCGCAATGGCTCACTGCCATGTGGTTGGATCCAAGCTTGGGTGTGGCGAAGATCGTGCGCACGGCCTCGGCGAGGAATGCGCTTTCCAACACCTTGCGGCGGATGAACGGAAGCGGCACGCCCGGACCGCGCCGGTAGTCGCGGTCGCACTCCAGCGCATTGGCGGTGAGTCCGATACCGGCCGAGTTGAGGCCGGAACGTGCGAGCCCGCCAGCCTCGGTGAAGGTCAAAATGTCGGGGCCGTCATCGCGACGGATCCGCAGCACGACCGCGGTCTCGGCGCAGTCGGCCCGCCAGTCCCAGTTCTGGCCGTGCAGCAGCACACGATCCACGCTCGCTTCGGGCAATGCCAACGCTGCGGTGCAGCCGTCGGGCTGGGACCGTTCCAGTGCTTTGCGAGCACCGACGACCATCTCCGTGCGGGCGTTCATCAGGACGATGCCGGCGAACGGTGCGCCCGAGCCCTCGGCAATGCCGCGCATCTCCTCGACATAAGCCGGATCGAATGTCTCGATCACGGGAAGCAAAGCGTCGGCGCGCCGCTCCAGCTCCGGCCAATCGACACCGTTCTTGAGGAGCGATTCGGCGTACATCCTGATGCCGCGGTCGATGCGATCGGCCGCGGCGCGACCGTGCTGCCGCCCACGCTCGTAGGCGCTGCCCGAAAGCTCGATCAGAGGAAACGGCAAATAGTCCATCACGGCCTCCCGAGCAGGGCCTCGCGGAAACGATCCTTCAGATAAGCGCCGTCCTGCGGCGGCATGACGAAGTCGAGCTTCTCGACCATCACCTTGACCACGCGGAAAACCGGCCCCTTCTTGCCGCGCAGGTCCTTCACGAGCTGGGCGACCTCGCCCTGGTCGCAAACGGTGCCGGTATCGCCGATGCCGCAACCCCTGGCGATCAGGCTGAGATCGGTGCCGGCGCCCGAGTCGATCGGACCCTTGTTGCGCGGGCTGGTGTGGGTCGCCTGGTTGCCGGTCTCGCCGAACTTTTCGTTGTCGAGAACGCAGATCGCGAGATTGTCGGGCTGCTGAGCGGCGACAGTGGCGAGCGACCCCATGCCCATCAGCATGTCGCCGTCGCCCGTGATCACGAGCACACGCTTGGTCGGCTGCGCGAGCGCAAGACCGAGTCCCATCGACACCGTGGCACCCATGGCGCCCCACAGCGGCATGTTGAGCGGACGGTCACCGGCATTGGTGATGTCCCAGTTGGCCGAACCGAGGCCTGCCAGCACAAGGAGATTATCGTCGGCCCCTTCGAGGATCTTCTTCACCAACGGGCGCCTGTGAAGGGTGGGCTGCATTGTGGCCTTGGTCATGTCATTTCTTTCCGAAAGTCTTGATGCCGATCAGCTTTTGGCGCAGCAGGACCGCGACCGCCTGGCCGCCGTTGAAGGCGGAACGCGCCGCGGCATCGACCGTGGCTTTTACCTCCTCCGCCTTGTCGACGGAATAGAGCAGCACCCCCATCGCTTCCAGTACCTTGGGCGTCCCCTGCCCCATGGGATACTGCCAGGAATTGAACTCGCCATAGTCGCCGCGCATGGTGATCAGCGTCAGAAAGGGAAAGCGCAACGTCTTGGTGAGACCCATCAGATTGATGGTGTTCCCGACGCCCGAGCTTTGCATGAGGAGCACCGAGCGCTGCCCGCCCAGCCATGCGCCAGCGGCAAGCGGAATGCCTTCCCCCTCCGTCGTCAGGGCAAGGGTGTGGATGGAGTTCGATGTCTGGCAGGCCTCGATCAGACGCGAATGGCCGGCATCGGGAACGTGATAGACCTGTTTGATGTCATGGTCCTGCAGGACCGCGAAGATGTCGTCGCGCCAATCGGTCATGGAAGGAAAGCCGAGCCTCTGTCGTTGCGGGGCAGCAAGTCTAGCGTCCGCCGCACGAGGCACCATAGCGTCGCCAGCCGGTCAGCGCTGCGTTTTTGGGCCGATGACGCTCTTCACTTTGTGATCGTCAATCGAGCCGAGTCATCATCGTCTCGCCCGGTCCCAGGAGTCGGCCGTCGCGGGCGCGCACTTCCAGCCTGCGTACAGGCTGGCGCCGTTCGCGGTCCACAAGAGTGACGCGGCGACCTCCCGGTGCGGCAAGGTTTTCCTGGCCCCACTGCCCCAGCGCCACCAGCACGGGGAACAGGCTGCGCCCTTTGCCCGTCAGGCGGTATTCCCGATGAGCGCCGCCCTCCATCGCGGGCGTGCGCTCCAGGATTTCCTGTTTCACGAGAGTCCGTAGACGCTGGGTCAGGATATTCTTTGAAACACCAAGGCTTTTTTCGAACTCGCTGAAACGTCGCATGCCGCGCAGGGCATCGCGCACGATCAGCAGCGACCACCAGTCGCCGATCACATCGAGGGTGCGCGCGATCGGGCACGCTGCCCCTGAAAGGCTCTTCCGTCGCATGAGATAACCTCGTGCAAGCGCGGTTGCATCATAGAACAGCGCCGACGTATCTTCCAATAGGTTCCATTATGGAACTAAGAGGAGCATCGATGGCCGACGTTGCCGCTGCAGCCCGTCTTGGAGATGACGAAGTCGAGCCGATCTCTCGCGGCGCCGAGCGCAAGGCTCTGGCACGCATGGCGATGCTCGAGGGCCCGATCCTCCCGACCTTGACCCGGCTTGCCCTGCCCACGATCGGCGTGATGGTGGCGCAGACGATGGTCGGCGTCGTAGAGACCTACTATCTCGGCTTCCTCGGCACCGATGCGCTGGCGGGCGTCGCCCTGGTATTCCCGATCTTCATGCTGATGACGACCATGTCGAATGGCGGGCTGGGCAGCGGTGTCGCGTCCGCCGTCGCACGTGCGGTCGGCGCCGGGCGCCAGAAGGATGCCGACGCGCTGGTATTCCATTCGGTCGTGCTCGCGGTCATTGCCGGCGCGTTCTTCATGATCGGCGTCCTGTGTGCCGGGCCAGCGCTTTACCGCGCCCTGGGCGGCCATGACTCGGCGCTGGTGGCCGCCGTCCGCTATTCGACGTGGCTCTTTGCCGGCGCCATCGCTGTCTGGGTCGTGAATCTCCTGGCGTCGGCCCTACGCGGCTCGGGCAACGTCAAGGTACCGGCGCTGGTGACGTTGATCGGCGCCATGGTCCTCATCCCCTCCTCGCCAGCCCTGATCTTCGGTTTCGGACCGATCCCGCGGCTCGGTATCGCCGGCGCCGGCATCGCCTTCGATCTCTACTATGCCGGCGCGATGCTGGTGCTGCTGCGCTACATGCGTCCCGGCCGGTCCGGTCTGACGCTGGCCGTTACGCGTCTCGAGCGGCGCTTGTTTGCCGATATCCTGAAGGTCGGCCTGCCGACCGCAATCAATGCGTTGCAGACCAATCTTTGCGTGATTCTCGTGACCGGTGCGGTCGGGCTGTTCGGCACCGCCGCACTGGCAGGCTACGGCATCGCCTCGCGGCTCGACTATGTGATGATCCCAATTCTGTTCGGCCTTTCCTCGGCCGTGCTGACCATGGTCGGGGTCAATATCGGCGCCGGGAAGGGTTCGCGAGCACGACACGTTGCTTGGATCGGCGTGCTGATCGGCGTCGCCATCACTGGCACGATCGGCCTTGTCGCGGCGATCGCTCCAACGGCCTGGCTGGGACTCTTCACGAACGACCCCTCAGTACTGGCGCCGGGTGCGACCTATCTGCGCATCGTCGGCCTTGTTTACGGACTGTTCGGCTTCGGCTTCATCGTCTCCTTTGCGGGCCAGGGCGCCGGCACCGTGCTCTGGCCCTCGATTGCCGTGACCGTTCGCCTGCTGGTCGCCGCCGGTCTCGGCTGGATGGCGGTGGAGGTCCTGGGCGGCGGGATGGCGATGCTGTCGGCGGTCGTCGCCCTCTCCTACGTCGTCTATGCCGCCATCGCCTCGCTGGTGATGCTTACCGGCTCGGCCTGGAAAGCTAGAACGGCTTGAGCACCACCAGGAACACGATGACGATCATCAGGAGCGTCGGCACCTCGTTCCACATGCGGTAAAAGCGAGCGGGCCGCGCGTTTCGGTCGGCGTCGAAGTCCTTGCGCCAACGCGCATAGAGATGGTGCACCACGGTGAGGCCGATCACGAGCGCCATCTTGGCATGCCACCACCCGGCCTGCCACCAGTCGCCCTGCCAGACGAGCAGAAAACCGAAAATCCAGACGGCCCACATCGCCGGATTCATGATCCCCCGCAGCAGCCGGCGTTCCATCACCTTGAAGGTCTCGCTCTGCGCCGAACCCGTCTCTGCCTCCGCGTGATAGACGAACAGCCGCGGCAGATAGAGCAGTCCTGCCATCCAGGCGATCACCGAGACGATGTGCAACGCTTTGAGGATTTCATAGAGCATCACGCGACCTTTGAGGAGGGTTCGACAAGGGCGGCCTGCACCAAGTTGGCGAGACCTCGGATGAACAGGGGATGCGTGCCCACTGCAGGCACGCGTACATAGACAGGAACGCCGGCTTCGCGAGCCAGACGGCGATAGTCGATATCGAGCTCCACCAGCGTCTCGGAGTGCTCGGAGACGAAGGACAGAGGATAAAGCACGATGCCGGCCCGATCGCGCGCCGCTCGTCCAATCTCGGCCGGAGTCGATGGCCCGATCCATTTCAGCGGTCCGACGCGGCTTTGATAACAGACCGTGTAGTCGATATCGCCGAGCTGCCCGGCGATTGCGGAAGCCGTCTCTTCGACCTGCTTTTGATAGGGATCACCCGCCTTGATGATCTTTTCCGGCAAACCGTGGGCCGAGAAGAGGACTCGCTTCGGTCCGGCACCGGCTTCAGCTAGCCCCTGCCTCACGAGTTCGACCGATGCCGCTATGAAACCGGGCTCGGTCGGGTAGCTGTCGATCGCGACCGTGGGCACCTTGAACCGCGCCGCTTTGTTCCACGCCTCTACGGACGAGGCCGTAGTCGTGGTCGAGAATTGCGGATAGAGAGGCAACAGCACGATGCGGTCCGGACCGAACCGCTGCACCGACCGCACCACGGCCTCGGTCAACGGATGCCAATAGCGCATGCAGACGTAGCCGCGCCATTCGTGACCGTTGCCGACGCCCACCGCCTCCTCGAGCGCGCGTGCCTGTGCCTCTGTTTGCCCGAGGATCGGTGAGCCGCCGCCGATCTGCTCGTAGATGCCCAGTGCCTTGGGCGTTCGCCGATGGGCGATAAGCCGCGCCAGCGGCAGGCGCAACCACGGTGGCAGGCCGATAATGGCCGGGTCGCTGAACAGGTTGCGCAGGAACGGCTGCACGGCCTCGAGCGAATCGGGACCGCCAAGATTGAACAGGACGATGGCGATCTTCACGATAGCGCCGTCACGATGGGGAAGGCGTCCATTGGCGCACGGTCTCGACCAGCTCGGCGACATGCTCGGGTGGCGTCTGCTGCATGACGCCGTGGCCCAGGTTGAAGATGAAGGGCCCCTGCCCAAGCTTGTCGAGAATACGTTGGACCTCGCGCTTCAAAGCGCGGCCGCCTGCGACCAACATCGCCGGATCGAGATTGCCCTGCACGCAGATGTGGGGCTGCAGTTCCTGCGCGGCCCAATGGGCGCCAATTGCGGTATCGATCGATAGTGCCGCGAAGGCATCCGGCCGGCGATACATCAGTGCCGCCGGGCCGACGGCACGCGGAAAGGCGATGAGTGGCGTCGTCGGATGACGCCTCTTGAGCGCAAGAGCGATCCGAACCATGGGCTCCAGCGACCAACTGAAAAGCTGCTCTTCCGGGAGGATACCGGCCCAGGAATCGAAGAGTTGCACCGCGTCGGCGCCGGCTTCCACCTGATGAGCGAGATGGTCGACAACCGCCTCCACCAGGAGATCGATCAGCAGGCTGAACGACTCGGGATGGCGATAGGCCCAGAGCTTGGTCTTCGTGAAATCACGGCTGCCGCCTCCTTCGATCATGTAGCATGCCAAAGTGAACGGCGCTCCCGCGAAGCCCAACAATGCGGTCTCGGGAGCCAGAGCGCCACGTGTCGCCTCGATCGCGCGATAGACCGGCGCGAGATGCTCGACGAGACGGCCTCGTGAGAGGCGGCCGAACTGCGCCGGCTCGATGAGCGGCTCGAGTTTTGGTCCTTCGCCTTCCTCGAACCAGACCTTTTGCCCGAGGGCGTCGGGTATGACCAGGATGTCCGAGAAGATGATCGCGGCATCAAGGTCAAACCGTCGAATAGGCTGGAGCGTCGCCTCGACCGCCTTGTCCGGCGTATAACAGAAATCGAGGAAGGACCGGGTGCTTTCACGCAGCGCCCGATATTCCGGCAAGTAGCGCCCAGCCTGGCGCATCAGCCAGATCGGCGGGGTTGGAAAGCGTGTCCCGCCGAGCGCTGCCAGCAATTTTCCGCCACTCAATTCTGTCCTCTCATGCCTTCCTCTTACTCTTTCATAGAAGGTTGTAGGAGTCGTTGAGCGTGTGGAGCACGGGGATCGGCATGATTAAACGCCCGTCCCCAGCGCTCTGTGGATCGGAAAAAGCCGCAGTACCGGCGCCGAATGGATCGGTCCCCATCTTCCAGGCCGTAGCTCTCGACTTGTCCGGAGGGGATGGTGAGGGGGATGCGGATCGAGACCCGGGGCCCGAATGAGGGGGATCGGGGGAAGGACCGAAGCTGTCCCCGGTTTGCCACGGCCATTCCGATTTTCTCCCCGCCATCCTGTGGAGTAGATTGGGCCGTGGCGAATCGAAACTTCCACGTCCATCTGGTTTCGGACTCCACCGGTGAGACGGTGTCGAGCGTCGCTCGTGCGTGCCTCGTGCAGTACGAGGGCATTTTCGTCCAGGAGCATGTCTGGTCGCTGGTGCGCACCCGCGGCCAGATGGAAAAGGTGATGCAGGCGGTCGAGCGCGACCGCGGGCCGGTACTCTACACGTTGGTGGATCCCGAGCTGCGCGACTGCGTGCGGGACCATTGCCGCCGCCTGCAGCTTCCTTGCGTCGGTGTGCTCGACCAGGTGATGAGCGTGCTGGCGGTGCATTTCCATTCCAAGAGCGAGCAGTGGCCGGGCCGTCAGCATCAGCTCGACGACGGCTATTTCGACCGCATCGACGCCATGCACTACACTCTGGCGCACGACGATGGTCAGTCGACCCACGATCTCGACGATGCCGACGTGATCCTGGTCGGTCCCTCGCGCACCTCCAAGACGCCGACGTGCGTATACCTTGCCAATCGCGGCGTGCGCGCGGCGAACGTCCCGCTGGTGCCGGCCGTGCCGCCGCCGCCCGAACTCGAGCTGGCTACGCGGCCCCTGGTGGTCGGGCTGATCACCGATCCGGAGCGGCTGGTGCAAATCCGCATGAACCGGCTGCGGCTCCTGCAGCAGGATACGGAGAGCGACTACACCGACATCGAAGGCGTCCAGCGCGAGATCCAGGAAGCCCGGCGCCTCTACGCCCGCCGCCGGTGGGTGACAATCGACGTGACGCGCCGTTCGATCGAGGAGACGGCCGCCTCGATCCTGCAGATGCTGACCGTGCGTCGCGAGCAGCGCATGCAAGGGACCCAGATCTCGACAGGCTGACGGAGGCTGCCATGTGGCGAAGTCTCGTGATGGCGTCGGGCCTATTCCTATCCTTGCCGGCAGTCGGCGCCGAACCTGGCATCGAGGTCCGTCGCGGCGACGACGCGCTGCTGTTCGGAAGCTGCGTGCCGAGCCTGGTCGCCGAGAACAGATCGGCTGAGACGATCGAGTATCTGCAGGTGGATATCCTGTTCACCTTGGCCAATGGCGAGCAGCGCGACATCGAGCTGCAGTCGGCCTATCGGGAAGGTATCCATTTTCCCATAGCGCCTGGCGCAAAGGCGATCCTGAAGCAGCATCTCGACCTGTCTCGCGCCTTGGGCGTTCCGTGCGACGAGGTGCAGAGCCGCAAGGTGGTCGGCGTGCTGTGCCAGGCCTCGGGAGGCCGAAGCTGCACCGCGCCGGTTCTGGCCCAGCCCTAAAGGGCAACGGCTTGCAGCGCCACGCCCAATGCCATCAGGAACGGCGCGGCGCGAGCGGCGTTCTCAGCCTATGCGCAGCGGTGAGCGGGACCTGACCTCGAAGAGGGCTGTCTATGCGGCGCTCTTGGGCAATCTGCTGGTTGCCTTGACCAAGTTCGTTGCCGCGGCGGTCACCGGCAGCTCGTCGATGCTCAGCGAGGGCATGCATTCCCTGGTGGACACGGGCAACGAGGCGCTGCTGCTCTATGGCTATCGCCGGTCCGCGCGCAAACCGGATCCTACGCATCCCCTGGGCTACGGCCGCGAGCTCTACTTCTGGAGCTTCATGGTTGCGCTTCTGCTGTTCACGGCCGGCGCCGGCGCGTCGATCTATGAAGGCGTCATACACATCGGATCGCCCGAACCCATCACCAATGTCGGAGTGAACTATATCGTTCTCGTCCTGTCGTTTCTGTTCGAGGCGACCTCGTGGGGGGTCGCGTTCAGGAACTTTCGGACCACGGTTGATGATCGCGGCTACTGGCAGGCTATCCGCGACAGCAAGGATCCCCCGGCTTTCATGGTCCTGTTCGAGGACACGGCGGCGTTGATCGGCCTCGCGATTGCCGGTGCGGGAGTGGTCTCGGCACATACTTTCGCGATGCCGGAGTTGGACGGCGTGGCGTCCATACTGATCGGCCTGGTTCTGGCGGTTACTGCCATTCTGGTCGCGCGCGAATGCAAGGAACTGCTCATCGGAGAACGGGCGAGCGAGCGGGTGCGCGACTCCATCATGTCCTTGGCCGGCAGCGAACCGGGAGTCGAGGAAGCAAGCGGAGTCTTCACCGTCCATCTTGCGCCGGAGCAGATCGTCGCCGCCCTCAATCTCGATTTCGACGACGACCTTCGTACGCCACAGATCGAATGCAGCGTGACCTCGCTCGAACGCCGGATACGCGAACGTCATCCCGAGGTTGTGGCGCTGTTCGTCAAGCCGAGATCACGTGAGAAGCGAAGCTGAGCGTGTGGCCAGCGCCTCCGTTAGCGTCCGGCTGTGGTCCGGCGCAGCAGGCTGGCGACGACGCGGCGTACGGTGTTCACGGGAATGGCGAACCCGATGCCGACATTGGCTCCGCTCGGTCCGATGATCGCCGTGTTGATGCCGACCAGCGCGCCCTTCATGTCGACCAACGCGCCGCCGGAATTTCCCGGATTGATGGCAGCGTCCGTCTGGATGAAGTTTTCCCGCGAATCGTCGCCGACACCGGTGCGATGGACGGCGCTGACGATGCCGTGCGTCACGGTCTGGCCGATGCCGAACGGATTGCCGATGGCGATGACGTAATCGCCGACCTGCAAGGCGTCCGAATTGCCCATGGGGATCGTGGAAAGGCCGCCTGCGGGAACCTGCACGAGGGCGACGTCACTCCCCGGGTCAGCGCCAATCTTATGTGCGGTGAGCGTCCGGCCGTCCGATAGCGTCACCTCGATCTGATCGGCATGCTCGACGACGTGAGCATTCGTGACGATCAGCCCCTCGCGGGGATCGATGATGACACCGGAACCGGCAGCCTGAATCTCCCGCTCGATCGGGCCTTGAGGAATGCCGAAGAACTGTCGGAAAAAGGGGTCATTGAAAAGCGGGTTTTGGGCCATCGCCACCCGGCCCTTGATGGCAATGCTAACCACCGCCGGCGCGACATGGCGGACCAGCGGCGCGAGCGTCGGTGGCGACAGCGTCTGGGCGTTCGCCACGCGTGTCCCGCTGCAGGATGCGGCGGAAAGGCTGAGAAGAGCGGCAAGCAGAAAAGCCAATAAGCGCATGGCATTCCTCCGAGCAGTCGGTCTTCGCTACGCTCGGTCGTAATTGTGGCGCGTTGGCGGCGTTGTTGGCCGCCTCTTATTCGGCCGCCGTAGGCAGGGGATGGAAACGGCTGTCGAATTCGCGGATCGCCTTCTCTACCTCCGCGGCGATCTGCTTCAGCTTGTCCTGGTTGACGATCTTCAGGCCGAACAGATCCTTGACGTAGAACACGTCGACCGCCCGCTCGCCATAGGTCGTGATATGTGCGGTGGCGATCTGCAGGTTCATGCGCGTAAGGGCGCGCGTCACCACGTGGAGGAAGCCTGGACGGTCTCGTCCGTTGACTTCGATCACGGTGAAGGTGTCGGATGCATTGTTGTCCATCAGCACGCGCGGCTCGACCGTGAACACGCGGTCGCGCTGGGGCCACGAGTTCCTTTGGCTGTCGAGCTCTCGGGCGATGTCCAGGCGGTTGCTGAGCGCGATCTCGACCCGTGCCGCGAGGCGCGCCAGACGCTGCGGCCCGTCGAACGGCTTGCCGTCGAGATCCTGTAGCCAGAAGGTGTCGAGCGCCATGCCGTTGGCCATGGTGAAGATCTTGGCGTCGACGATGTTGGCGCCGCTGATCGCCATGGCGCCGGCAAGCCGCGCAAACAGGCCGTGCGTATCGAGCGTGTAGATCGTGACCTCTGTGACCGACCGGCTGGTATCGATACGGTGCTCGATGGCGAGCGGCTGACGGTCGCGCTCGGCGCGTCGCACCAGCTCCGCCTGCCGGACGAGCGTATCCGGCGGAAAAGACAGCCAATAGGAGGGATAGCCACGAGCGAAATGCTCATCCTTTTCGGCTTCAGTCCACGCGGTCAGCCGTTTGGCGATCTCCGCCTGCACGGTCTTGATACGCTCGCTGCGACCGCCCGACAGGGTGCCGCCGGACAGGATATGCTCGGTGGCATGGTAGAGCTGGCGCAGCAGCGCCGCCTTCCAGCCGTTCCAGACATTGGGTCCAACGGCGCGGATATCGCACGCGGTGAGCACCAGCAAAAGCCGCAGCCGCTCGGGAGACTGGACGAGCTCGGCGAAGCTCTCGATGGTCTTGGGATCCATCAAATCGCGCTGGAAGGCCGTGGCCGACATGGCGAGATGGTGGCGCACCAGCCAGGCCACGGTCTCGGTCTCGGCAGCGCTCAATCCGAGCCGAGGGCAGAGCTGGAGCGCGACGTCGGCGCCCAGCACCGAGTGATCGCCGCCGCGGCCTTTGGCGATGTCGTGCAGCAGCACGCCAAGATAGAGCACCGGACGCGACAGGATCTTGTGCACGATGTCGGTAGAGACCGGCAGGTCTTCCTTCAACGTGCCGTTCTCGATGCTGGCGAGAACGCCTATTGCCCGGATGGTGTGCTCGTCGACTGTGTAGGTATGATACATGTCGTGCTGAGTTTGCGCCACGACCCGGCCGAAGTCGGGCACGAAGCGGCCCAGCACGCCCGCCTCGTTAAGCCGCCTTAGCGTCGTCTCGGGATCGCGCGGCGACGTCAGCATCTCCATGAACAGGCGGTTGGCCTCGGGATCGTTGCGTAGCCGGTCGACAAGGCGGATGGTCTGGGTGATTTGCCGCAACGATGCAGGATGGACGTCGAGATCGTTCTCCTGCGCGACGTGAAAAAGCCGCAGGATATTGATTGGATCCTTCTCGAAAGAATCTGGCATGGCTGCCGCCAGACGTTCGCCGTCGAGGCGGAAGCCGCCGAGCTGACGCGGCCGCAGCGTTTGCCAGAGCGCAGCAAGCTTGGGTTTGCGGCGGTGGCTGTCCTCGAGCGCCGCGACGAAGATGCGAGTCAGATCGCCGACTGTCTTCGCGTGCAGATAGTAGTGCTTCATGAAGCGCTCGACGCCACGACTGCCCGGGCGGTCCTGGTAGCCAAGTCGTGTCGCGATCTCGCGCTGCAGGTCGAAGGAGAGTCGGTCGTCGGCTCGTCCGGTGAGATAATGGATGTGGCAACGCACGGTCGTGAGAAACCGCTCTGCACGCTCGAAATGGCGAGCCTCGCCGCGGGTCAGCACCCCCTTCGCGACCAGCTCGCCGGGCTTGGCCACGCGGTACAGGTACTTGGCGATCCAGAACAGCGTGTGCAGATCGCGCAGACCCCCCTTGCCTTCCTTGACGTTGGGCTCGACGACATAGCGCGAATCGCCCATCCGCAGGTGGCGCTGGTCACGCTCGTTGAGCTTGGCCTCCACGAAGTCGCGGCCATCGCCGCTGCCGAAACGCTGGGCGAAGCTTTTCTTCAGCTCGTCGCAAAGCGCGCGGTCGCCCCACAGATAGCGTGCCTCCAGAAGCGCCGTGCGCACCGTTTGGTCGCGCTCGGCATAGCGCAGGCTCTCCTCCACGGTACGGGTGGCGTGCCCCACCTTCAGTCCGAGGTCCCACAGGAGATAGAGCATGTACTCGACGATCTGCTCGCCGCGCGGCGTCTGCTTGTAGGGGCGCAGGAACAGGAGATCGAGGTCGCTGAGAGGCGCCAGCTCGCCGCGCCCGAAGCCGCCGGTGGCCATCAGGCCGAGCCGCTCGGCAGCGCTGGGATTGGCGGCAGGATAGACTCGCGTGTCGGCGAAATCGAAGATAACCCGCACCAGCTGATCCATCAGGAAACAGGTGGCAGCCAGCACGGCCGGACCGTCGTTGTGCAAGGGACCTGGCGCCTCGAAGCGCCGTCGGATCTCGGTCCGCCCCGGGGTCAAGGCGCCGCGCAGGAGGGCAAGCACTTGCGGGCGCGGGGGTTCATTGCCGGTCGGCACGCCTTCGACCAGCTTGGCCAAAGCCTCTTCCAGGGCGCGGCGGCGGATGATCGCGCGGCGGTCTGGGATATGATCGTAGGGCGTGGCCATGCGGGCCGATACTACAGGCCGCGCCGGCCATAAAACAGGGAGGCCAGCTTATCGTGATCGTGCGCCGATGACAGAACGAGGCTTTCCCTGCCGACGCCTTCCTTGCCGACCGGTCAAGCATCTGACGCTCCTGGTGCTTTCCGGGATGGTGCTGCTTGTCGGACCGGTCGGTGCTCAGCCCCGTCCGACGCCGACTGGGGGGCCGATCGACCTCAATTCGGCGAGTCGCGACGCTCTCATGGAGCTGGAGGGGATCGGTGAGGTGCGTGCGGATGCGATCATCCGGGCGCGGCCCTTCAAGGCCAAGACCGACCTGGTCGAGCGCTGGATCATCCCGCCGTCGCTCTACGAGAAGATCGCTGGCGAGGTGACGGTCCGGCCGGTCGCGGCTCCTGCTGCGCGGCCGCCGGCGCGGAAGCAGTGATGGAAAACGCGACGATTTACGCACTCGGCACGCCGGCTCCCTCGCGTGCTCAGCCCGGCGCCCTGGCGGTCATCCGCCTGAGCGGCCCGCGCGCCGCCGACGCGCTGATTTTCCTGACCGAGCCGCATGCCTTTGAGCGCGGCCATTCGGCCCGCGATCCGGCGCTCCCGCCGCCGCGCCGCATGGCAGTACGCAGCCTTGTTGACCCGCTGACGGCCGAGGTGATCGACCGCGGGCTCGTCGTCTGGTTCGAGGCGCCCCATTCGGAGACCGGCGAGACGATGGCCGAACTGCACCTCCACGGAGGGCGTGCGGTGGTCCATTCGGCCCTTGCCGCCATTCAAAAATTGGGCTTTTGCCGACTTGCCGAACCGGGTGAATTCACCCGCCGAGCCTTCGAGCACAACAAGCTCGACCTCACCGAAGCCGAGGCCATTGCCGATCTCGTGGCCGCCGAGACCGACCAGCAGCGCCGCCAGGCACTGCTACAGATGGGTGGCGCCCTGCACCGCCTCTACGAGGATTGGCGCACGCTCGGCCTGCGCGCGCTTGCCCATCTCGAGGCGGCCATCGACTTTCCCGACGAGGACCTGCCGGCGGGCATCGGCGAGGAGGTGCACGTCTCGATCGCCGAGCTCAAGGCCGAGATCGCCGACCATCTCGAGGACAGGCGCGGCGAGCGGCTGCGCGAGGGCCTCGGCATCGCCATCATCGGCCCGCCAAACGCGGGCAAGTCCTCGCTACTCAACCTGCTGGCGCGCCGGGAGGCGGCGATCGTTTCGGAGACCGCCGGCACGACACGCGATGTAATCGAGGTCCATCTCGATCTCGGCGGCTGGCCGGTGGTGCTGGCCGACACGGCGGGCCTGCGCGATACGGGCGACGCGATCGAGCAAGAGGGTGTACGGCGCGCACTGGCGCATGCCAAAGCGGCCGACCTCCGCCTGCTGGTGCTCGACGCGACGACCGACTGGAAAGCAGCAATGGCCGAGCTGACGAAAGGGGAACGCTGGGAGGCGACGCACGACATCGTGGTGGTGAACAAGATCGATCTGCAGCCTGCACAGGCGGTCGGCGTCGTGCCGCTTTCAACCAAATCGGGAATGGGCTTGCCCGAGCTGCTGGTGCGCCTGCAACGTTCGGCGGGCCTCCTGATGGAACAAGGTCGAGGCGCTGCGCCGCCGCTGACGCGCGTTCGCCATCGCGAGGCGCTCCGCGACGCCGAAGCCGCGCTCGGTCGTGCACTCGGTGCGTCCGAGGTCGCGCTGGCGGCGGAGGATCTGCGCCTCGCGATGCGGGCGCTTGGCCGCATCACCGGTACAGTGCGCATCGACGAACTCCTCGATGTGATCTTCCGCGACTTCTGCATCGGCAAGTAGCGGAACCGCTCCCGGGGCCCCACGTTCACCTGACTGTGCAGCCGAGGTCTTTGATGCGCAGGGACAACCTGGCCTCTTATCGAGCCAAACGCGACTTCAGCCTGACCGATGAACCTTCGGGCAAAGCGGCGGTACCGGCCGGAGAGCAGTTGCGGTTCGTGATCCAGCGACATGATGCGACACGGCTCCACTACGATTTCCGCCTGGAGCTCGACGGCGTCTTCAAGTCGTGGGCCGTCACCAAAGGGCCGTCTCTCGATCCGCATGACAGGCGATTGGCGGTGGAGGTGGAGGATCACCCGCTCGACTACGGCGATTTCGAAGGCACTATTCCCAAGGGCCAATATGGCGGGGGCACGGTGCAGCTTTGGGACCGCGGCTACTGGATCCCGGAGGGCGATCCGCATGAGGGGCTGAGGCGCGGCGATCTCAAGTTCTCGTTAGTCGGCGAACGCCTGAGCGGCGGATGGGTGTTGGTCCGCATGAAATGGGATCGCGAGCGCAATCGCGGCAGCAAGCGCACCAACTGGCTTCTGATCAAGCACCGCGACGAGGCGGCGGTCGACGGTGAAGGCGATCGGTTGCTGAAGGATCCGACCTCGATTGCCTCTGGCCGCAGCCTGAAGGAGATCGCGCTCGGCACCGGCAAGGCGCCGACGCCCTTCATGACCGCCAAGCGGCGGTCCGCGGGCGCCGTCTGGGAGAGCAATCGCAAAGGCGGCGGCGCGCGGGCGAGCCTGCCCGAGTCGAAGGTGAAGGTGAAGAAGGTCCGAGCCATGCCCTCGTTCGTCGAGCCGCAGCTTTGCAAGCTCGTCGAACG
>DATEID010000416.1:0-13668 GCA_035279245.1 Reyranella sp.
ACGCACACCGCGGGCGCCGGCCGCATTTTCTTCAATGTGCCGTTCGGCCAGCCGGCGCGGACCAACACCCAGCATGAGGATCATGGCTATCCGGAGGCCTGGTTCCCCTTTTCGACCGCTGCCCTCGCCGATCCGCTGACCGGCCGGAAGGGCTCGCTGTTCCAGGGCGACGACAGCGATCCCAAGCTGATCGAGACAAACACCTCGACCGAATACTGGCAGAAGGGTGCATCGCTCCTCACCACCGATCCGCTCGGCATGAAGGACGTCGCGCTGCCGGAGAATTCGCGCCTCTACATGATCGCCGGAACGCAGCATGGCGGCCGGTTCGGCGCCACTGCCGATCCCGGCCCAAACCTCAATCCGCGCAATCCGCACAGCCCGATGCCGGCGCTGCGGGCGCTGCTCGTCGCCCTGGACGAGTGGGTGGTATCGGGCAAGCCACCGCCGCCGAGCGCGGTGCCCACACTCCAGGACGGCACGTTGGTCGAGCCGGACAAAACAGGATTTCCCGCTATTCCGGGAGCGGCCGTAGTCAGGGTTGCCAACGAGGTCGCGCTACCCGGCGATTGGGTCGATCCCAAGCCGGCCGAGCGCGCCTATCGCACTCTGGTGTGCCGTGTCGATGACGACGGCAACGAGGTGGGCGGCGTTCGCCTGCCCGACATCGCCGTGCCACTTGCGGCCTATACCGGCTGGAACGAATACAAGCCGCCCTATCCGCGCGGCGAATTGGCCGACCGCGACGGCAGCTACCTCGCCTTCCCTGCCGAGAAGATCGCGGCGCGCTACAAGAATCGCGCCGACTATGTCGCCAAAGTGAAGGCGGCCGTGGATCGACTGGTGAAAGACCGGCTGCTCCTGCGGGAGGATGCCGATCGCTATCTCGAGAAGGCACGCGCCGAAACGCGCGTGAAGGAATGATGGCCAAGCTCGACCGCGATGGTGTGAAGATCCACTACGAGATCCATGGCAAAGGCCCGACGATCTTACTAAGCCACGGCTACAGCTCTACCAGCCGCATGTGGGACGGTCAGGTGGCGGCGCTGAAGGACCGCTATCAGGTGATCGTCTGGGACATGCGCGGCCATGGCGACAGCGACTACCCGACCGACCAGCGCCTCTATTCCGAAGCGCTGACCGTCGGTGACATGCGGGCGTTGCTCGACACGGCAGGCGTCGACAAGGCGATTATCGCCGGCCTTTCGCTGGGCGGCTACATGTCACTCGCCTTCCATGCCAGCCATCCCGAGCGTGTGCGTGCGTTGATGCTGTTCGACACCGGCCCCGGCTTCAAGAAGGACGAGGCGCGCGCCAAGTGGAACGAGACCGCAAACCAGCGTGCCGACGCCTTCCATAGCAAAGGGCTCGCCGCGCTCAATTCCAGTGACGAGGTCAAGCTCACCCGGCATCGCGACGCGACCGGTCTTGCAGGGGCGGCGCGCGGCATGCTGGCACAGCAGAACGACCGGGTGATCCGCTCGCTCAACAGCATTGCAGTGCCGACGCTGGTGCTGGTCGGCGCCGACGACACCAACTTTATCGCCGCCACCGACTATATGGCGGCCAAGATCAAGGGCGCGACCAAAGCGGTCGTTCCCGACGCGGGCCACGCGGCCAACCTGCACCAGCCCGCGCGTTTCAATCAGGCGGTCGAGGCGTTTCTCGCCACGCTGCCGTCAGGTTAACCCACCTCACCCTGAGGAGCGGCCGCAGGCCACGTCTCGAAGGGTGGCCCCAGTCTTGATGTTTCCATGCTTCGAGACGGGCGCGATGCGCCCTCCTCAGCATGAGGTCGGATTTGATGAAGGAGGAATAGATGGGCAAGCGGATCGCGGTCGTTGGTGTCGGCGCCTTGGGCGGCTATGTCGGTGGCTATCTCGCCAGGACGGGCGAGGACGTCACGCTGATCGACTTCTGGCCGGAGAACATCGAGACCATCCGCAGCCGCGGCCTGGAGCTCGACGGCGTGACGCCCGAGGAGAAATTCACGGTCAAGAACGCCAAGACCATGCATCTCACCGAGATTCAGGAGCTTTCTCGCCAGAAGCCGATCGACATCGCCTTCGTGTCGATGAAGTCCTACGACACCGAATGGGCCACCGCGCTCATCAAGCAGTATCTCGCACCGGACGGCTATGTGGTGTCGCTGCAGAACTGCCTGAACGAGGAGCGCATCGCCGGTGTCGTCGGCTGGGGCAAGACGGTAGGCATGGTGGCGTCGCTGATCTCGGTCGACATGTACGAACCGGCCCGCATCCGCCGCACCGTCGCCAAGGGCGGCGACAAGCACACGGTTTTCCGCGTCGGCGAGGTGCACGGCCGCATCACCAAGCGCGTCGAGGAGCTGCATGCCATGGTGAGCCGCATCGACAGCGCCAAGACCACGACCAATCTCTGGGGCGAGCGCTGGTCCAAGCTCTGCCAGAACGGCATGAAGAACGGCGTCTCGGCCGCGACCGGCCTCACCGGCACCGACTGCGACCGCAACGATGCGATCCGCCGCTTCTCGATCAAGCTCGGCGGCGAGGCGGTGCGCGTCGGCCAGGCGCTGGGCTACCACATCGAGAAGATCGGCAAGATGGAACCCGAGACCCTGGCCAAGGCTTCCGAGGGCGACAAGGCGGCGCTGGACGAGATCGAGACCATCATGCGGCCCGGCTCGAACACCAACCCGAACCCGCGCGCCGACATCCAGCGCCCCTCGATGGCGCAGGACATCCGCAAGGGGCGCCGCACCGAGATCGAGTTCATGAACGGCTACATCGCCGACCGCGGCAACTACATCGGCGTCCCGGCCCCGACTCATGCCAAGCTCACGGAGATCGTGAAAAAGGTCGAACGCCAGGAGGTCAAGGCCGCGCCGGCGCTGCTGGGCGGCTGAATCGGGGACTCCGCACGGCTTGCATCTGCCCCAGCTTCCACGCCAAGTTGGGGCAATGACCGCCCCTATCTCCATCCAGCGACTGGGCTTTTTCACCCGGTTGCTGGACGAAGCCGATGCCGCCGAGCGCTACCGGCTTGCCGCCGCACAGATCGCTCATGCCGAGCGTTTCGGCTTCGATTCGGCCTGGATCGCGCAACACCACTTCCATGAGGCGGAGGGTGGGCTGCCTGCCCCCTTCGTCTTCCTGTCGCATGTGGCCGCCCGGACGCCGCGCATCCGGCTGGGCACGGGCATCGTCACCCTGCCGCTCGAGCTCCCGATCCGCGTCGCCGAGGACGCTTCGGTGTTCGATCTGTTGAGCGAAGGACGCCTCGAGCTCGGTGTCGGGCCCGGCGGCAACATGACGGCCTTCGCCGCCTTCGGCCTCGACAGCGACAAGCGGCACAGCCTGTTCGACCACCACCTCGATCTCTTGCGGACGGCGCTCGCGGACCGGCCCCTGCCGGGCGGCGACCGCCTCTACCCCGCCAACCCGCCCCTCGCGGATCGGATCTGGCAGGCGACCTTCACCGTGTCGGGCGCGCGCCGGGCAGGGCTGGCGGGCGACGGGCTGATGCTTTCGCGCACCCAGCCGCGGGCACCGGACGCGCTGGGAGCGTCGCTCGCCGACATCCAGAATCCGATGATCGACGCCTATCTCGAAGCCCTGCCGAAAGGGCGCACGCCGCGCATCCTCGCCTCGCGCACGGTGTTCGTGGCCGACGACCAGGACGAGGCGATGCGGCTTGCCGAGAAAGGCCTGATGCGCATGCGCCATCGGCTGGCTGCCACCGGCAATCTCGCCTCGGGCAATCTCGTGGGCGACATCATCACCGCGATGGACGTGCATGTCGGCACGGCCGAGGCGGTGATCGCCTCGCTGGAGGCGGACACCACGCTGCAGCGCGCGACCGATCTCACCATGCAGGTACACTCGATCGACCCGCCGCATCCCTACATCCTGCGCTCCATCGAACTCTTCGCCGAGAAGGTCGCGCCGGCGCTGGGCTGGTCGCCGGGCCGGGCGGAAAGCGCGCGGAGGGTGGCATGACGGCCGACATCATCGACAGACTGGCCGGCATCGCACCCGGCTCGGCGCTGGACAAGGCGCGCGACAACCGGCCGGAGGCGCGTCGGCACGCACAGGCGAGTTACGACGCGCTGTTTTCGCCGAAGGAACCAGGGACCTTTAGCCTTCGGGAGCGCTTTGCCGTCGCCGCCTTCGTTGCGGCCCTGCACGGGCGCGAGGAAACCCGCGACTTCTACAAGGAGCAGCTTGTCGGCACGGGCGCTTCGCCGGAGCTGCAGGTCGCCGTGGCGTCGGAGGCCTTCGAAGCCCGGGCGCACGGCCCTTACGGTCATTATCCGGCAGGGCCCCTCAGTCTCGAGAACAGCGACGGCATGGTCTATGCGGTCGGGCCGACGGCGCGGCACATCCTGGGCCCGCGCCTCGCGACGGCGTTCGAGCACACGCACATGCTGGTCTTCCATCCGCGCGACGCTGCGCCCGCCTCGTTGCAGGCCATGCTCGACGCCGGCTGGTCGACGACCGAGGTGGTGACCTTGTCCCAGCTCGTTTCCTTTCTGGCCTTCCAGATCCGCGTCGTCGCGGGCCTAAAGGTGCTGACTGCGAGGGCTGCATGAGCGAGAAGACCCTGGCCCCGCCGTCGCACACCGAGCCCGTGACCTTCACGCGCGATATGCTCGACTGGCTGCCCTGGCTGGAGCCTGCGGCCGAAGAGGCGCTGACGCCGCGCCAGAAGGAAAGCCTGGTCGACGCGGCGCGCGCGAAGTCGGCCTATTTCCGCCTGCTCGCGCGCGATCCCGACATCCTCGAGGCGCGCACGCGCACCGACAAGGACATCTTCTACAATCCGCAGGCCGGCCTGCCGCGCGCTGAGCGCGAGCTGGCGGCCGCTGCAACATCGCGGCTGAACGGCTGCATCTACTGCGCGTCGGTCCATGCCCGTCACGCGGCGGTCTATTCCAAGCGCGAAGGCGATGTGCAGAAGCTCCTCGACCGGGGCGTCAGCGCCGACCTCGACCCGCGCTGGAACGCGATCGTGGCCGCGTCGGTCGCCCTCACCTCGATCCCGATCGACTTCGGGCCGGAGCATGTCGAACGTTTACGCAATGTCGGACTCGACGATCTGGCGATCGTCGACGTCATCAACGCCGCTTCGTTCTTCAACTGGGCCAACCGCCTGATGCTTTCCCTCGGCGAGCCGGCGACGACGGACGGTTAGCGACTGCCTCGATTCAGGCTGCTAGTTTCGCGCCGGCCTTGGCGTCCTCCTTGACCATGTCGGCGCCCTTCTCGGCCACCATGATCGTGGGCGCATTGGTGTTGCCCGAGGTCACGGTCGGCATGATCGAGGCGTCGATCACCCGCAGTCCGGCCAGCCCATGCACGCGCAGCCGATCGTCGACCACCGCCATCGGATCGTGGCCCATCTTGCAGGTGCCGACGACATGATACGTCGTCTGGCCGTTGGCTCGCGCAAAGGACAACCATTCGTCGTAGGTGTTCACGTCCTTGCCCGGCTTGTTCTCGAACGCGATGTATTTTTCCAGAGACGGATGAGAGACGATCTTGCGGGCGATCTGCATGCCAGCCACCGTGCAGTCGCGATCGGTCTGGGCCGACAGGAAATTCGGCCGGATCGCCGGCTCCGCCCCAGGCGTCGCCGACCTGATGTGGATCGAGCCGCGCGAATCAGGCCGGCATTGCCCGATCGTGACCGTCATGCCGGGTTCGCGTTCCAGCAGCCGTTTCTGCGCCGAATCGTAGCTGGCGTGCGCCATGTGGAACTGCATGTCCGGCGTCTCCAGCCCCGGCCGCGTGCGCACGAAGCCATACACGATGCCGGCCGTCCAGGTGAGGATGCCGCGGCCCGTGGCGTAGTACTTCACGATCTCCTTCACCATGTTGATACCGCGCGTCTGTTCGTTGAGCGTGATCGGCAGCTTCACCCGCCAGTTCATGCGCGGCGCGAAATGATCGCCGTAGTTCTCGCCTACGCCCTTCAGCTCGTGCTTCACCTCGATTCCCAGCTTCCGAAGCAGCTCGGGCTGGCCGATGCCGGAATGCTCCAGCACGCCCGGCGACTGTACCGCGCCGCACGAAACGACGACCTCGCGGCCGCAACGTGCCTCGCGCGCCCGGCCATGGGCCGTGTAGGCCACGCCGACGGCGCGCTTGCCTTCCAGCAGGATCTTGCTCACCAGGGCGTCCGTCTCGATGCGCAGGTTCGGGCGCTGACGAATCGGATCGAGGAAGGCGCGTGCGGTCGACCAGCGCCTGCCGTTCTTCATCGTCACCTGATAGTAGCCGAAGCCTTCCTGGTTGCCGTTGTTGTAGTCCTTGTTCCGCGGGTAGCCGCTCGCGACGGCGGCGTCGATGAAGGCGTCGCAGAGATCGTGGCGCTCGCACATGTCGGCGACGTTCAGCGGACCGCCCTTGCCGCGCGACTGATCGCCCTTGCCCTCGTAATTCTCCGACTTCTTGAAGTAGGGCAGGATCTGCTCGTAGGACCAGCCGCGATTGCCGAGCTGCGCCCAGGTGTCGTAGTCGAGCGGCTGGCCGCGGACATAGAGCATGCCGTTGATCGAGCTCGAGCCGCCTAGCGTGCGGCCGCGCGGACAGGGGATGCGGCGGCCCGCCATGCCCTCCTCCGCCTCCATCTCGAAGTTCCAGTTGAACTTGTCGTGGTTCAGGAGCTTGGTGAAACCCACCGGCACGTCGATCCAGATCGACTTGTCGCGCGGTCCTGCCTCCAGGAGCAGGACCTTGACGTTGGCGTCCTCCGTCAGCCGGTTCGCCAGCACGCAGCCCGCCGAGCCGCCGCCCACGATGATGTAGTCCCAATCGGCCATCGTTCCGTTTCCTCCGTCCGTCCCGCCCGCTCGTTGCGGCTGAGCCCGCTTGTGTCATCTCGAGCGGAGCGAGGGATCTTTCACGGCGCAGATGAAAGATCCCTCACTTCGTTCGGGACGACACCAACTTTCAGTCTAGCGCAGATGGCAGGAAACGTGATGGCCGGGCGCGATTTCGCGCAGCGGGGGCGATTCGACCTTGCAGCGGGCGACGGCGTAAGGGCAGCGCGTATGGAAATGGCAGCCGGCCGGCGGGTTGACCGGGCTCGGCACGTCGCCCTGCACGAGGCGCTTCTCGCGCTTCACAGTGGGATCGGGCACGGGCACGGCCGACAGCAGCGCCTCGGTGTAGGGGTGCTGGGGCCGGGTGAAGATCGAGCGCGTGTCGGCATGTTCGACGATACGGCCGAGATACATCACGGCGATGCGGTGGCTGATATGCTCCACCACCGCGAGATTGTGCGAGATGAAGAGATAGGAAAGCTTCCGTTCGCGCTGCAGGTCCTGCAGGAGATTGATCACCTGCGCCTGGATCGAGACGTCCAGCGCCGAGACCGGTTCGTCGCCCACGATCAGCTTCGGTCCGAGGGCGAGTGCACGGGCGATACCGATGCGCTGGCGCTGGCCGCCCGAGAACTGGTGCGGATAGTTGGCCATCTGCGCGGGCCTGAGACCCACCCGCTCGAACAGCGCCGCCACCTGCTCGCGCCGTTCCTTGCCACGTCCCATGCCGTGGACCAGCAACGGCTCGCCGACGATATCGCCTGCCGTCATGCGCGGGTTGAGCGAGGAGAACGGGTCCTGGAAGACGATCTGCATCTGCCGCCGGTAGGGCCGCAGCTCCTTCTTCGGAAGGCGGGTGATGTCGCGGCCGGTCATGGCGATCTTGCCCGATGTGGGCTCGATCAGGCGCAGCACCGCGCGCCCTGCCGTCGACTTGCCGCAGCCGGATTCGCCGACGAGCCCCAAGGTCTCGCCCTCGCCGATCGAGAAGCTGATCCCGTCGACGGCATAGACGTGACCGACCGTGCGACGCAGCAGGCCCTTGCGCACCGGGAAATGCTTCTTGAGGTCCTTGACCTCGAGGATCGGCGTCGCTTCAGCCATCGCTGTGCCAGCAAGCCGCCCAGTGGCCGGGCCGCTTCTCCTTGTAGTCGGGCCGCTCGCGTCGGCAGAGATCGTCCGCCCTGGAGCAGCGCGGCGCAAAGGCGCAGCCCGGCGGCAGGGCGAAGAGCGGCGGCACGATGCCGGGAATCTCCTGCAAGCGTGCGTCGTTGCGCTTCTCGTCGCCGCGCATCAGCTCGAGGCGCGGGATCGAGGCCATCAGGCCGACGGTGTAGGGATGAAGCGGCCGGGCGAAGAGCTCGCCCACCTCGGCCTCCTCGACCTTGCGCCCGGCATACATCACGATCACGCGCCGTGCCGTTTCAGCCACCACGCCGAGATCGTGGGTGATCAGCAGCACCGCTGCGCCGAACTCGCGCTGCAGCTCGACCATCAGGTCGAGGATCTGCGCCTGGATGGTGACGTCGAGCGCCGTGGTCGGCTCGTCGGCGATCAGCACCTTGGGATTGCAAGCGAGCGCCATAGCGATCATGGCGCGCTGGCGCATGCCGCCGGAAAGCTGATGTGGATATTCCTTCGCGCGCTGCTTGGGCTCGGGGATGCGCACCAGGTCCAGCATCTCGACGGCGCGCTTCAGGGCCTGCTTGCGATCCATGTCGCGATGCAGGATCAGCGCCTCGGAGATCTGCTTGCCGATGGTCATCACCGGATTGAGCGAGGTCATCGGCTCCTGGAAGATCATCGAGATCTCGTTGCCGCGCACCTTGCGCATCTCCTCTTCGCTGAGCGACAGCAGATCGCGGCCGCCGAGCCGAATCGAGCCCGACACGATGCGGCCGGGCGGATCGGGAATGAGACGCATCAGCGACAGAGCGGTCATGCTCTTGCCGCAGCCCGACTCGCCCACGATCGCCAGGGTCTCGCCGGCTGCCACCCGGAAATCGACGCCGTCCACGGCCTTGACGATGCCGTGGCGGGTGTAGAACCAGGTGCCGAGATTCTCGACTTCGAGCTGCGCCGTCATGAGCGCTGCCGCGGGTCGAGCAGGTCGCGCAGCGCGTCACCCAGCAGGTTGGTGCCGAACACCGTGAGACTGATCGCAACGCCCGGCCATATGACCAGCCAGGGCGCGGTGCGAACATATTCGGCCGCCGATTCAGACAACATGCGTCCCCACGAGGGATGCGGCTCGGGCACGCCCAGGCCCAGGAAGGAAAGCGAAGCCTCGACCAGGATCGCCGAGCCGAGCTGCGCGGTCGCCAGCACGATGAGCGGGGCCAGCGTGTTGGGAAGCACGTGGCGCACGGCGATGCGCAGCTCGCCCATGCCGACGGCGCGCGCCGCCTCGACGAACGGCTGCTCCCGGAGCGAAAGCGTGCTCGACCGCACGACGCGCGCCACGTTCGGCACCAGGGGGATGGCAATGGCGATGATGGTGTTGCGCAGCGACGGCCCCAGCGAAGCAGCCATTATGATCGCCATCACCAGGAGCGGCAGCGCCTGCATGATGTCCATCACGCGCTGCAGGGCGAGATCGACCCAGCCGCCGAGATAGCCGCTGGTCAGACCCACGGCGATGCCGATCATCACGCCGAGCCCCATCGCGCCCACGCCGACCGCCAACGAGATGCGGGCGCCGTGGATGATGCGGCTGAACATGTCGCGGCCCATGAAATCGGCGCCCAGCAGGAACATGCCGCCGGGCGGCGCCAGCGAGAACTTGGCGTTGGTGGCTGTGGGATCGACCGGCGCGATGAAATCGGCGAATACCGCCGTCAGCACGAAGAGCGTGACGATCACCGCTCCAACGGCGCCCAGCGGATAGCGCCGCGCGAAGAACAGCAGCCGGCTCCACCAGCCGGTGACGTTGGCGCCGGCGCGGGCCAGCGCAGCCTCATGGTCGATCACAGCCATGGCGTCAGCCTGCGAACTTGATGCGCGGGTCGAGGGCCATATAGGCCATGTCGACCAGGAAGTTCATGGTCACCACGATGAAGGCGATCAGCATCGTGAGGTTCTGCACGATCGGATAGTCGCGCCAACGGATCGCCTCGACCAGGAAGCGGGCAACGCCCGGAATGTTGAACACGGTCTCGGTCACGATCAGCCCGCCCACCAGGAATGCCGCCTCGATACCGATCACCGTCACCACCGGCAACAGTGCATTGCGCAGCGCATGGTCATAGTTCACGGACGCGTTGGAGGCGCCTTTCGACCGAGCCGTCCGGACATAGTCCTGGCGCAGCACCTCGAGCATGGACGAGCGCGTAAGGCGCATGATCAGGGCCGAGCTGCGGAAGCCCACGGTGATCGCCGGCAGGATGAGCATCTTGACCTGGGCAAAGAAGCCGTGCGCGTCGGAGTCGTAAATCGGGACCTTCCCGAACCATTGTACGGCCGCCATCAAGACCAGGAGGCCGAGCCAGAAGGACGGGAACGACAGCCCGCTGAGACTCACCACGCGCAATATATAGTCGAGCCGCGTGTTCTGCCGCACCGCGCTCACCACCCCGAGCGGCACCCCGAACAGGATGGCGAAAAAGATGGCGAGCCCCGCCAGCTTGGCGCTGATCGGGATGCGCGGACCGATTTCCTCGATGGCCGGACGCTCGGAAACGTAGGCGTAACCCAGGTCACCGTGCGCCAAGCCATCGATCCACTGCCAGTACTGCTCGGCGATGGGTCGGTCGAGGCCGAGCTCGTGGACGATCCTCGCCTTCTCCTTGGGGTCGTCGTTGCCGGTCGCGTCGACAAGAATGTCGGCGACATTTCCCGGGACCAGCCGCAGCAGGACGAAGATCAGGATCGACATCCCGACCAACGTCACTGCCATCAAGGATAGACGCCTGACGAGGTAGGCTCCCATCGCCGTCCCTTACTTGTCGAGCCAGTAGTCTTCGAAGCGCCAGCCATTGTAGATGCTGTTCACCTGGAGGTTGACGCCCTTGAGCTTCGGCGACCAGCAGGTGTTGGCGACATTCCAGCCGATCACTGGACGCGCCACGTCCTCGGCCAGCTTCTTCTCGATCTCCCACACGAGCTTCTTGCGCTTGTCCAAGTCGGGCTCGGCCGACTGCTGGTCGATCAGCTTGTCGACCTCGGGGTTGTTGTAGCCCGTGTAGTTGCGCTCGGACTTCGAGTAGAAGTTCTCATAGAAATTCACGTCTGGATCGTCGACCGATACGCCCGTCAGATTCATGCCGATCTGGTAATCCTTCTTGGCAATTTTGTTGTACCAGACCGACGAGTCGATCGGATCCAGCTCGGCCTCGATATGGACCTTCTTGAGCTGGTCGATCAGGATCACCGCGGGGTCGCGGTAGATCGCGATGTTGCGGGTCGCGACCTTGATCTTGAGCGGCTTGTCGGCCGTGTAGCCCAGCTTCTCCATGATCTTGCGGCCTTCCGCGCGGCTCTTCTCCACGTCGGGCGAATGGCCGGGCAGCGACGCCAGCATCTCCTTGGGCATGCCCCATTTGCCGAAAGGCGGCGGCGGCATCGCGGCGCCGTCGAGATCGTGGCCCTGGCTCAGGATCTCGGAGAAGGCATGTATGTCGATGGCATCGACCAAGGCGCGGCGCACGTCCGGATTGTTGAACGGCGGCGCGTCGCGATTGATCAGGATGTTCGAGTTGACGTTCGTCGGCCGCGCCTCGCAGATCGCGTCAGGCCGCTGTGCCTTCACGTCCTTCAGCAGCGGGAACGTGACGTCGGAGTCGAACGTCATGTCGAACTCGTCGGACTGGAAGCCCAGCATGCGCGTGGCGCGGTTGGGCACGATCTTCCACTCGATGGCGTCGAGATAGGGATGGCCTTTCTTCCAGTAGTCGGGGTTGCGCACGAGCTTGATCCCCTCGTTGCGCCGAAACTCCGTCACCTTGAAGGGACCGGTGCCGATCGGCTTGGTTCGCATCTGGCGGCCGGATACGTGGCAGGAATAGATCGGCGCATAGCCCGAGGCGAGCATCGACATGAACGACGATTGCGGGCGGCCCAGCGTGAAGGTCACCTCGTAGTCGCCGTTGGTCGAGACTTCCTTGAGGTTCTGGTACCAGATCTTGCGCGGGCTCTTGCGGATGATGTCCGACTTGTCGTCGAGGCCGCTCACCGCGTCGAAGGTGCACTTCACATCCTTCGCGGTGAAGGGCTGGCCATCGTGCCACTTCACGCCCTGGCGCAACTTGAAGGTGAGCTTGGTCTTGTCGTCGCTCCACGACCAGCTTTCGGCCAGATCGGGCACGATGTGATCGGGGCTGTTGGTCTTTTCGTTCGGGTCGAACACCACCAGGTTGTTGAACACCGACATGAAGGGCTCGACGACCGATACCGTCGACTCCTCGAGAACTGAGGCGCTGGGCGGATTCTCGCGATGGGGAAGTCGCAGCGTCCCGCCCTGCTTCTGCGCAAATGACGGTGACGCAGCCGTCACAAGACCGGCCACTCCGGCCGCCAGCATTGCCAGACGAAGACGCATCAAATTTCCTCCCACACGAGCGCGATCGGCTTCCAGATCGAGCGCGGCAAGCTAACACATCGTGTGCACCGGCCAAGCGCTATTGCGCCGCGCCCTTGAGCTCGATCTGGTTGCCCTCGGGATCGTTGAAATAGACCGACGGTCCGCTGCCTTCTGCCCCATAGCGCTGGACGGTTTCGCCTATCGCAATGCCAAGGGGCGAGAGCCGTGCCGCGATTGCATCCCGATCGAACGGCTCGATGCGAAAGCAGAGGTGATCCATGTTGCCGTCCGATTCCGGCCGCTCGGCCTGTACCAGGTCGAGCATCGAGGCGCCGGCGCGCATCTGCACGAGATGGAGCCTGTCCAGCGTGCGCTCGACCTTGAAGCCCAGTGCCTGTTCGTAGAACCGCACCATGCCGGCAAGGTCGCGCACGCGCAGCACGACATGGTCGATCCGTTCGACATGGAAAGTCATGGCGTCTAGCTTAGCCGCGCCAGGCAAAAGGCGAAAGCCACGGAGGAGAAGGCGATGGGCATCGCGGTCAACGCCGCCAAGGCGCGGTTGAGGAAGAACGAGCTCGCGATCGGCATCGGCGTGCGGCTGGTGCGCAATGTCGACATCATCAAGGTCATGAAGGCGGCGGGCTATGACTGGCTGTTCCTCGACCTCGAGCACGGGGCGATGTCGATCGAGACGGCCTGCGAGATCGCCGTCGCCGCCCAGGATTCCGGCATCGCCCCCATCGTGCGCGTCCCCTATGGCGAGCTCACCATGGCCACGCGCGTGCTGGACGGCGGCGCTCTCGGGGTCGTGATCCCGCACGTCGATACGGCGGAAGAGGCCAAGGAGATCGCCGCCAAGCTGCGCTACCCGCCGCGCGGTCATCGGTCGGTCGGCGGCGGCCAGGCCCAGTTCGACTATGCACCGATGCCGCTCGCAGAGATGACCAAGCAGAGCGACGACAACACCCTGATCACCGTCATGATCGAGACGCCGAAGGCGGTCGAGAACGCCGAGGCGATCGCCGCAGTGCCGGGCATCGACTGCCTGCTGATCGGATCGAGCGATCTTTCGATGGAACTGGGTATTCCGGGTGAGAACGGTCACGCCAAGGTCCAGGCGGCCGCCGACACGGTCGCGGCCGCCTGCAAAAAGCACGGCAAGTGGCCGGGCATGGGCGGCGCCTACGACGAGGACCTGCTGAAGCTCTATACCGGCAAGGGCATGAAGATGATCCTGGCGGGCAACGACATGCCGCTGATGATCGCCGCCACCAAGGGCCTGCAGGGCCGGGTGCGGGCGTTTCAGAAATAGACTCTTGCCGGACCGCGGGCCTCCGGCCCG
>DATEID010000417.1:0-3404 GCA_035279245.1 Reyranella sp.
ATCCGGCGTCTTCTCGTTGAAGGCGCCCAGGATGCGCGGTTTGTCGGGATCGCCGGAGTGACGCTCCAGCAGCATCTCCGCCTCCTCGCGGCCGTCACGCCCGAAATAGGCGTGCAGCAGGTAGACCATGGCCCACAGATGCCGGCCTTCCTCGCAGTTGATCTGGAAGACATTCCGCAGGTCGTAGAGCGACGGGGCGGTCTTGCCGAGCAGGCGCTGCTGCTCCACGGACGCGGGCTCGGTGTCGCCCTGCGTCACGATCAGGCGGCGCAAGGTGGAGCGCAGCTCGCCCGGGACTTCCTGCCACGCCGGCTTGCCCTTGTTGTCGCCGTAGGCAATCACGCGGTTCGGATCCTGGCCGGCGAGGAAGATGCCCCAGCGATAGTCCGGCATCTTCACGTAGCCGAAATTGGCCCAGCCGTTGGCCTCGGCGGAAATGGCGGTCCGGAGGTAGACATCGAAGTTCGCGGTGCCGTCCGGCCCCATGTCCTTCCACCAGTCGATGAAGCGTGGTTGCCAGTTCTCCAGCGCGCGCTGCAGACGGCGATCGGAAGAGAGGTCGACGTTGTTGGGAATGCGCTGGCTGTAGTCGATGGCCATGATGGTCCTCCTTAAGCCCGCTTGCGGTCGTACTTGGATTGCTTGCCCGTGCCGTAGAGCTTCAACGCGCCCTCCGGGCCGGTCGCGTTGGGGCGCTGGAAGATCCAGTTCTGCCAGGCCGAGAGGCGGGCGAAGATCTTGGTCTCCATCGTCTCGGGGCCGGCGAACCGCAGGTTGGCCTCCATGCCGATCAGGCCGTCGGGCGAGAAGCCCGCGCGTTCCTCGATGGCGAGCCGTACCTCGTCCTCCCAGTCGATGTCGTCGGGCGCGAAAGTGACGAGGCCAAGATCGTCCGCGCGCCCGGCGTCGATCGCCTCGCCGATCTCCTCCTTCAGCGCATCGACATGCCTGGGCTCGGCGAGGAAGCGCGTGGCAAGACGCGTCAGGCCATTGCCCATCGGGTAGGGGCCAAAATTCATCGAGGTCAGCCTTACTTCCGCCTCCGGGAGGTTGGAGCCCTCGAACGTGCCCTCGAGCATGTAGGAACGATCGGCGGCCAGCACGAGCTCGAACAGCGTGCCCGCGAAGCAGGACCCGGGCTCGACCAGCGCGATCAGGCTGCGCGAGGAAACATCGAGACGCTTCAGCGTGCGCTTCCAATAGAGAACGATCTCGCGCACCAGCCAGTTCGAAGCTTCCCTGGCAAGGAGCGCGTCGTAGGCCTCGACCTGCGCACCGTCGCCCTGGCTGTGCAGCACCCAGGTGCCGATCTCGGTCTCGTTCAGCCGGAGATGCATCATCGCATCGTCGAGCGCACGGGCGAGGGCGAGCGGCCAGAACGCCGCGCCTTCGACCTGGATGCCACTCGCGTCGACCGCCGCTGGCTTGCTCGGGCCGTTGACGCGGAAATGTGCTGCCCGGCGGTCGCGATCGATCTCGATGACGAGATGAGGATAGCGGATTGTGTCGCCCTCGATGGTGCGCTCGACGGTCGGCAGGGCGATGCCCTTGGCATCCTTCGGCCGACCGGATTTAACCGCGATCTCCTCGGCGATCTTCCGCGTCTCGTCGGCGAGCTTGCTGGGCGGGATCAGCTTGTCGACCAGTCGCCACTCGCGCGCACGCTTGCCGCGCACGCCTTCGGCCGTGGTGCAGAAGAAGTCGGCATGGTCGCGCCGCACTAACCGCTTGTCGACCAGCCGTGTCAGGCCGCCGGTGCCGGGCAGCACGGCCAGCAATGGCAGCTCGGGCAACGACACCGCGCTCGACCCGTCATCGGCCAGCAGGATCTGATCGCAGGCGAGCGCCAGCTCGTAGCCGCCGCCGGCGGCAATGCCGTTGATCGAGCAGATATAGCTCTGGCCGGAATTCTCGGTTGCATCCTCGATCGCAAGCCGCGTCTCGTTCGTGAACTTGCAGAAGTTCACCTTGTGGTCGTGACTCGAAAGCCCGAGCATGTTGATGTTGGCGCCCGAGCAGAAAACACGGTCACGCTCGCTGCGCACGACCACGGCGCCGATCTCGGGATGCTCGAAGCGCAGGCGCTGCACGGCATCGGCGAGCTCGATATCGACGCCGAGATCGTAGGAATTGAGCTTGAGCTTGTAGCCGGGTCGAAGCCCCGCATCCTCGTTCACATCCATGGTGAGGTAGGCCACCCCGTTCTCCAGGGCGAGCTTCCAGTGCCGGTAGCGATCGGGCGCAGTGCGGAAGTCGATGGGCGCAGTGTCGGCCATGGCGTTCCCGTATTCTGTAATTCGGTACTGAATTACCTATTTACTTTCTCCGCCGCAAGCGCATTCTACACCTCTTCCGATGGTCGCCATCCGCCCCGCCCAAGCCTCTGATTTACCGGCGATTTCCGCTCTGGACCGGCGACTGACCGGATCGGACAAGCCACAATACTGGCAGGACATGCTGGCCCCGGACCGCCATTTCCTGGTGGCGGAAAGCACAAACGGCGTGCTGGCCGGCTTCATTGCCGGCGAGATCCGGGCCTGGGAGTTCGGCCAGCCGCCGGCCGGTTGGGTATTCGCTATCCAGATCGAGCCGGAACTCCGCCTGCAGGGCGTCGGCACGCAGCTCTTCGAGGCGCTGGTCACCCGCTTCAGGGAAAACGGCGTGACACGCGTGCGCACGTTGGTCGACCGCAAGGACCATCTGATCCTGTCGTTCTTTCGCGCGCAGGGCATGGTGGCCGGGCCATCGCTGCAGCTCGACAAGGATCTGTCGTGAAGCTGCAGACGGGCACGCGCCTCGGGCTCTACGCCGTGCTCGAACTGGCGCGCGATCCCGACCGCACGCTGTCCGCCACTGATCTCGCCGACCGCTTCGGCGTTTCGGGTCACCACCTCGCCAAGGTGCTGCGCATCCTGGCGAATGCCGGTCTGGTACGCGGCGGCCGCGGCGCCTCGGGCGGCTATCGCTTCACCGGCAATCGCCGCCGGACCACGCTCATGGACATTGTCGCCCTGTTCGAGCCCACGCCCGGCCATCGGGCGAAGGAGCCCGGCGAGGACACCGACATCGGCAGCGCCCTGCAGCGCGTGTTAATGGAGATCGACGAAATCGCCGAAGCGACGCTGAGGTCGATTTCCTTGGAAACGATGCTGAAGAGCAAAGGTCCCTCGCTCCGCCCGGGATGACACCTTCGGTTTGGTGCTGATCGTGCGCCACACTCCCGGTGTCATCCCGAGCGTCAGCTAGGGATCTTTGCTCGCTCTCAAGGTTGGCGCGAGAACTTCGTGTCCAGCTCGGCGATCGCCTGCTCTGCGCCCTGCGGATCGAGTCGGCGCAGGATGAGATCGATCTTCGCTTCCTTGCGCTCGTCGCCTTCGCGCGACTGCGGGGAGCCGACATAGAGG
>DATEID010000418.1:0-12936 GCA_035279245.1 Reyranella sp.
GTGTGGCTGGCGCGGGCGGCGGTCGGCCTGTGGCGCGGGCGCCCTGATCCGCTCGACGAATACGGCGAGGCGCCTGCGCCGGAAATCGGCTACGCCGAGATCCCGGGCGAGATCGATGCCAGCCAGTACGATCCCGGGCGCTTCGAGCAGATTCCCGAAGAGGGCACTGCCCTGCCGCCGCGCGAGTCGCTGATGGTCGATGCGCCCAATGCCCCGATCGAGCGGCCGACACCGGCTATTCCGCCGGCCCCGACATCGCTCCATCCGGCGCCGCCGCCGGCGATCGACCCGGTGAGTCCCGAATCCCTGGTCGAGCGGACGTTGTTCGATCGCCTGGCCGGCAGTTTCCGCGTCGAGCCTATCCTGGGACGTCTTCGCGCCGCCGTGCCGCCGGCCTCGCCCACGCCGGCTTCGACGGCCGAGGCGCCGACCGAGGTGGTTCGTTTTGCACCGGAGCCAACGGCGTCGCGAGGGCCGATCGAAGCGGACGAGGACGAAGACAATCCCTTCGCTCCCGATTCGCCGACCGCCGAACAGGCCGTGGCATCGGCCGCGCCCGGCGTGAAGATCGTGCCGCGCAAGTCGGCGGTGGCGCAGGGCAAGCGCGCCGCGCGGGCGGGTCAGCGCGAGCTCGATCTCGGAAGCGGCGAGTACGAGCTGCCGCCGCTCGACATCCTGTCGCTGCCGCCGCGCGCCTCGGCCGAGACCAAGATCGACGAGAGCGCACTGGAGCAGAATGCCCGCCTGCTGGAAACGGTGCTCGAGGATTTCGGCGTCAAGGGCCAGATCGTGAAGGTCCGCCCGGGGCCGGTCGTCACGCTCTACGAGCTCGAGCCCGCGCCGGGGACCAAGTCGAGTCGCGTGATCGGCCTGGCAGACGACATTGCCCGCTCGATGAGCGCCGTCTCGGCCCGCGTCGCCACAGTGCCGGGCCGCAACGTGATCGGCATCGAGCTGCCCAATGCGCGGCGCGAGACGGTGTATCTGCGCGAGCTGCTCTCGACGCGCCACTACGAGGACAATCGCCTGAACCTGCCGCTGGCGTTGGGCAAGGACATCGGCGGCGACCCGGTGATCGCCGATCTCGCGCGCATGCCGCATCTGCTGATCGGCGGTACCACCGGCTCGGGCAAGTCGGTGGCCGTGAACACGATGATCCTGTCGCTGCTCTACAGGCTGCCGCCGGACCGCTGCCGCTTCATCATGATCGATCCCAAGATGCTGGAGCTCAGCGTCTACCAGGACATCCCGCATCTGCTCACGCCTGTCGTCACCGAGCCGCGCAAGGCGATCGTGGCGTTGAAGTGGGTGGTGCGCGAGATGGAGGATCGCTACCGCGCCATGAGCTCGCTCGGCGTTCGCAACATCGCCGGCTATAACGACCGCCTGACCGACGCTCGACGCAAAGGCCAGACGCTCACCCGCAAGGTGCAGACCGGCATCGATCCCGAGACCCGGCGGCCGACCTTCGAGGAAGAGGAGATCGACACGACGCCGCTGCCCTTCATCGTCGTCATCATCGATGAGATGGCCGACCTGATGCTGGTCGCCGGCAAGGAGATCGAGGCGGCGGTCCAGCGCCTCGCCCAGATGGCCCGCGCGGCCGGCATCCATGTCGTGATGGCCACGCAGCGTCCGTCGGTCGACGTCATCACCGGCACGATCAAGGCCAATTTCCCGACCCGCATCTCGTTCCAGGTGACGTCCAAGATCGACAGCCGCACCATCCTGGGCGAGCAGGGCGGCGAGCAGCTCCTGGGCCAGGGCGACATGCTCTACATGGCCGGCGGCGGCAAGATCGCCCGCGTGCACGGGCCGTTCGTCAGCGACAGCGAGGTCGAGGAGGTAGTACGCCATCTGCGCGCCCAGGGCGTGCCGGCCTATATCGAATCCGTCACCGACGATCCCGAGGGCGAGGAGGGCGGATCGGGCTTCCCCGGCGAGAGCGAGGGTGGCGAGAGCGACCAGCTCTACGATCAGGCGATCGACTTGGTGGCACGCGAGCGCAAATGCAGCACGAGCTTCATCCAGCGCTACCTGCAGATCGGCTACAACCGCGCCGCCCGCATCGTCGAGCGCATGGAGCGCGAGGGCGTGGTGAGTGCCGCCAACCACGTCGGCAAACGCGAAGTCCTGGCGCGCGACATCGACGACCGCACCCGCTGATCTCAGACCCTCCCTGCGCGTCGGGAGGTGCCCGCGTCTTCGCGGGCGGAGGGGTCATGGACAACACGACTGAGGCCTTCGACCTCTCCGTCCGCATCGCGGACACCTCCCCACACTGTGGGAGGAGGGGGCTCAGCCCGGCGCCGCGCCCTGCGTGTTGACGTAAAGCGCGTAGATCGACTGGCTTCCCGCCATGAACAACCGATTGCGCTTGGGGCCGCCGAAGCACACGTTGGCGCAGACCTCGGGCAGGCGGATGCGGCCGATCAGCTTGCCTTCCGGCGTCCAGACAGTGACGCCGTTATAGCCCACGTTGCGGCCGGCGTTGCTCGCGCACCAGAGATTGCCCTCGACATCGCAGCGAATGCCGTCGGGTCCGCACTTCACGTTGTCGACCATGAAGTCGGAGAAGCGCTTGCCGTTGCCGAGTTTGTTGTCGGCGCCGACGTCGAATACGAACACGTCGCCCTTGCCGCCCGCGCCCTTGTCGCCGGGACCCTTGCCGGTGCTCACGACGTAGAGCTTCTTGTAGTCGGGCGAGAAGCAGAGCCCGTTGGGGTCGGGCACCTGCTCCTCGGTCAGGACGATCTCGACCTTGCCCTGGGGATCGACGCGATAGGTGTTGGTCGGCAGTTCGCGCTTGAACAGGCCCATGCCTTGCGGCTGTCCCACTGTGGATTTCAGGTGCCCCTGAGGATTCACAGGACCGCCTGCCGCATCGGGTGCCCCCTCGTAAAGCGAGCTGCCATACGGCGGATCGGTGAACCAGTAGCTGCCGTCGGGATGAGCCACCACGTCGTTCGGCGAATTGAAGTGCTTTCCCTCATAATTGTCGGCCAACACCGTTACCGAGCCGTCGAGCTCATAGCGCACCACGCGGCGGGTAAGGTGCTCGCAGGAGATCTGCCGCCCCTGGAAGTCGAAGGTGTTGCCGTTGCTGTTGTTTGACGGCATGCGGAAGACGCTCACGCGCCCGTCATCCTCCAGCCAGCGAAGCTGCCGATTGTTGGGGATGTCGCTGAAGACGAGATAGCGGCCCTCGGCGTTCCAGGCCGGACCCTCGATCCACAGCGCGCCCTTCCACAGCCGAATGATGGCGGTATCACCGACGACCATCGATTTGAAAGCGGGATCCACGGACAGGACGTCGGGATCGTCGAAGTAGGTGGTCGGCGCGCCGCGTGGACTGAAATCCCGCGGCGGGCTGGTAATCGTGGTGGGCGGCTGGGCGGGATGCGGCGGAGTGGGCGCTTGCGCGCGGGCAAGCTGCGGTAGGGCGAGCGCGCCGAGGCCTGCGGTCGTCAGCACGCCGCGGCGCGACAGGCGGTGGACATTACGTTGCTGCGTCATGAGGGCTCCTCCTACGGTGGGATGCACCGTTAGAATCGACGCGACATACTCCTAGCAACAAGCGGTCCTGAGGTGACCGCATCGGCAAAGCCTACGGCTCGGCCTATGGGGCAACAATGAACGTCGACGCATGCCTCGCCCTGCATCTCGGGATGGCCGAACTTCGCACGCCATGAATCGGCAGCCGACAATGTGGAGCAGCCAGGACCCGTGTACACTCCGGCTTCGGCGGAGGGTCGCAATGAAGAGATGCGCTTGGACGTCGGTTCTTCTGCTTGTTTTGACCATCCCGCCGGCTTTGGCCGCCGAGGAGGTCGTGAGATCAGCCGAGGCCACGGACGGCGAGACTGTCCGCTACGTTCTGACGAGTGTCGGCCAGGCGCCGCACTATGCCGTGATCCTGATGCCGGGCGGCAGGGGAGAGTTGCCGATCCGCCAGGCCGACGGCGTGCTCACCACGAGGCTCACCAGCAATTTCCTGATTCGCTCGCGTACGCTGTTCGCCGATCCGCAGTTCGTGGCCGCCTCGACCGCGGCGACCTCGACACCGACCCACATCCTCGCCATCAAGCAGGATCTCGAACGTCGATTCGGTCCGCTGTCGGTCTATGTCATCGGCACTTCGCGCAGCACCGAGGCAACGCAGGCGCTGGCGGCGCCGCTCGACGGGCAGGTTGCGGGTTTCGTCCATACATCATCGATGACCGGCATCTCCGCTCTCGATCCACGCAAGTTCCGCAGCCGGCATCTCCTGGTGGCGCACAAACTCGATGCCTGTCGCGTCACGCGCCCGTCAGGCGCGATTGCCTCGCACAACAGCTATGGCACCGACCTCATCCTGGTGGATGGCGGCAAGAGTACCGGCGACGACTGCGGCCCTTGGGCCTATCACGGCTACAACGGCATCGAGAAAGAGACCGTCGACAAGATCAAGGCATGGATCGCGGCCGGCAGATGACGATCGGATGGCGCCTAAACTAGTGCCGGACGATCGAAATGGCGGCCTCCCGGCAGACACGCTCGCACTGACGGCAGGTCTCGGCGCAGACCCGGCAATGCTCGTGATGGTCGGCGTGCCGGCCGCACTCCGCAGCGCAAAGCTCGCACGCCTCGGCGCAGGCCTCGATCAGGCGTAGCAAGACCTCGTCGTTGGTGCCGGTCCGGCGGGTCGTCACGGTCCCCGTGGCGTTGCAGATATCGGCGCAATCGAGGTTCATTCGAATGCATTGCCTAAGCTCGTCGACCGACGGCTCGCCCAGGCAGGCATCGGCGCAGGAGACGCAAGTCTGCGCGCAGTCGAAACAGAGGTCGATGCAGCGAACCAGCGCGTCGTCCACGTGACCATGTGCCTGCGGGTGGGTCGCGATCATCGTCTGGGTGTGCATCTCGAACCTCCATCAACAGGACATCGAAAGCTAACGTCCGTCGGACGGCCCGAGTTTCACCCGCTCACGGTTTCCAGCGCAGAAAGTTGGCGATCAGCCGCAGGCCGGTGGCCTGGCTCTTCTCCGGATGGAACTGCGTGCCGACCATGTTGTCCCGCCCGATGACCGCCGTGATTGGGCCGCCATAGTCCGTGACGGCGAGCAACGTCTCGGGCCTTTCGGTGCGAAGCTGGAAGGAATGCACGAAATAGGCGTGATCGCGGGCTTGCAGGCCTTGCAGCAGCGGATGGGGCTCGAGATCGAGAAGCTCGTTCCACCCCATGTGCGGAATCTTGAGATGGCCTTGGCCGGGCTCGATCCGCACGACATCGCCGGCGATCCAGTCGAGACCGGCATGGACGCCGTATTCGACGCCGCGCGAGGCCATCAACTGCATGCCGACGCAAATGCCCAGGAACGGCTTGCCGCGTTCGATCACCTCGCGCTCGAGCGTGTCGACCATGTCCGGCACGCCATAAAGCCCGGCGCGGCAGTCGGCGAAAGCGCCGACGCCCGGCAACACGATGCGGTCGGCCTCCGACACCTCCTTCGGGCTCGACGTCACCAGCACCCGGTCATCGGTGCCCGCTTCGTGCGCGGCCCGCTCGAAGGCCTTGGCGGCCGAGCGCAGGTTGCCCGAGCCGTAATCGACGATGGCAACGATCATCGGAACGGCCGCCTACAACACGCCCTTGGTGCTGGGCACGGCGGTCTGCTGGCGGGGGTCGACCTCGACGGCGACGCGCAGCGCGCGGGCCAAGCCCTTGAAGCAGCTTTCGACGATATGGTGGTTGTTCTCGCCATACTGGTTCCAGACATGCAGCGTGAGGCCACCGAGCTGGGCAAAGGCCTGGAACCACTCCTTGAAGAGCTCGGTGTCCATGGTGCCGAGCTTGGGCTTGGAGAAGTTGACCTTCCAGACGAGATAGGGGCGGTTGCTGGCATCCAGCGCGACCTCGGTCAGCGTCTCGTCCATCGGGATCACGGCGCTGCCGTAGCGGCGGATGCCGGCCCGGCTGCCCAGCGCCTTGGACAGGCATTCGCCCAGCACGATGCCCGAATCCTCGGTCGTGTGGTGATAATCGATGTGCAGGTCGCCTTCGGCACGCAGCGTGATGTCGATCAGGCTGTGACGCGAAAGCTGCTCCAGCATGTGGTCGAGGAAGCCGATGCCGGTCTGGATGTCGTACTTGCCCGTGCCATCGAGGTTGATCGCGGCGGCGATGCGCGTCTCCTTGGTCTGGCGGCTGACGGCTGCGCGCCGGCCACCGGTGCCCGGCGTCGAGAGAACGGCCGTCACGAGCGGCTTCGGAGGGGCGTTGGCGGCTGCCGTTTTTGCGGCCTGGCGAGCCATGGGAGGTCCTCTAGATGGTGGCTCCGTTCATACAGGAACGCGGGCGGCACGGTCGAGCGCCAGACGCGTCAGAACGACGCCCAAAAGCACGATCAGGCCGCCCAGCACCCGGGCCGGCGTCAGCGGATCGCCGAAAAACGCGGCTGAGAGGCCTACGCCCGCCACCGGGATCAGATACATGTAGACCATGACCCGGCTCACCCCCAGGCGCTCGAGGCCGGCCGTGAGGCCGAGGAAGGCAATGCCCACGGGGAAGATGGCGGTGTAGAGCCAATAGCCCCATTGCTGCCCGCTCAGCTTGGCGAATTCGACCGGCGAGTCGAAAAGGAGGGAGACCGGCGTCAGCACGGCGGCGCCGATCAGTGTCGTCCAAGCCATCACCTTGAGCGTGCCGAGCCGCAGATTGTAGGGCGCGCAGCGGTCGACATAGAGCGCCCAGGCGAAGGCGGAGGCCATCCACAGCATCGCACCGTCCAGGCTCGCCACTGCCAGGGTGATTTCCGTGAGGCTGTTGTTCACGACCAGCACGACGCCGGCAAAAGCGATCGCGATGCCGGCCCAGCCGAGGCCCGGAAGGCGGCGGCCAGCGAGGCGCGCCAGGATGGCGGAGAAGGCCGTCGTCGTGGTCATCACGATCGAGCCGAGGCTCGGCGCGCTGCGCGCCATGGCAAGCCCCCAGCACGCCTGGAACACGGCGACACCCAGGATCGACAGCAGGAGGATCGCCGGCCAGTCGCGCCGCGGCACGCCCATCGGCTGGCGCTTCAGCGCCAGCATGGCCATCAGGAACAGACCGGCGATCAGGTAACGCGAACCGCTGTAGAGCAGCGGGCTCATGCTCGACAGCACGTCCTTGGCGAACGGATAGCTCGAGCCCATGAGCAGCGCCGTCACGAGCATGATGAGATCGCCGGTCCACTTTCTTTTCCTCCCCTCGCTTTGCGAGGGGAGCTGCCCCGCAGGGGCGGAGGGGTCATGAGCGGCAGCCATCGCTCGCCCTTGACGCCTCCCGCCCGCGGCCACCTCCCCACTGCGCGGGGAGGAAGCATTCGATCATCGTGCCGTCGATGCCTTCTGCGCCCCCCAGAACCCGAACAGGGCGCCGGCGACGCGGCGGATCTGGATCTCCTCCGAGCCCTCGGTGATGCGATAGCGGCGATGATGGCGATAGATGTGCTCGAAGGGCGTGTGGCGCGAATAGCCGATGCCGCCATGGACCTGGATCGCCCGGTCGGCCGCCTCGCAGACGAGCCGATTGGCGCGGTAGTTGGACATGGCCACCCATTCGCTCACCTGCATATGGTGCTGGCGGTCGAGATGCCAGGCGGTCTTGCGCACGAGGCCGCGCGTCATCTCGGCCTCGGTATGCAGCTCGGCGAGCGGGAACTGGATCGCCTGGTTCGCCGCCAGGGGCTTGCCGAACACCTTGCGGTTCCTGGCGTAGGCCACGGACATGTCGATGCAGTACTGCGCAGCGCCCAGGCTCGAAGCAGCCTGACGGATGCGGTTTTCGTGCACGAAGGTCTGGGCCACGTCGAGGCCGCGGCCTTCCTCGCCCAGCATCGTCGAGGCCGGCACCTTGACGTCGGCGAGCGAGACCTCGGCGTGGTCCGACGGCATATTGAAGGTCCACCACATATGCTCGACCTTGAAGCCCTGCGACTTGACCGGCACCAGGAAGGCCGAGATGCCGCGCGCATCGCCGGGCTTGCCCGAGGTGCGGGCGAAGACGAGGTCGACGGTCGCCGTGTGCATGCCGGTGTTGAACCGCTTCATGCCATTGATGATCCAGTCGCCACCCTGCTTGACGGCCGTCGTCTCCATGAAAGTCGCATCGGAACCGTGGTTCGGCTCGGTAAGCCCGAAGGCGATGCGCTCCTTGCCGGCGAACATGCCTTCGAGATAGCGCTCCTTCTGCTCCTTCGTGCCGAAGCGGTGCAGCAGCAGCGCCACCGGGAAATTGCCGACGATCGAGCTCTCGTTCTGCAGGTCGTTGTGCAGGCCGAGTCCCTTGTGCGCCAGATGCTCGCGAATGATCGCCATGGCGAGATTGGAGCCGTCCTTGCCGCCCAGCTCCTTCGGCAGGCCGAAGCGCAGATGGCCCGCCTTGTCGGCGCGGCGGCGCATCTCGGCCAGCAGCGCCTCCCATTCGGGGCGCGGCTGGCCGTCATTGTCCCAGTCGGTGCGGGCATGTTCGCGGCGATGGTCGAAGAAGCGGATATTGTCGTTCTCGCGTTCGAGCGGCCGGATCTCGCGCTCGATGAACTCGTCGAGCTCGCGCAGATACGCCGCGATGTCGGCGGGAATGTCGAAATCCATGAGCTGCTCCTTCGCTGAGCTCGATATGAATGGTCGTTCACCCGTATCTTAGGCGGCCGGCAGGTCGATGCGAAAGCGGCTGCCGCTACCTTCTGCCGCCAAGCAAACCGCATCGCCGCCGTGGCGGCGCGCGATCTCGCGTACGAGGGCGAGGCCAAGCCCACTGCCGCGGCCGCTCTCGCGCGCAGCCGCGAGCCTGTAAAAGGGCTCGAAGATGCGTTCGCGCTCGTCCGGTGGCACGCCGGGGCCGTGGTCGCGCACCTCGAGCACCGCACGGCCGTTCGTCGCCGCGACCGAGATCTCGATCGGACCGTCGCCGGCATAGCGGCGGGCATTTTCCAGGAGGTTGCGCACGAGCCGGCGCAGCAGCAGACGATCGCCGTCGACCGTGACCGGCGTGCCGTCGGCTTCGATGTCGTAAAGGGCCGCTTCCTCGGCGGCGAGCGCCAGGAGGTCGACCGGCTCGCGGCGGTCGAGGCCGGCCACGGCATCGAGCCGGCTGGTGAGCAGGATCTGGTCGATCAGCCCGTCGAGCTCGGCGATGTCGCGTTTCAGCGATTCGCGCGTCTTCGCATCCGCCCGCTCGCCCAGAAGCGACGCGGCCACGCTGATGCGGGCGAGCGGGGTGCGCAGCTCGTGGCTGCAGTTGGCAAGCAGCATGCGATGCGCCGCCACCAGCGCTTCGATGCGCGCGGCCGAGCGGTTGAAGCTTTCGGCCAGGGCGGCGATCTCGTCGCGGCCTTCGACCTTCACGCGCGCGGCAAGATCGCCGCTGCCGAGCTTGTCGACGCCGGCCTTGAGTCGCTCGATCCGCCGGCCGAGCCCGCGGACCACCGGATAGGCGCCGACCGCGACCGCCGCCGCGACGAGGGCGAGGAAGGCCGCGATCCAGAACGTCGGGCTGGGACGTTCGTGCACCTTGCGGGCGACCAGCCATCGCCCGTCGGGGAGCTGCAACGTGAAGCTCGGTCCGTCGCGACCGCGTCGCCAGCCGGGCCGGGCTTTGCGCGGATCGAAGCGCGGCGGCGGCCGGCCCGCCTGGGCAATGATCGTGCCGTCCGGCCGGTACAAAGCGAGATCGAAGCGCAGCTTGCGATGCAGCGCATCCAACGCTTTCTGGTCGTCGGCGGGCGGCGCGTCGGCATCCGGCAGCAAGGCGCCGGTGAGCTCGGCCGCGACGTCGAGATATTGCGGCGTGCGCGCCTCTTCCTCGGCAAGACGCCACATCAGCACCGCCACGCCGACGAAAACGACCAGCACGGCCACGATCGTGAGATAGAACTTGAGATAGAGACGCTGCATGGCCTAGCGGTTCCTCCCCGCGCGAAGCGAGGGGAGGCGGCGCGTAGCGCCGGAGGGGTCATGAGCCAAACGACCGTTCTGTCGCTCTTGACCCCTCCGCCCGCTAGGCGGGCACCTTCCCACTGCGTGGGGAGGTACGATGGCCTGTTTCTTCACGTCATCACCGATCCTGATCGCGGGCAAAGACGTAGCCGGCGCCGCGCAGCGTGAGGATGCGGCGCGGCTTCTTCGGGTCGTCCTCGATGGCGGCGCGGATGCGCGAGATGTGCACATCGACCGAACGATCGAAGGCTTCGAGCTTCTCGCCTTTCGTGAGATCCATCAGCGCGTCGCGCGTGAGCACGCGGCCGGCGCGCTCGGCCAACGCCAGCAGGAGCGCGAACTGATAGGAGGTGAGCGCGCGCTCCTCGCCGTCGAGGCGCACGAGGCGCGCGCCCTTGTCGATCTCGAGCCGGCCGAAGTTCAGGATGTCGGCCGTCGCGGCCCTTCCTCGCCGACGCAGGATGGCGCGCAGGCGGGCCTGCAGCTCGCGTGGCTCGAACGGCTTGCCAAGATAGTCGTCGGCGCCGACCTCGAGCCCGACGACGCGGTCCATCGGCTCGCCGCGCGCCGTCAGCATCAGGATCGGCACGTCGCTCGTGGCGCGCAGCCGGCGACAAAGATCGAGGCCGTCGGCATCGGGCAGCATGAGATCGAGGATGATGGCGTCGAAGCTTTCGCGCCTGAGCCAGCTCTCGCCGTCGCGCGCCGTGCCGGCAAGCGTCAGACGAAAGCCCGCCCCGCCGAGATAGTCGGAGACCATCCCGGCGAGGCGGTCGTCGTCATCGATCATCAGGATGCGCTCGGCCATGGACCCAGTATCGGGCCGCGCCGGCCCCGATGTCATCCACGCTTGCCGTGATGGCGCTCGTGGTGGTTCCAGTTCTTGAAGAAGGCCTGGCGCTGCTGCGCGGTCAGCACGTTTCCGGCGTCGGTCAGCGCCTTGGTGAAGCGCTTGGAGCTCTCGTCGGCGATCTTCATCTGCTCGGCGCGGATCGATTCGATCTTGGCCGGATCGATGGTCGGTGCCTGCAGCGCCTCCTGCATTGCCTTGCGGTTGGCCAGGCGCTGGTCGCGCAGCGGCTTCATGTCGGTGAAGGCCGAAGACATGATGTCGGCGATCTGCTTCTTCTGGTCGACGGTCGCGTCGGTGCCGTCGAGCGCCCGGTCGACGCGCTTCTCGATGCGCTGCTGGAACTTGGCCGGATCGAAAGCCTGGCCGTCCGGCTTGGCGAAAGCAACGCCGCCGGCCGTCATCGCCAGGCTGCCCGCCAACAGGGCCGCCATCATTGTCTTCAGGTCGAGATTTGCCATTGTCCTCTCCAGTGGGGTTGTTTCCCCGTGCCCCCGATATGGAAGGCGCCGGTTTCGCGCCCATCTCGCCCATGTAAAGTTATGTAAAGATGACGACCCTCAAGACCGAAGGGCTGACGCTGCGGCCGATGCAGCCCGCCGATGCCGAGGCCTATGCCGCCATGCGCTACCATCCGGACGTGGCGCGCTGGCTGCTGCCGGCGACCGGAGATCCGGTCGATGCGGCGCGCGCCGCCATCGCCCGCTATGCGCTATCGTGGCGGGATCGGGGCTATGGGCCGTGGGCGGTCTTTTGCGACGGACGGCTGATCGGCCATGCCGGCCTCAACTTCGTGCCGGAGTTCGGCGAGACGGAAGTGCTATGGTCGTTGCATCCTGACGGCCGGGGCCGCGGCTTCGCTACCGAAGCTGGCCGCGCCGCGCTCGACTTCGGTTTTCGCTCGCTGGGATTGAAGCTGATCTTCGCCATGACCAGGCCGGACAACCATGCCTCGCGGGCGGTGATGACGCGGCTGGGTTTGGTCTATCGCAAGAAGGTCGTCTATCGCGACGTCGAGTCGGTCTGGTTCGAGGTCGATCGAGCCAGCTGGCTCAGGATGTAGCGAGAATACGGGATGCCGCGCGGTGAACGTCCCGGTCGCCGGCGGCAAGGACGGAACCGTCGGAATTCATGTCGAGCTTTTGGCCGCGCCAATCCGTGATAACGCCGCCGGCACCTTCGATCACCGGCACGAGGGCCGCGAAATCGTAGAGCTTCAGCGAATTCTCGACCACGAGATCGACATGGCCGGCAGCCAGCAAGCCGTAGGCGTAGCAATCGCCGCCCCAGCGGAAGAGCTTCACCTGCTTGGCGAGCATCGTGTGCCGCTGCTCCATCTCGCCGGGAAACATGATGGGCGCCGTCGAGTACATGTAGGCCCGGCCGAGCGTCGCACAGGCGCGGACCTCGATTGGCTTGCCGTTGAGGGTCGAGGGACGTCCGCCGACGCCCAGCCAACGCTCCTGCAGGATGGGCTGGTCGATCACGCCCAGCACCGGCTTGCCGCGATGCAGGAGGGCGATCAGCGTGCCGAAGATCGGCAGGCCGGTGATGAAGGCCTTGGTGCCGTCGATCGGGTCGAGCACCCAGACGTACTCGGCGTCCGTGCGCTCGGCGCCGTGCTCCTCGCCGAACACGCCATGATCGGGAACGGCCTCGGCGAGCAGGCGGCGCATCGCCAGCTCCGCGTCGCGGTCGGCGATTGTCACGGGTGTGCTGTCGCTCTTGTCGTCGATGGTGACAGGCGTCCGGAAATGGCGGGCCACGATCGGCCGCGCCGCATCGGCGAGGCGATGGGCCAGAGCGACCAGCTCGGCGGGAACCGATCCGGTCACGGGCGCGTCCCCGGCTTACTTCTTCTCGGGCTGGCCCTGAGGCTTGTTCTCGGGCTTGCTCTCGGGTTTGGCCTCAGGCTTCGCCTCGGGCAGCGGCGGCGGGTTGTCGTTCATCGTGCGCAGATACGCGATGACGTCGGCACGCTCTTTTTCCTTCGGCAAGCCGACGAAGGACATCTTGGTGCCCTTGATGAATGAGCTGGGCTTGTGGAGCCAGTGGTTGAGGTCCTCGTAGGTCCAATCGCCGCCCTTCGCTTCCATTCCCGAGGAATAGCTGAAGCCCGGATGGCTGCC
>DATEID010000419.1:0-2433 GCA_035279245.1 Reyranella sp.
GAAGCGGCTCGCGGCGCAGCTCGCCAAGTTCCCGCAGCTCTGCCTACGCTCGGACCGCCGCTCGTCCTACGAGCAATGGGGACTGGAAGTCGGCGAAGCGCTCATCCACGAAGGCCGGCTGGGCAGGCCGGCGTTGGAAGCAGAAGCCCGCAAAGGCGCCGCCCGGTTCGCCGCCGGCAAGGGTCGGAATGGGGACTTCGGCGATATCTGAAAGCGCTCTCAGGGAACGAGTACCGCTTTGCCGATCACGGTCCGTTGCTGGATCAGCCGGAATGCCTTCACCCAGTCGGCGAGGTCGAAGGTGGCGGCGATGGTTGCGCGCAATTTGCCTTCGTCGAACCAGCGCATCAGCTCCTCCTGCGCCGCAGCCACCATCGCTCGGCGCTGCGCGAGGCCGGCCATGTCCTTCGCGGCCGGCGCCCTCTTGCCGCCCCAGCCGGTCCAGTAACCGTAGTAGAAGCCGATCACCGTCACGTTCTTGACCAGCAGGATGTTGGCCGGAATCTGTGGGATCGTGCCTGAGGCAAACCCCATCGGGATGATGCGGCCTTCCGGCGCCACGCAGCGGAGGGAGGTGTCGAAGGCCGAGCCACCGACCGGGTCGTAGATCACGTCGGCGCCCCGCCCATCGGTCAGCTCGAGCACTTTCGCCCGCAGATCCTCGGCGCGATAGTCGATCAGGTGATCGGCGCCGGCCTGCTTCGCCGCAACAAGCTTGTCTCCGCCGCCGGCCGAGGCGATCACCGTCGCGTCCATCGCCTTGCCGACCTCGATGCCGGTGAGGCCCGAGCCGCCGCCGGCGCCGTGCACCAGCAGCACCTCGCTCGGTTGCAGGTTCGCCTTCCACTTCAACGCACCATACGCCGTGGGATAGAGGGTCGGGAAGTTGGTCGCCTCGGCATAGGGCATGCGATCGGGAATCCGTGCCGCGTTCGCCGCCGTCGCCACCGCATATTCGGCGAAGCCGCCCTGGGGCACGCCGGTCGCGACACGATCGCCGACCTTGAGATGCCCGACATCCGGTCCCAGGGCCACGACATGGCCGGCCAGCTCGTTGCCGGGGATGTAGGGCAGCGCCGGCTTGTTCTGGTGCTTGCCCTCGACGCCCAGCATCGTGGCGAAGCTTACGCCCACCGCGCCGACCCGGATCAGGATCTCGCCGGCCTTCGGCTCGGGCGGTGGCATCTCCTCGACCTTGAGACTCTCGATCGGCCCATACGCATGACACACCAACGCCCGCATTCATTTCCTCTCGAAGCTGCCGTGCCGGCCTTCGCCCTTGGCGAAACGCGCCGCACCCTTTTGCGATTCCTGGCGCCGTGCCGCGAGCGACAGCTCCATCTCGCGCCGGATGGCCGCCGCCTGAGCGCGGTCGAAGCTCTCATAGGCCGACTGGCGATCCGACGTCATGGCGATGGGCGGAAACGCCGCGATCTCGGCCGCAAGCTTCTCCGCCTCGGCGCGCGTCGTGCCGCGTGCGACCTTGCGTGTTGCGAGCCCGATGGCGATCGCCTCGTCGGCGGCGACCGCTCGGCCGGTTAGCAGCATGTCGAGTGCACGGCCTTGGCCCACGATGCGCGGCAGCCGAACGGTCGTGCCGTCGCTCATCGGCACGCCCCAGCGACGCGAGAAGACGCCGAAGGTCGCCGTCTCGTCGACGATACGGATGTCGCAGAACAGCGCCACGCCCAGCCCGCCGGCGCAGGCATGGCCTTCAACTGCCGCGATCACCGGTTTGGAAAGCGGCGCTCGCAGGGGGCCTTCGTCGCTGCCTGCCCAGGGAAAATAGTCGGTGCCGCCGCCCAGTTCCTTGAGGTCGGCCCCGGCGCAAAACGCACCGCCCGCGCCCGTCAGGACGGCGACGCGCGTCTCGGCATCGGCCTCGAATTCCCTCAACGCATCAGCCAGCGCATGCGCGGCGTCGTTGTCGAGCGCGTTCCTTGCCTGCGGACGGTTGATGACGATCGTGGTGACGGGCCCGTGGCGTTCGACGAGGATCTTTTGCTTGGCCATCTCATGCTCATGCGGACCGCGCGCTTCCAGCGCGCCTCACGAGCGGGCTGGAAGCGCGCGATCCGGAAGACCCTACCGCACCGTCGCCAGCTCGTCTTCGAGCTGCGCGTTCGACCGGATCGGCGTGCGGAAGTACCACCAGTTGGCTTGCGCGGTCCATTTCTCCTTCTTGGCAGTGCCGGCGCCCCACACGCAGCGCCGGAAAGGGCGCGTCACGGCCATGAAGATCTTGTCCGCGTCGTCCAGCTTCAGCGCGTGGTCGCCGAGCTCCTCGCGGCTGAACATCGGCAGCGCCTCGAGGATGAGCTGGCGCACGTCGACGTCGTTACGCCAGTTGTCGAGGTCGAAGGTGTAGTCCTTGCGCTCGAGGTCGGCGCTCAGGGTCGACCACTGGTCGATCAGGTCGCGCACCTCCTCGAC
>DATEID010000420.1:0-5772 GCA_035279245.1 Reyranella sp.
GCAGCGCCTTGACCTCCTTCTGATCCGGTCCCGGCGGTGCGGGCGGAGGCGGCGGCGCCGGCAATTGGACGGCGACGTTCACGATCGGCCGATAGAAGAGATACCAGCCGAGCGCCAAGCCGGCCGCGACCAGGAGCGCGCCGCCCACCAGCCCGCCCAGGATCAGCGGCCAGCGCGGGCGGGACGGTTCAGCCGGATGGGCAGGCGTCGGGGTGTCGGCCATCGCTCAATTGCGCTCCTATTTCCGCCACAGTCAACCCGGCCGGCACGGCGGAATTTGGGCGGAACCAAGCCTCGATCGGGGGCGGCAATGAGCAAATCTCCTGCGAGCGGGCTTGGCCCAGCGGAGCACCCTATATAAGTGTATCTGCACACGCGGAAGAGATTCCCAGGAGCGCTCCATGACAGCCTGCATCGTCGGTTGGTCCCACGGCAAGTTCGGCAAGCTCGATGGCGAGACGAGCGAATCGCTGGTCGTGAAGGCGGCGACCGAGGCGATAGCCCATGCCGGCATCGCGCCCAAGGACATCGACGTGATCTATGTCGGGAACATGAATGGCGGCTTCGTGCGGCAGGAGTTCCACTCCTCGCTCGCGCTGCAGGCCCATCCCGACCTGCGCTTCAAGCCCTCGACGCGGGTGGAGAACGCCTGCGCCACCGGCTCGGCCGCGATCCACATGGGCCTCAATACGCTCGCCGCCAGGAAAGCACGCTTCGTGCTGGTGGTGGGCGTCGAGAAGATGACCGAGCTCAATTCGGCTCAAGCCGGCGACGTCCTGATCAAGGCCTCGTATGTCGCCGAGGAGGCGAACATCGAGGCGGGCTTCGCGGGCATCTTCGGCAAGATCACCTCGGCCTATTTCCAGCGCTATGGCGACAAATCCGATGCGCTCGCCAAGATCGCCGTCAAAGCCCACAAGAATGGAGCGAAGAATCCCTACGCGCACTTCCAGAAGGAGTTCGCCTACGACTTCTGCCGCAATCCCTCCGACAAGAATCCCTTCGTCGCCGGCCCGCTGAAGCGCACCGATTGCTCGCCCGTGACGGACGGCGCCGCCGCTGTCGTGCTCGCCGACGTCTCGACGGCGCTCGGCATGAAGCAGGCGATCGCCTTCCGTGCCGCCGAGCATGTGAACGATTTCCTGCCGATGAGCCGGCGCGACATCATCAAGTTCGAAGGCCCGCAGCTTGCCTGGCAGCGCGCGCTCGCTGCGGCCAAGCTCGACCTGCTCGATCTTTCCTTCGTCGAGAGCCACGACTGCTTCACCTCCGCCGAGCTCATCGAGTATGAGGCGATGGGTCTTGCGGCGCCCGGTGAAGGCGAACGCGCCATCAATGAAGGATGGGTCGAACGGGACGGCAAGCTGCCGGTCAATGTCTCCGGCGGACTCAAGGCAAAAGGCCATCCGGTCGGCGCGACGGGCGTCTCCATGCATGTGATGAGCGCGATGCAGCTTTCCGGCACGGCGCCCGACGGCCTGCAGCTTTCCAAGGCGAAGCTCGGCGGCGTATTCAACATGGGTGGCGCTGCCGTCGCCAATTATGTGAGCATCCTCGAACCGCTGCGCTGATGCCATCGGCGGGATGTATTCGCTCGCCGAAACGGTACGTTCCTTTTTCAAACACAACTTTCGCCCCAAGCCGTCACACGCCGGCTTGGCGGAACACCTTAGTGTTCACCTGCGCGTGAACGGAAGGGGTTCCGGACTCGTCGCGCCCGACTCGAGAGGATGGATCGCCTCATCCGGCGTCCATGCCACTTCGTCGGATCTGTGTGGGTATCGTCGCGTCGAGAAGCGCGGGCCGCAGGCCCAATAGCTCGCATCGCGTTCCGGTCGCCTTGCAAGGAGGCGCCGAACGAACGCTGTCGAACTGCTCTCCCCGTCGCGGCGGCATTGTGGGGAAGGATGGTTCATGCGCGATTTCATTCCCGGTCGACGCGCCGCTTCGCGTCGCGTGTCCGCTTCCGGCGCGAAAGGCGCCGTCAACCGCAGATGGGCAAGACATATCGGCGTTCTGCCGGTGCTGGGCGTTCTGGTCGCCGGCACGCTGGTCGCGGCGGCAGGTCCGGTGCCCGATTCGGTGATCTTCATCGATCGCGGCAAGACCTACAACGACAGGGGCGAATGGGACTCCGCCATCCACGCGCTCGATCGCGCCATCAAGCTCGAACCCTACTCGTACAACGCTTTTCTCAATCGCGGCAATGCCTATCGCGGCAAGGGCGATACGGAACATGCCATCGCGGACTACAACGAGGCGATCAGGCTCAATCCGCTCGGCGCCCTCGCTTTCCTCCATCGCGGCAAGGTCTACAACGACAAGGGCGAGTTCGAGCGCGCTATCCAGGACTTCGACTCGGCCATCCGGCTCGACGTCACCGACGCCAATGCCTTCCTCAACCGCGCCAACTCGTATCGCGCGCTCGGGGACGACGACCGCGCCCTGCTGGACTACGGCCAGGCGCTCAAGCGCAATCCCAACGATGCGGTGACTTACATCAACCGCGGCAAGGTCTACAACGACAAGGGTCAGTACGACCTCGCGGTCAAGGATTTCGACAAGGCCATCAAGCTCAATCCGCACGATGCCAATGCCTTTCTAAACCGCGGCAACGCCTATCACGGCAAGGGCAAGCTGGATCTCTCCATCAAGGACTATGATCAGGCGATCAAGCTCAACAAAAACGACTCGGTGTCCTTCATCAATCGCGGCAAGGCCTATAACGACAAGGGCGAGTACGACCTCGCGATCGCGGACTTCGATCACGCCATCGAGATGAATCCGAAGGACGCCAACGCCTTCCTCAATCGTGGCAATGCCTATCGCGCCAAGGGCGATCAGGATCATGCCATGCAGGACTACGAGGAGGCGCGGAAGATCCAGCATCCGAACGACACCGTCGCTGCCGCGAACGGTTCCGGCGAGCGCTGAACGGACGGTCGATACGCAGCCTGAGCGCGACGAGGGGGTCCTTGGCGAGTGCCAGGGCCCCCTCGCATTCGCCCAGCCGATCGGGCTATGCTTGGCCGACGCGTTCGTGTCGACGGATCGGTGAAAGATGCATCCAAGGTTCCTGCTGTTGATGGCGCTTGCGGCTTCGGCCGGCGCCTGCGCCTCCTCCGACGCCCTGCAGGCCGGGATGGAGCGATACAAGAACGAGCCGGTGAGCGAGCTGGTGGCGCGACTGGGGCCGGCCAGCGACGTATCCTCCACCTCGGAAGGCCCGATCTGGACGTGGGCGACGGGCAATTCGCTGACCGGCAGCTCGTTGAGCTGCGCCCTGCGCGTGCGGGTGGACGACGCGCAGCGCATCGTGGCCGCGGACTGGGCCGGCAACTACGGCGCCTGCCGCTATGTCTCCCAACGGCTGCAAGGCCAGCACTGAGCCGACCTGCGGCCTCCGGTGATCACTGCAGGCGTCGCAGCAGCTTGTCGCGCACGGCCGGATCCTTCTGCGCCACGTTCACGATGTCGGTATATTCCTCGACTGTAAGACCCTGATCCGTGACGGCCTTCTTCATGGCCGTATTGGCCTCGCCGACGAGGCGCTGCTTGTCGCCGGCGGGCGCCTTGGCGATCTTGTCGCGATAGCTCTCGCTGATCGCCGATACGTTTTTGACGGCAGCGGCAGCAGCATCGATTTTCTTGTCGGGAATGTTCGCCGACGACGTTGCGCCGGGCGCCGTGACCGTCGGCGGCGTAGTCTGGGTCTGTGCATGGCTTGCCGGCGTGGCAAGGAAGCTTGCAACGACGAAGGTCAAGGCAGCGCAAGGTCCGATCAGGGATCGCATATGAGTCTCCGTTGGGTGTGATGGCAGTCAAAATCGGTTCGATCGCGGATTGCACGGCAATCACGCGCATCCGTCGGCTGGCGCATAAGCGCCCATGCGAATGATGGCCGGAGCGGACCGCTGTCGCCCGCTCCGGCCGCAGTCTTCAATGACGGACGTCAGTCTCGAGATCGACGACCTGCTCGGTCGGCTCGGGCTCGTGCGGCTGCAGGCTGCCGGCACTCTGATCGGCCCAACTGGCGAGGTTCACGACCACGCCCAATCGTCCGTCCGTCTGTTCCGGCTCGGCCGGCTCGACAATGCAAAGTCCGCTACCATCGAGGAAATAGGTGTGATCGCCGAACAGCCGTTCGAGCTTCGATACGGCCGGGTGTTCCGCGGGGATGGCTTGGGCGTCGAGTTGATTGAGCGTCCGCTCGATCTGCGCGGAATTGAGCTTCATCGCACATTCCTTCCGGTTGGAGTTCCGTTCGCGTGTCGGGTTGCGCGGCGGCCTCCCACGTGAAGTGGTGGTCGTGAACTGAGGTCGATCGTTTCGTCGGCCGTTCCGCTGACGCCACTGTACGGCGGCATCCGATCCGGTCAACCCGTCGATGAAGACTTTGTGCTCGGTTACTGGACCGTGCTGGCGATCGCTGGAGAATCCGCACGCCCGGTGTGCAACGCGCTCCGCTTGTTCGAAAGGTCGGAGGCGGCGTGGCCTCGGGGCGGCCCGCCCAGTTCGCAGGCCTTGATCTGCAGCCCGAGATACTTGGAATAGATGCGGCACTGCGCGAGGCTGCCGGCGATGAACCAGAGGCCCGGCTGCGGCGTGCGCACGAACATGTTGCGCAGCTCCTGGCTGCCGTCGAACCCCCAGATGGGACCGATACGTTCTGCCACCTTTTCGCCAAACAGCTTGCGCACCAGGGCTTCCTGGCCCTGGTAGCCGGTTGCGAGCACGATCAGGTCGGCCGCCAGCGTCTCCCCCGATCGCAGACGCGCGCCCTCGGCCACGAACGAAGCGATATCGGCGAACTGGATCAACCGTATCTTGCCTTCGACCAGCAAGTCGGAGCAGCCGACATTGAAGTAGTATCCGCCGCCGCGCGTCAGGTACTTGAACTGCCAGCCGGTTCCATCCTCGCCGAAGTCGAGCCGGAAGCCGATGCGTTCCAGCCCGTCGAGGAGCTTCTTGTCCAGGGCCTTCGCCCGTTCGGTGAAGAGCTTGTGGCTTTTCCAGCCCAGCGCCAGCGGCGTGGCCACGGTGATGAGATCGCAATCCTCGAGCGACGGCCCTTCGTCGTAGAGCGCATAGGGGAGCTGCGCGCTCGGTTCTATATTGACGATCAACGTCGGGCTGCGTTGTACCAGCGTGACGTCGGCGCCGCTCGACTGGAGATCCTGCGCGATATCGTGGCCGCTGTTGCCGGTGCCGATGACGAGAGCCTTCCTGCCTTCCCATGCTTCGCCATCTTCGTACTGGCTGGAATGCACGACCTTGCCGCGAAAGTCGCGCAGCGTCGGGATGTCGGGAATATTCGGAATGCCGCTCACACCCGTCGCCATGACGATATGGCGCGGGCGCATCTCGCGCCGCGTGCCGTCGGCCCGCCGCAGCCTGACGATCCACCGCCCTTCCCGCTCGTCGTAGCTTCCGCCCTCGAACTCGGTCCCGGGCCAGTAGTTGAGCTCGAGACTCTCGACATAGGCCTCGAACCAGCCAGCCAGCTTGTCCTTGGGGATGTAGGTCGGCCAGTTCGGCGGGAACGGCATGTAGGGCAGGTGATTGACCTGCACCTGGTTGTGCAACGTCAAGGCGTGGTAGCGCTGGCGCCAGTTGTCGCCGACGCGCGGCCAGCGGTCGACGATCAGCGTGTCGACGCCGAGCTGGATGAGGCGGGCGGCGATCGACAAGCCGGCCTGCCCGCCGCCGACCACCAGCACCGTCGGATCGCGATCGCTGTAGGCCTCGGCCTGTCTGCGCAGGTCGAGCCAG
>DATEID010000421.1:0-2244 GCA_035279245.1 Reyranella sp.
CCGACTGGGTGAACGTCATCTCCAGCATCAAGAAGGCCGGCAAGGCCATCGGCGGGCTCGGCAGCTACGAGCTCGTCTGGCACACGGACATGTCCTATAACCCGATTCCGCCGCGCGCGAGCCTGCTCTACGCGCTCGAAGTGCCGGCCGACGGCGGCAATACCGGCTTCCTGAACATGTATCTCGCCTACGAGACGTTGCCGGCCGATCTCAAGCGGGCGATCGAGGGAAAGACCTGCATCCACGATGCCAGCCACAATTCCGCGGGCGAGCTGCGTCAGGGTTTCCAGCGCACGCTCGATGTCCGCCACACGCCCGGCGCCGTCCATCCCCTCGTCCGGCTGCATCCGATGACCAAGCGCAAGGCGCTGTTCCTCGGCCGACGGCCGGGCGCCTACATCCACGGCCTGTCGGTCGAGGAGAGCGAGGCGCTGCTCGACGCGTTATGGGCACACACGACGCAGGAACGCTTCGCCTGGTACCAGAAGTGGCGAGTGGGCGATCTCGTGATGTGGGACAATCGCTGCGTCATGCACCGCCGCGACGCCTTCGACGAATCCCTGCGACGCCTGATGCATCGCACGCAGATCGTCGGCGAGCCGGTGCTGGCTGGCTGACTACGCCATTCCCGGCATCTTGAGAGCGGCCTTCCGCCGCTCGGGCATCGGATCTTCGAACGCGCGCGGATAGCGGTGCGGCCGCGCCGATATCTTGTTCAGCTTCTCCAGCGCCTCAACCGGTAAACGCCAGCCGCCTGCCTTCAATGTATCCGCGAGCTGGTCGGCGTTGCGTGCGCCGACGATGGCGCTGGTCATGAAGGGCTGATCGATCACCCAGCGCAGTGCCGTCTGTGCCGGCGTGCGGCCGATCTCCTTCGCCGTGTCGAGCAGCGCTTGCAGGATCTCGCCATGATTGGGCGCAAAGAAACGGCTTTGGAAACCCCACCCCTCGGCCGAGCGCGTGCCCTGCACCTTGAGACTGCCCGGCGTGTACTTGCCGGCGAGGTAGCCAGAGGCGAGCGGCGACCAGGCCACGACGCCGAGCCCCTTCACCTGGCAGGCCGGTACGATCTCCTCGTCGATGTCGCGCACGACGAGGCTGTATTGCGGCTGATAGGCGACGAACTGGTCCCAGCCGCGTGACTGTGCGACCCACAGCGCATCGATCAACCGCCACGCCTCGAAGTTGGAGCAGGCCGTGTAGAGGATCTTGCCCTCGCGCACGAGGTCCTCGAAGGCGCGCAGCGTCTCCTCGATCGGCGTGTGATGATCGACATGGTGAACATAGTGGATGTCGATATAGTCGGTCTGAAGCCGCTTCAGGCTCGCCTCGATCTCCTGCTTGATGTGCAGGCGCGACCCGCCGGAATCGTTCGGCCCCGGCCCCATCGGATTGAACACCTTGGAAGCGATCACCGCCTGATGGCGCTTGCCCTTGAGCGCCACGCCCAGCATCGCCTCCGACTTGCCCCAGACGTAGGCGTTGGCCGTGTCGAAGAAATTCACGCCGGCATCGAGCGCGGCATGCACCATGCGGGTCGATCCGTGCTGGTCGGCGCCGTTGCCGAAGGTCATGGTGCCGAGGCAGATCTCCGAGACCTTTACGCCGGCACGACCAAGGTTGCGGTATTCCATCCTTCGCTTCCCTCCTCGCCCTCGCCGGTCAGAGTCCGAGCATCGCCTTGGCGAGCACGTTGCGCTGCACTTCCGACGAGCCGCCGTAGATTGTGGTCTTGCGGTTGTTGAAGTAACGCGGCGCCACATCGTCCACGTAGTCGCCGCCCACCGGCACGACGTTGCTGTCGTAGTTGCGCAGCTCCGTGAAGGGCGCGCCGTACCAGCCCACCGCCTCTACCGCGAGCTCGGTCACCTTCTGCCCGACTTCCGTCCCTCGCATCTTGACCACCGAGCCCATGTTTCCCGGCGCGTCACCAGCCTTGAGACCCGAATAGAACATCAGCTCGTTCATCTCGACAGCATCGATCTCGATCTCGACCGCCGCCATCTTCTCGCGCCACTGGGCACTGGCCGACAACGGCTCGCCGGCGGCGAGCTGCGTCCTCGAAAGCGTCTGGAGGTGGCGAAAGGCCTTGCGCAGCCGCGGCCCGAACGCCTGTCCGCCGCGCTCGAACTCGAGCAGGTACTTGGCGTAGGTCCAGCCCTTGTTCTCCTCGCCCACCAGGTTCTCGGCCGGCACCTTCACATCGGTGAAGAAGACCTGATTCACCTCGTGCCGCATCGGCGT
>DATEID010000422.1:0-2446 GCA_035279245.1 Reyranella sp.
GGCAACCTGCGCCGTCTGCTGCGCCAGCCGCCGCTCCAGCGTATCAAGGTTCTGGAACAGGCGCGCGCTGGCGAGCTTGAGGAAATAGAAACCGAAGGCCGGATTCTGCACATAGAGCTGCTCGACCTGGTCGTAGCTCACCGACAGGATGACGCCGCCCTCGATGCATTCCAGCGACTGTGTGCGCACGTTCGATGGCGACAGCATGCCGAGCTCGCCGACAATGGCGCCGACCGGCAGCTCAATGCCGGACTCGACCAGGCGAAAGCGGCCGCTGACGATATAAAGCATGTCCTCGGCCTTCTCGTCCTTGTAGAACAGCATCTCGCCGGCGGCGCATTTGCGCTCGGTCATGAACGGCTTCAGCCAATCCATCGACAGGTCGCCGCCAACCGAGCGCTTCACGTCGCGCACGAGCTGAAGCATCTGATGCAGCCGGTAGGAGTTGAGCACCAGCATCGCCAGCTGCACCGGGATGACCAGGTAGTTATGGGACGGGATCGCGGTCGCGATCAGGACCAGGTTGGTCAGGATGCTGAACAGCCGCAGCGGGATCATGGTCTGCATCGTGCTCGTGGCGACCAGGAAGATCGACGCGAACAGCGCGCCTGCGGTGCTTGCGTGTTGGGCCAGTTGGGAATGATCCATGGGGTGCCGACCAGCTTTCAAAATGGGCAAATTGAACGTCTTGCATGAGGGGCATCATAATGCGCGCGTGACCCATTCGATATACGTGGAAAAAGCGACGTTCTGTCGGGGTTTTAGATCAATCCCGGGCATAGACTGGCATAGTCGTCGCCGTCCGACGCAAAAAAGCGGCATCGCGCCCTTGCCACGCCGCTGCGCAGCGATAACGTTGTCTTGCATACCGCGTTGACGGCCCTGCCCTGCCCGGGCACCTTGTCGTCAGCTCCGGCCAGCCACGGCTGGCCCCATCCCTTTGCACTCTTTGACGAGATGTCCCAGGCGTCGGTTTCTTCCGCATTCACGCAATTTGTGACCGCTACCGCCAGCCGCAACATGACCAGGGCGGCCTATTTCGCGGTCGCGGTCGGCGTCTCCGCGATGGTCGCGCTGAGCGTCAGTCCCGCCTTTTACTGGGCTGATGCCTTGCTGTGGGCGTGCCTGATGTTTTTCGCCTTTGAATGGGTGGTCCGCCTCAGGCACAGCGTCACCACCGGACGCCCCTATCTCTCCACCGGACGGGGACTGCTCGACAGCGCCGGCGTAATCGCGGTGCCGATCGCGTTTTTGGCGGGGGCCGAGCCGCGAACAGCCTGGCTGCTCGCCGTATTGTGGTTCGTCAAGGTGATCCCGGGGATTCCGGGGCTGCGGCAGTTGCGCCGGGTGATGTTCCTGGAATCCGGCGCGCTCCTCAGCGTGCTCGTGCTGTTTTTGATGGTGCTGTTCTTGGGCTCGGTCGCCGAATATGCCTTGGAGCGCGATGCCCAACCGCAGACGTTTAGCAACGTGCCGGCCGCCCTGTGGTGGGCGGTGGTGACGTTGACCACGACCGGCTATGGCGACGTGGTGCCGATGACGCCGCTCGGACGGGTGGTCGCCGCCATGGTAATGATCTCAGGCCTTGGCGTGTTCGGGCTGTGGACCGGTATCCTGGCGACCGGCTTTGCCGCCGAGACGAGGCGCGACAATTTCCTGAAGACCTGGGAATCCGTCAGCAAGGTGCCGTTCTTCGCCACCCTCGGCCCGTCGGCGATCGCCGACGTGACGCATATGCTACGCACCATCGACCTGCCGCCACGCGTGATGATCATCCGCAAGGGCCAACAGGGTGACTGCATGTATTTCATCGCCTCGGGCGAGGTCGAGGTCGACCTGCCCGGCAAGAAGGTGCAGCTTGGAGAGGGCGCCTTCTTTGGCGAAATGGCGCTGCTCGGCAACAATATGCGAAACGCCAACATCACCACCACGCGGCTGTCGAAGCTGCTGGTGCTCGACCTCGTCGATTTCCGCCTGTTGATGGCGCGCCATCCCGAGCTCGCCGAAACCATCGATGCCGAGGCCAACCGGCGCGCGCTGGAGAACAAATGATGCAACAAGCCGCCACGGCCGAACAAGCTACCACGCCCGTCCTCACCATCGAGGGCCCTCGCGCCACCATCCGGTTGAACCGGCCGAGACACCTGAACCGGCTGCAGCCGGAGGACCTCGAGGCGCTGAAGCGGCTGTTCGATCGCATCGAGGCAGACCCTGCGATTCGGGTGCTGGTCGTGACCGGAACTGGCCGCGTCTTTTCCGCCGGCTACGACCTCAATTCGGTCAGTAAGCGCGCCAGCCGCATGGAGGAAGAGACCGCCGGCTCCGCCTTCGAGGTCATGGTCAATCGGCTGGAGGATCTCGGCGTGCCGACCATCTGCCGGCTCAATGGCGGCGTCTATGGCGGCTCGACCGACATGGCGCTCGCCTGCGATTTCCGCATCGGCGT
>DATEID010000423.1:0-14570 GCA_035279245.1 Reyranella sp.
CGGTCGTCATGCCGGACTGCCCTGGCCGCAATTCTCGATCCATCGCGGCGAGCTGCAGATGATCCTGCTCAAGGCGGCCCGGAAGATGCTGGGCGACAGGCGCCTCCGCTTCGGCCGCCGAATCGAGGGCTTCGACCAGACAGGCAACAAGATTGTCGCCCGCTTCGTCGATCGCGAAGGCGCGGCAGTCGAGCAGGCCGACGGCGATGTGCTGATCGGCGCAGATGGCATCCACTCCGCCGTGCGCGCCCGCTTCTATCCCGACGAGGGGCCGCCCAAGGGTCAGGGCATCCTGATGTGGCGCGGTGTGACCGTCGGGAAGCCCTTCCTCGATGGCGCGACCATGGTCCAGGCCGGTCACCACACGCAGAAGTTCGTCTGCTATCCCATCAGCCGTCCGCACGCGGAGCGGGGCGAGTCGCTGATCAACTGGATTTGCGATCTGCATATGGGCGACAAGGCGGCGCTGCCGCGCGAGGACTGGAACCGGGCCGGGAAGCTCGAGGACTTCCTGCCCCGCTTCAGGGACTGGCAGTTCGAATGGCTCGATGTGCCGGCGGTGATCCAGGCCGCGCATGCGATCTACGAATTCCCCATGGTCGATCGCGATCCGCTGCCGCGCTGGAGCCACGGCCGCATCACGCTGCTGGGCGACGCGGCGCACCCCATGTACCCGATCGGATCCAACGGCGCCTCGCAGGCCATCATCGACGGCGAGGCGATCACGCAGGAGCTGGCCGTCGGCGACGATCCCGAGAAGGCGCTGCAACGCTACGAGACGCGGCGCCTGCCTCCGATGGCGCGCATCGTCGAAAGCAACCGGCGCAAGGGCATCGACGTCATGCTCGACATCGTCGAGGAGCGCGCGCCCCAAGGCTTCACGACGCTCGAGACGGTGCTGCCGGCCGACGAGCTCGAGAAGATCGTCGGCGACTACAAGAAGATCGCCGCCCAGGACCGCGAGACCCTGTTGAAGCTCGCGGCCGCCCGCGCGTAGGCGTAAAGGAGCGGCAATAAGAAACCGGCCCCTGTTCGGGACCGGCTGGGCAGCGGTTCGATCCGGCCATCACATCGCCGGCCGCCACCGAATGAGACGATGACAGCGAACGATGACGGTATTGTGGCACCCGAGCTTTCCTCCGCTCTTTCTAGGTAGAGCTATTGAACATGGCTCATGTCCATCTTCCTAAATGTTCATGCGTGTCATCCCGAGCGAAGCGAGGGATCCTTTGCGGCGTCGATCAAAGATCCCTCGCTTCGCTCGGGATGACACCGTTTAGTGCAGCCGAGTTCATTTCGTAGTTCCATGAGCCTCGGCCGCTCCATCACGACCGTCGGCGGCTTCACGCTGCTAAGCCGCATCCTGGGCTTCGTGCGCGACATCGTCCTCTCCGCCGTGCTGGGATCGGGACCGGTGGCAGACGCCTTCATCGTCGCGTTCAAGCTGCCCAACCTCTTCCGACGCCTGTTCGCCGAGGGGGCTTTCTCGGCCGCCTTCGTGCCGCTGTTCGCGCGCGAGCTGCAGGGACATGGGCGGGCGGCGGCGCTCGTCTTCGCCCGCCAGGCCCATGCCTGCCTGCTGCTGATCCTGATCCCCTTCGCGGTGCTCCTGATCCTCGCCATGCCGGCGGTGATCTCGCTGCTTGCGCCCGGCCTTTCCGACGATCGCCCGACGTTCGATCTCGCCGTCGAGTTCGGCCGCATCACCTTCCCCTATCTGATCTTCATCTCGCTCGCATCGCTCTACGGCGGGGTGCTGAACAGCATCGACCGCTTCGCCGAGGTCGCGGTGACGCCGGTGCTGCTCAATATCGCCCTGATCGGCTGTGTGCTCGGCCTGACGCCGTTTTTGCCCAACAGCGGCTATGCCGCTTCGATCGGGGTCGCGCTTGCCGGCCTGCTGCAGTGGCTCTGGCTTCTGCTGTCCTGCCGCCGCGACGGCGTCGGCATGAGGCTCGTGCGGCCCCGCTACACCGAGCGCGTGGCCCATCTGGTGAAGCTCGCGACGCCGGTGGCGATCGGCGGCGGCGCGCAGCAGATCAGCGTCATGCTCGACGTGATCTGGGCGTCGCTGCTGCCGGTCGGCTCGATCTCGGCGCTTTACTACGCCGACCGCATCGCCCAGCTCCCGCTTGGCGTCGTCGGCATCGCCATCGGCACCGCGCTGTTGCCGCTGCTGGCGCGTCAGCTACGAGCCGGTCAGGCGGAAGCGGCAATGGCCAACCAGAATCGCGCCATCGAATTCGGCCTGCTGTTCAGCCTGCCGTCGGCGCTTGCCCTCTGGCAATTGGCCGAGCCCATGATCCGCGTGCTGTTCGAGCACGGTCATTTCGGGCCGGCAGATACGATGCGTGCAGCAGGCGCGCTGGCCGCCTTCGCCATCGGCCTGCCGCCGTTCGTGCTGGTGAAGGCGCTGACCCCCGGCTTCTTTGCGCGCGAGGACACGCGCACACCGCTGTACACTGCCATTGTCTGCATCGTCGCCAATGTCGGACTGAATGCCGCTTTCATCTTCGGCACCTCGCTTGCCCAGGTCGGCATCGCCCTGGCCTCGTCGCTGACCGGCTGGCTCAACGCCGTTCTGCTGGCGACCGTCCTGCTGCATCGCCGCCAATGGGTTCCGGACAGGCGGCTGGTCTCGCGCTTCGTGCGCACCCTCGTCGCCACGGCCGGCATGGGCGCGGTCCTTTGGTTCGCGCTGACGGCCCTGAAGCAACCGCTGTCCCATCCCGATGTGACTGGCGTCGCGGCCCTTGCCGCGCTCTGTGTCGGGGGAGCGGTCGCCTATGCGATCCTTGCCGCGGTGCTGGGCGTGCTGAAGATCGCCGACCTGCGTTTCCTGCGCCGACAGCCAGCCGACGCTAGGCCGCCAGCCGACCCAGCCTGACCACCGTCACGCCCGGGCGCAGCGGCCGGTTGGATGACGGCATCACCAGCACGCAATCGTCATACGGCGTCGTGACCGGCTGGTCGTCGTCATGACCCAGCACCGTGCCTGCCTTGGCGATCACTTCCTGCCCTTCGAAGATACGTATCGGCGTGTAGTTGCCGCGCTTGGTGGCGATGGCATGCGTCACCTCGACGACCCGTTGGCGCGGCGGCGAGGGCTGACGCCAACCGTCCGGCACGTCGTTCGCATCGACCACGCCCGTCTCGGTGAGGAAGCGGGCCGTCACGTCCTTGGCGACCACGACCGACGCGGCGCGCCAGTGCTGGCCGGTTTCGATCAGCAGGGCATTTTTCGGGCTCTTCGGGTCGCTGAACGCGCCGTAGTCACGCATGCGCATGCCGGCGGCATGACCGGCATCGCGGATGATGTCGACCGGAGCGCCGATCTGTCTGGCGAAGGCCACTCCCTTGTCGAGCGGCCCCGCAAGCATCAACGGCACGCCGTCGTCGTGCATGGAATGGAGATCGAGCAGGAAATCGGCCTTTTCGACGAACGGCCGCACGACCTGCGCGCGCCGGGTCTCGACTGTGTTGGCCGGCTGGTCGAGCCGGCCCCAGGTCCGATTGAAGTCCTCGTCGATCATCCGCGACTTGAAAGGCGACCGCGGATCGAAGCTCAGATAGGCCTCGATATTGTTGAAGGAAAAGATCAGCGTGCCTTTGCGCGGCCGCAGGCCCTTTTCGAGCAGAGCATCGACCACGACCGCGCCCGACACCTCGTTGCCGTGCGTCAGCGCCGCCACCATGACGGTCGGTCCCGGCTTGCCGCTCTCGAACGCGTGGATGTAGGGCGCGACGCCCTTCTCCCACCGGCGCAACTCGGGAAAAACGAATTCGATGGGCGGATTTTGTGACATATCGCAAGCAAGCACGAGACCGCAGGAGAACGCAACCCGCACTCACCCGAAGCGCTGTGCTTATGCAATGCTCTGCCTCGATATCGTCCTTTTGTGGGTGCCGGATTCGACAATGCCGTACTTCCTCGCAAGCTGGCTGATCGGAGTCGTGGCTCTGGCTATGGCCGGAGCCGTCCTGCTGTCGCCCCGGTCTTTGGCACAGCCTGAGCAACCGGCGATGCCGACGCCCGATCACATCGTCGTCACCATGATGGAGAACCACAGCTTCCCGCAAATCATGGACGGCAACGATGCCCCTTATATCCAAAGCCTCGCGCGGCATGGAGCCTTGTTCACGCGAAGCTTTGCCCTCCTCCATCCCAGCCAGCCGAACTACTTCGCGCTGTTCAGCGGCTCGACCTACGACGTCACCGACGACAAAGATCATTCGCTGAGCGGGCCGACCTTGGCCGATGTCCTGCAGGCGCGCGGCAAGCCCGTCATTGGGTACATCGAGCACGGATCGCCGCGAAAGCACAACCCTTGGGAATCGTTTGCCGGGGAGCGGAAGGTGGAGCGGCCGCTGGCCGACTTCCCGACCGACTTTGCCCGGCTGCCGACCGTAAGCTTCGTCATCCCCAACGAGCAGCACGACATGCACGACGGATCGGTCGCGGAGGCGGACCATTGGCTCCACGGGCATCTCGGCGCCTATGCCGATTGGTGTCGCCGCCACAACAGTTTGCTGATCGTGACTTTCGACGAGGACAACGGACAGGACAAGAACCGGATCCCCACGATATTCGTCGGCGACGGCATCGTGCCCGGTCACTACGACGAACGCATCGACCACTACAGCGTGCTGCGAACCATCCTCGCGATGTACGGTCTCCCACCGCTTGGCCAGACGGCCTTCGCCTCGCCGATCACCGATATCTGGCGCGCAAGATAGCCCCGCCGGACGCCGCCTTGATTCTGCCCGCCAGCTGGGCGATACCCGCGCACCCTCGCCTTCCATCGGCGGGATGCGCGGAGGTCCACAGCCCGCGCTCTTCAGACAGTGAGCGGAGTCCACATCCATGCCTGACGCCAATACCGGCGCAACGGCCGCCAATCCTCACCTTGCGCCCTATCAGGCGCGCGGCCTCAAGGGTCGAATCCTCTCGGGCGTGCAGCCCACCGGCAATCTCCATCTCGGCAACTATCTCGGGGCGATCCGGAATTTCGCCCGCCTGCAAGGCGACTACGAGTGCCTCTACTGCGTGGTCGACATGCACGCCATCACGGTATGGCAGGACCCCAAGGAGCTCGCGTCGCAGACCCGCGAGATCGCCGCGGCCTTCCTCGCCGCCGGCGTCGACGGCACGAAGAACGCGATCTTCAGCCAATCCGCCGTGCCGGAGCATGCGCAGCTTGCCTGGGTCTTCAACTGCGTGGCGCGCGTCGGCTGGATGAACCGCATGACGCAGTTCAAGGAGAAGGCCGGCAAGGACCGCGAGAACGCGTCGCTCGGCCTCTACGCCTATCCGGCGCTGATGGCGGCCGACATCCTGATCTACAAGGCCACGCACGTGCCGGTCGGCGAGGACCAGAAGCAGCACCTCGAGCTCACGCGCGACATCGCGATCAAGTTCAACAACGACTACAAGGCGCCGGACTTCTTCCCGGTGACGGAACCGCTGATCTTCGGCGCGGCGACGCGGGTCATGAGCCTGCGCGACGGCACCAAGAAGATGAGCAAGTCCGATCCGTCCGACTATTCGCGCATCAACCTCACCGACGATGCCGATGCGATCGCCCAGAAGATCCGGCGCGCCAAGACCGACCCGCATCCCATGCCGGAGACGGCGGCCGACGCGGAGAAGCGGCCCGATGCCGACAATCTGCTGGGCATCTATGCCGCGCTCGCCGACCGCGACAAGGACGAGGTGATCCGCGAGTTCGCCGGCAGGCAGTTCTCCGAGTTCAAGGCGGCGCTCACCGATCTGGCCGTGGCCAAGCTCGGCCCTGTCGGCGAGGAGATGCAACGGCTGATGAAGGACCCGGCCCATGTCGACTCGGTGTTGCGCACGGGAGCCGAGAAGGCCCGCGCCATCGCCGGCCCGATATTGGCCGATGTCTACAAGACGGTGGGCTTCCTGAAGCCTTAACTGGCTGCACGTTCAGTGTCATCCCGAACGGGGTGAGGGATCTTTGCGACGTCGACGAAAGGATCCCTCACTCCGTTCGGGATGACACCGAATGGATGGCGAGATCAGCCCTCCATCCGTGTCAGCGCCCATTTGACGGCGGCGCCTTCGGCCGGGATCTGGCCGACGAGAACGATCTGCTCGGTGCGGCGCTGGCGCCCCTCCTCGCCGAGATAGATGCTTTCTGCCAAGCCGATGCCGGCGCCCGAGGCGCGCAGCCGCCAGCCGCGACCGCTCGGCAGGCGCATCAGCACCGCCTGGCCGCTTTGCGCCAAGGTCGCCTTCACCGCGGGATGAAGATGGAAGCGCACGATGAAGCGCTTGTCCGGGGCCGTGACCGGCCGGCCCTCGTGTCCGGTGAACATGTCCTCGCCGCGCAGGTCGCCGCCGTCGGGCGAGAGCCAGAGCCGCCGACGATGGATGATGCCGAACAACGACCGGTATCCGTCGTGGCACATATCGAGCCACTGCGCGCCCTGATCCTCGGCGCGATCGACCAGCACATTGCCGGCGCGATATTCGAGCGAGCCGTGATCGGTGATCTCGCTCGAGTTGGTGTCGTCGACCACGGCCGTCGAATGCGCAGCGGTGAAGCGCATGAAATGGCGCCATTCCCGCGGCGCGCCCGGATAGACGCCGCAATTCACGATCAACCGCTCGTGCGCGGCGCTCATCTCGAAAGAAAGCGTACCGGCGTGGGCCTCGCCGTCCATGCCGCGGCCGGGCGGGCTGCCGGCATCGGCGATCACCAGCGACGTCCCTGCGGCGAGGCGCTGGAAGCCGCTGGCCAGCGCCATCGCCGGCGCGCTTTCACCCGAGTTCGAACGGGCCAGCGCAAGGTCGATCAGCGCGCGGTCGCCTTCCCAGGTGCCGTTGAAGAGAGCCAACCCGCCATCGCCGTGGCGAAAGAAGCGCAGCATCGGCGCCAACCGGTCGATGGCGGTGCCGAGTTCCGCCGGTTCCTTTTGCTCGGCAGACTCGAGAGCAGCGCGCACGTCGAGCAGGTGACGCAGCACAGCCACCTGCAGATGCGGTGCGCGCTCGCCGACCACTCCGTCATGCAGCACATAGCGCTTCACGAACCGGCCGAGGCGCGTGATCGCCTGCTCCAGGCTCTTCTCGTAGAGCTTGCCTTCGCGCAGGAACGCAAGATCGGCAAAAATCGTCGCCTTCAGGACGGCGACCGTTTCGTGGCCGGCAACGTTCGTGCGCCCGATACGCTTGAGATGCGCGCGCTGGCGCGCAAGCGATTGGACGAAACGGTTGGCGAAGGTCGGGTCGGCGGCGGTGGCCAACCAATCGTAATGGCGGATCCATTCGACGATGCGGTTTGCCAGCAGATCGCGCTTCCAGGTCGCCGCCGCCCAACGGCCTTCGCGCTCGATCCAGTCGTCGACCAGCCGCACGCCGAGTGTGGCGCCGGCGGGATCTCCGCAATCGCGCAGGTCGCGCAGCCATACGAAGCTGTTCAGGGTCTGCAACCAAAGATCGCCAGCCCCGGGCCGCTGCCAAGGCGGATCCTGATCGCTGGGAGCGATCGAACCCGTCTCGCCTGAAACCGCCAGCGATCCCGCGAGAAGGCGCTGACCGGACACGGCATTGCCGGGCCAGGAGTCGGGAGCGACCGCGAAGAACGAACCGGGCGAGCGCTGCCCCAAAGTCAAAAGATGCAGAGGCGCGGCGGCCAGCGACTGCCCCCAGCGGGCCAGCTTGTCAGTAAGGCCGGGTGCCTGGGAGGCGGTTGACCGGACGGGGCGCGAGCCAGCCATCAAAGGCTCGCCAGGCCGGCGGGTATCTGAGGCGACCAGTGTCATCGTCGTCTTAATCTTTTGGGCCGCGCAGAAACTACGCAGCGTTGAGGGGTAGATGCAGTCTAGCCGACCCGGATGGCCATGGCGATGCCCTCACCGGTCGCAAATTGGACCTTACCTTGTCCCATGAAGGTCCTTTTGCGGGACTTGAACGGGTTCCGGGGAGTACCCAGATTCATTCCAAGGAAGGCCAACGTGGCTTCCGGAGCCGCTCGCTCTGCGGAGGAGGGTTTAGATGAGTCGGGTATCGATGTTCAACTCGCCCCTTCTGCTGGGCTTCGATCAGTTCGAGCGGACGCTCGATAGATTGGCCAAGAATGCGGAAGGTTACCCGCCCTACAATATCGAGAAGATCGGCGACAATGGCCTTCGCATCACGCTTGCGGTGGCAGGCTTTGCCACCCGGGATCTGGCGATCGAGCTGGTCGAAAACCAGCTTACGGTGCGCGGCCGGCAAAGCGACGACGGGGACCGCGTGTTCCTGCATCGCGGCATCGCGGCGCGCCAGTTTCAGCGTGCCTTCATGTTGGCCGACGGCATCGAGGTGACCGGCGCCCGGCTGGACAACGGGCTGCTCGAAATCGACCTGGTGCGACCGGTCGCCGAACCGCGCGTTCGCACCATTCGCATCGACTCCGGCAAGGAGAGCTCTGCGAACCAGACCATCGACTTCACCACGCGCCGTGTGGGACCGCGGTGAGGTCAAGGAGGTAGACATGGAAAACAACCAGACCAGCAAGCCCAGCGGCTTCACTCCCCTCGCCGACGATGCGTTTTTGAGCCTCGGGGCGCAGCAGATCGCCTACATCAAGTCAGTGAACCTGCCGGATGGGGCGCATGCGGTGGCGATCTTTTCGGCCGATGGCAAGCCGATGGCCGCCGCGCCCTCGATCGAGGTCGCGGAAGCGCTGCTGCGCCAGCACGACCTCGAGCCGGCGCTGGTTCATTGATCGCGGAACGCAAAGCGGGTCAGGCCGCGCTTTGCGTCTGGATCGCCTCGACAAGCATGGCGTAGAGCGCATCGGCGTTGTCGGTCGCGCGCAACTTCTCGACCAGGGCGCGATCGCGCAACAGGCGGGAAACGCGGGCCAGCGCCTTCAAGTGGTCCGCTCCCGCGCCCTCCGGGGCGACCAGGAGGAAGACGGTATCGACCGGGCGTTCGTCGATCGCCTCGAAATCGATGGGCTGGGCAAGCCGGGCGAACAATCCGACCGGCGCTGATAACGTCGCCATTCGGCCATGCGGAATGGCAATGCCGCCGCCGATACCTGTCGAGCCCAGTCGCTCGCGCTCCAGCAGACGGTCGAACAGGCGCCGCTCGTCCAGCTTGTAAAGAGCAGCAGCGCGGCTCGCCAGCTCTGCCAGCAGCGCCTTTTTGCCGGAAGCCTTCACGCAAGCCAGGACAGCATCCGGGCCGGGCAGTATATCGGCGATTTCCACAATCTCACCAACAGGTTAGCGGCTCGGGCCCGAGGGTCCGCTCGGCGCGAAGTGCGCCCCTATAAGCACCTCTGTCGGGCCGGTCAAGCCCGCCTGCGGCCGCGTCTCGGGCTGCCCTTAATCCACCGGACCGACCGCAAACCCGGCCGACCGTTGCCGCCCTGCCGGAGCCGTCGATGGTAATCGCGCGATGCCCAGCCGGCCGAGTCGCCGGCGTTCGGCTGACGAAGGGATGCGCATTCCCTCACGGTATTTCGCCACCGTCCGGCGCGCGATCTCGATGCCCTCGCGCTTCAGCAGGTCGACAAGCCGATCATCGGACAAGGGTTGCGCCGCGTTTTCGCCATCGACCAGACGGCGAATGAGGGAGCGCACCGCCTCGGAGGAGACAACGGCGCCCGGGGTGCGCGCGGACAAGGCGGACGTGAAGAAATACTTCAGCTCGAAGATGCCGCGCGGCGTGGCGATGTGTTTGTTCGACGTCACGCGGCTCACCGTGCTCTCGTGCAGTTCGGTCGCAACGGCGATGTCGCGCAGCACCAGCGGCTTGAGGGCGCTCACGCCGTGGCGAAAGAAGCCATCCTGCTGCCGCACGATTTCGCTGGCCACCTTGAGAATGGTCGTTGCCCGCTGTTCGAGCGTCTTCACCAGCCAATTCGCGGATTGGAATCGTTCGGCCACGAAGTCGCGATCGGCTTTGCCGCGCGCGCCCTTCATCAAGGTCGCATGATATTTTCGGTCGATCAGCACCTTGGGCAGCGCTTCGCTGTTGAGCTCGATTTTCCAGCCGTCCTCACCTGTCTCGGCATCCTTGGCGGCCGTCAGAAAAAGGTCGGGCACCAGCGGCTGCACTGGCCCGAAATCGAAGAGCGAGCCAGGCCGCGGATCGAGGGTGCGCAACTCCGCCAGCATGTCGCGCAGATCCTCCTCGTCGATACCGCAGCGGCGGCGGAGCTGCGCGAGTTCGCCGGCCGCCACCAGGTCGAGATTGTCGAGGAAGATCTTCATCGCCGGATCGAGGCGGTCACGCTCGGCGAGCTGCGCGCCCAGGCATTCGGCAAGGGTGCGGGCAAACAAGCCGGTCGGCTCGATCTGGCGCAGCCGCGACCAGACCTCCTCGACAGCTTCGTTCGGGACGTCGAGCGCCTGCGCGACAGCAGCCGCATCGAGCCGGCAATACCCCGCCTCGTCCAGGCCTTCGGCCAGCTTCACGGCGATGCGCCGTTCGTCGGCATCGCAAAAGATCAGCTCGATTTGCGCCAGCACATGCGCCATGAGCGAGCGCGGTCGCTCGGCCGCAAAGTCGAGCGCACCGGGTGCGTCCGCGTTCGATGCGGCGCGGCCCGAACTTCCATCGCCGCCCCGGTCGGCGAACTCGCCGCTCCAGCGATCGTCGGCCTCCGTCAACGCCGGGGCGGCCGCCGCGAGCGCTTCCGCCGTATCGGCCGACGTTTCAATCGCGGTTGGCTCATTCTCGGCCGCAGGCTCGTCCGTTGGCTGGCCTTCCTGCAGCAATGGATTCTTTTCGAGCTCCTGCTGGATGAAGGCTGCGAGCTCGAGATGCGAAAACTGCAGCAGCTTGATGGCCTGCTGGAGTTGGGGCGTCATCGCCAGGGTCTGGCGCGAGGCCAGGAGGAGACTCGGACCGATACGCATTCACCCTCGCCAAGGAGGGCCTTCCTCCTCTTGTGGAGGACTTTAGCAAAAAGCGTGCCAGTCCGAGAGTACCCTAGTGAGCGAAGATATCGACGTCTGCCCAGCCGGCGACGTCCAGACGGGCCCGGGTCGGCAGGAAGCGGAAGGCGGCTTGCGCCAGTTCCGTGCGTCCTTCGCGTTCCAGCAGCGCGTCGAGCTTGGCCTTCAGGGCATGCAGGTGCAGGACGTCGGAAGCGGCGTAGGCGAGTTGCTCCTCGGTCAGGGAGTCGGCGCCCCAGTCCGACGTCTGTTGCTGCTTGGAGAGATCGACCCCAAGGAGCTCGCGGCAAAGATCTTTCAGCCCGAACCTGTCGGTGAAGGTGCGGGTGAGCCTGGCGGCGATCTTGGTGCAGTAAACCGGCTCGCAACGCACGCCGAGCGCATGCTCGAGGACGGCGATATCGAAACGGCCGAAGTGAAACAGCTTCAGGACGGTCGGATCGGACAAGAGGGCCGCGAGATGCGGAGCCTTATAGGGTCCGCGGGGCATCTGAACCAGATGGGCATTGCCGTCGCCGGCGGATAGCTGGACGAGACAGAGCCGATCGCGATGCGGGTTGAGCCCCATTGTCTCGGTATCGATCGCTACCACCGGGCCGAACGCGAGGTCGGCGGGAAGATCGCCGTGATGGAGCTGGATCGCCATTCTATCGGATGCCTCGCCTGCCTCGCATGGTGCCCAGGAGAAGACTCGAACTTCCACGCCTTTCGGCGCTAGTACCTGAAACTAGTGCGTCTACCAATTCCGCCACCTGGGCACGGCATGCGGGCTAGCGCGGGCCCGTGAGTTAGGGCCAGCTATCGCCGATGTCAACAGAGTGCCGGGATGGCGCCCTTTGCGTCCCCACGGCGTTCGGCTATAGGCAGCAGGCCATGAGCATAAAGCAGGTGACGGTTTTCGGCGGCGGCTTCATCGGTCGCGCGATCGTGCAGGCGCTGGCGCGCCAGAGCTACCAGATCCGTGTCGCGGTGCGGCGTCCCGAGCTCGCCGAGGTGGTCACCACAGCGGGCAGCGTCGGCCAGGTGATGCTGATTCGCGCCAATGTCCGGATGCCGCAGTCGGTCGCCACCGCCGTCGCGGGCAGCCAGGCCGTGGTCAATGCAACTGGCATCCAGTTCCAGCGGGGTCGCCAGCGTTATCAGGCCGTTCATGTCGACGGCGCGAAGAACATCGCATCGGCCTGCCAGCAGGCCGCGGTCGAACGGCTGGTGCATGTCTCGGGCATCGGCGCCGAACGCGGGTCGAAGAATCCTTTCATCCGGTCCAAGGGCCAGGGAGAGCAGGCGGTCGTCGCCGCCTACGAGACGGCGACGTTCCTGCGGCCAAGCGTGGTTTTCGGCCCCGACGACCAGATCTTCAATCGCATGGCCGGCATTGCCGTCAAAGCACCCTTCCTGCCCGTCGTCGGCAACGGCCAGGCGCGCGTCCAGCCGGTCTTTGTCGGCGATGTCGCCGCCGCCGCGGTCGCCGTTCTCGCCCGACCCGATACGGCCAAGAGCGTGTTCGAGCTGGGCGGTCCGCGCACCTACAGCTATCGCGAGCTGGCTGCCCTGGTGTTGCAGGAAATCGACCGCCGACGGCCCGTCGTCGGCATTCCCGCCGGCCTGATGAAGGTCGCTGGATTCTTCGCCCAGCAGGCCGCTCTCCTTGGTCTGCGGCCGCCGCTCACGGTCGACCAGGTCGAACTGATGTGCCACGACAACGTCGTGCGGCCCGGCGCGTTGTCGCTGGAAACACTCGGCATTCGGCCGACAGCTGTCGAAGCCATCCTGCCGACCTATCTCGACCGCTTCCGACTGGGCGGCCGCTACAACCGACACGCACCTGCTTAGTTTTTGAGAGTCGTGAACCTGGCATTTTCGCGGTCGGCAGAGATAGTTCCAAGTCGGACTCAATTTCTATGGCAGAGCGGCTGCCTAAATTCCAACCCGCTCCCATAGGGATTTCTTTCTCAAATTTAGGTCAGGCTCGTTGACTTTATTTTCAGGACATGGTGAATAGCTGCCCGAAGCGCAGCTTTCGCGTCAAATGCGCCTCGTCCACGTAATTAAATTCCAACGTCGAGTGCCCGCATGGCCGAACGGATGCTGAAGTTCGTCGGGACCCCCCAGGCGCTGCCCGAGAAGCGGCCGGCTGCCGAGCGTCGTCGTGATTTCCAGGAAATCTACGCGCGCTATGCCCGCGAAAAGGCCGCCGAGCAAGCGGCGCGTTGCTCCCAGTGTGGTGTGCCCTTCTGCCAGGTGCATTGCCCGCTGCACAACAACATCCCCGATTGGCTGAAGCTCACGGCCGAAGGCCGCCTCGACGAGGCGTATGAGCTTTCCTCGGCCACCAACAACTTCCCGGAGATCTGTGGACGGATTTGCCCGCAGGACCGGCTGTGCGAAGGCAATTGCGTCATCGAGAAGGGCTTCGAGTCGGTCACCATCGGCGCGGTCGAGAAGTTCATCACCGACACGGCGTGGCAGAACGGGTGGGTCAAGCCGATCAGGCCGCGCCGCGAGCGCACCCAGAGCGTGGGGATCGTCGGCGCGGGCCCAGCCGGTCTCGCCGCCGCCGAGCAGCTGCGCCGCAAGGGGTATCAGGTGACGGTCTACGACCGCTACGACCGGGTGGGCGGCTTGCTGATCTACGGCATCCCCAACTTCAAGCTCGAGAAGGACGTGGTCCAGCGGCGCGAGACGCTTCTGCGCGATTCGAATGTCCACTTCCATCTCAATTGCGAAGTCGGCTGCGACGTCACGCTCGAGGAACTGCGCCAGCGCCACGATGCGGTCCTGCTGGCGACCGGCGTCTACAAGGCGCGCGACATCCAGGCGCCCGGCGTCGGCGTGCCCGGCATCGTGGCGGCCCTCGATTATTTGACCGCCTCCAATCGCATCGGGCTGGGTGACACCGTCGCCGACTTCGACTCGGGCATGCTGAACGCCCGTGGCAAGAACGTCGTGGTGCTGGGCGGCGGCGACACCGCGATGGACTGCGTGCGCACCGCGGTGCGCCAGGGCGCGCGGTCGGTGAAGTGCCTCTACCGCCGCGATCGCGCCAACATGCCGGGCTCGCAGCGCGAGGTGAAGCACGCCGAGGAGGAAGGCGTCGAGTTCGTCTGGCTTACCACGCCGCAGGCCTTCCTCGGCGGCGCGAGCGTGACCCATGTCCGCTCGGCGCGCATCCATCTCGGCATGCCCGACGCTTCGGGGCGCCAGACTCCGCAGGAAATTCCCAACAGCCACTTCAACGTCGAGGCCGACCTCGTGCTGAAGGCGCTGGGCTTCGATCCGGAAGACCTGCCGGCGATGCTGCAAGCGCCCGATCTCGCCGTGACCGGCTGGAAGACACTCAAGATCGACTGGCGCAGCATGATGACCAGCCTGGACGGCGTGTTCGCGGCAGGCGACATCGTGCGTGGTGCCTCGCTCGTCGTGTGGGCGGTGCGCGACGGCCGCGACGCCGCCGAACGCATTCACGGCTATCTCGCAGCCAGGGCGGCGTCGCTCGCCGTCGCCGCGGACTAGCGCGATGCTGACGCTCTACGACTTCATGGGCTCGGGCAACGGCTACAAGGTGCGCCTGACGCTGGCGCATCTCGGCCTCGCCTACAGGCTGGTCGAGCGCGACATCATGAAGGGCGAGACCCGGACGCCGGAATTCC
>DATEID010000424.1:0-2396 GCA_035279245.1 Reyranella sp.
CCGACGCCTGGTCGAAGGCCGCGACGTAGAAGGCGACATTCATGTGGCCGTTCCAGTCGACCCACTCCGGCAGCACGGTCGCACGATGGATGTCGAGCGGCGCGCGCGTGACGAGGTCGGGCATGGCATAGGGGAGCGTGACGAGCATTTGGGTTCGATATTCCTCTTTTTCTTCTCCTCTCCCCCGATCGGGGGAGAGGTTGGGTGAGGGGTGAGGCACGAGCCTTTCGCGACCCCCTCTCCTAGCCTCTCCCCCTATCGGGGGCGAGGAACATGAGGCTTCTTCTTGATGCCGATGAGGCGGCCGGCTTGGGATGGGCGGGGGAGCGTGGCGTGGCGGGCGGCGAGCGTCTCGATGCGTTCCATCGCCCAGTCGGGCCAGGGCGCGGCGCGCCGCGTCGCGTAGTCGATGTTCATCAGCATCAGCTCGTTGGTGGCGGCGAGAAAGCCCTCGCTCTCGTGATACATCATGTGGATGTAGTGCAGGCGCTTGGCGTCATGGTCGAGGATCTGCGTCGTGATGCGCAGCGGGTCGCCCTCCGTCACCTCGCGGTCGTAGGTGACGTGCGCCTCGAGCACGAAGGTCATGCCGATCTTCTCGCGCGTGTAGTCCCAGCTCACGCCGAGCTGGTTGCAGAGCGTGTCGGTCGCCTTGTCGAACGCCACGACGTAGAAGCCCACGTTCATATGGCCGTTCCAGTCGATCCATTCGGGCAGGACCTTGGCGCGATGAATGTCGAGCGGCGCGCCGAGATCGGGTTCGATCATGGGGTAGGGAGGTAATTTCATGCGGCCGGACCGTAGCGAAGCGAGGCCCTTCGCCGCAAGTTCCGGCAAATCTTTTCTGTCGAGGAGCGGACATGGCGAAGAAACCGAAAGCACTGATCCTGGGCGTGGGTGCCGTGCGCGGCATCGGCGGCGCGGCGAGCCGGCGTTTCGCGAAAGAGGGCTATCACGTGCTGGTGGCCGGCCGCACGACGGCAAAGATCGACAAGGTCGTCGAGGTCGTCGCCAAGGAAGGCGGCTCCGCCTCGGCGATCACCGTCGACGGCACGAAAGAAGACCAGGTGATCGAGCTCTTCGATCGCGCCATGGCGGATGACGCCGAGGGTGCGCCGGCCGATCTCTTCGTGTTCAACATGGGCAACAATGCCGCGGTCGATATCCGCGAGATGACGGCGCAGCATTTCGAGGATTCCTGGCGCGTCGGCTGCTTCGCGGGCTTCCTGTTCGGCCGCGAGGCGGTGCGCCGGCTCGCGCCGATCGGCCGCGGCACGGTGATCTTCACCGGCGCGTCGGGCTCGCTGCGCGGCCGGCCGCGCTTTGCCGCCTTCAACGCCACCAAGGGCGGCCTGCGCCTCTTCGTGCAGTCGCTGGCCCGCGAGTTCGGGCCGCAGGGCCTGCACATCGCGCACGTGATCATCGACGGCGGCATCGAGGGCGACCGGCTGCTCGCCCGCATGCCCGACCGTGCCGACAAGGCCGGCCCCGACGGGCTCCTGAAGGTCGACGCCATCGTCGACAACTACTGGCACCTCCACCGCCAGCAGCGCAGCGCCTGGAGCCACGAGATCGATCTCAGGCCATACAAGGAACCGTTCTGATCTTTTCTTTGCTCCTCTCCCCCGCTAGGGGGAGAGGATGGGTGAGGGGGCGGTGAAGGTTCGTGCAGAACCCCCTCACCTAACCTCTCCCCCTAGCGGGGGAGAGGAATATAAGAAGGGAAACAACAGGAGCCCTCGCATGCCCGCATCGAATCGTCGTGTGTTGTTGAAGTCGCGCCCGCAGGGGGAGCCGACGAAGGCCAATTTCGAGGTCGTGGACGCGGCCATCCCCGAGCCGAAGGAGGGCGAGTATCTGTCGCGCACGATCTGGCTGTCGCTCGATCCCTATATGCGCGGGCGCATGTCGGAGGCGCGCGGTTATGCGAGCAATGTCGAGCTCGGCGATCCGATGGTGGGCGGCACGGTCGGGCAGGTGGTGAAGTCGCGCAATCCCACCTTCAAGGAAGGTGATTTCGTCGTCGAGCAGTCGGGCTGGCAGAGCTATGCGGTGTCGAACGGTACCGGCGTGACCAAGCTCGACCCGAACGCCGCGCCGCTCTCGGCCGCGCTGTCGGTGCTCGGCATGCCAGGCATGACGGCGTGGTGGGGCCTGATGCAGATCGGCAAGCCGAAGGCCGGCGAGACGGTCGTGGTGTCGGCGGCATCGGGCGCGGTCGGCTCCGTGGTCGGCCAGCTCGCCAGGCTGCACGGCTGCCGCGCGGTCGGCATCGCCGGCGGCAAGGAGAAGTGCGACTATGTCGTGAAGGAGCTGGGCTTCGACGCCTGCGTCGACTATCGCGCCGCCGGCAAGGATCTCTTCAAGGAGCTGCGCGCCGCCGCGCCCAAGGGCAT
>DATEID010000425.1:0-5877 GCA_035279245.1 Reyranella sp.
GATCGGCACGATGCGGGTGAAGAGCCGCGAGCGGAACTGCTGCATGGCGCCCGACTCGTAGGCGTACTTCATCAGCTCGTCGACCGGCAGGCCCGAGCGCTGCCACACCTCGGCCTGGTTGAAGCGGTCGCGCATGAAGTAGAGCGCCTCGACCGTGAACTCCTCGCGCTCTGCCCGCTCGGCGTCGGACAATTGCGGATAGTATTCACGCAGCGCCATGCGGCCGAACGTGACGTGGCGCGCCTCGTCTTGCATGACATAGGCATTCACCGCGGCGGCCAGGTTGTTGCTGGCCTGGTCGCGGATGCGCTGGAAGGCGGCGAGGGCGAGACCCTCGATCAGCACCTGCATGCCGAGATAGGTCATGTCCCAGCGCCGGTCGGTCAGCGTCTGTTCGAGCAGGTTCTTCAGCGAATCGGTGATCGGATAGGCCGACTTGAATTTCTCGTGGATCAGACGCTTGTAGCTTTCGACATGGCGCGCCTCGTCCATGACCTGCGTCGCGGCATAGAACTTGGCGTTGATGTCGGGCACCGTGTTGACGATCTTGGCGGTCGCGATCAGTGCTCCCTGCTCGCCGTGCATGAACTGGCAGATCGTGTGGCACTGCAGGTTGAAGCGCAGCCAGTTGCGCTCCTTCTCGGTCATCTTCTCCCAGATCGGGGAGCCGTAGATGGGGATGGACTCGTCGGCCAGGCCCATCGGGTTCTCCTCGAACAGCTCCTGGGACCAGTCGATGCGGGTGCTGGTGTCCCACTGCTGCTGCTTGCCCTTCTCGTAAAGGTTCAGCAGGTCGGCGGAGCCGTCGTCGTATTCCCAGTTGAAGTGGATTTCAGTCGCACCGTCGAACTTCCAGTCGGTAATTTCGACCGGGAGCTGATAGATCTTCTTGGTCGTCATAGGCCCTTGCCTCCTGAGCTTGAACCTTGTCCCATCCCACAGCTGGGCGTCCTAAAATGACGCTCTGTTCATTTTCTCGGCGACGCTAACATACTCCGTGTCGAGTGTCGCCAGGTAAAATCGCACCCTGAATGAGAGCAGACTAATCAATGGCTTATCATCAATTGCGCATCGCCAAGATCGTCCAGGAGACCCCGGATGCGCGGTCGTTCGTCCTCGAGGTGCCGGCGGACCTCGCCGACAAGTTCAAGTACCGGGCCGGGCAGTTCCTGACCTTTCGCGTGCCGCATGACGAAGGCGCCTTCAATCGCTGCTACTCGCTGTCGAGCGCGCCCGAGACGGAGGGCCATCTCAAGGTAACGGTGAAACGAGTCACCGGCGGCAAGGGCTCCAACTGGTTCAACGATGCGCTGCAGGAAGGCGGGACGATCGATGTCCTGCCGCCGGCCGGCCGCTTCGTGCTTTCCGACAGCGACAAGCCGCTGCTGCTCTTCGGTGGCGGCAGCGGCATCACGCCCATGATGTCGCTGATCAAGAGCGCCCTGAAGTCGGGGCCGCGCCGCATCCGTCTGTTCTATGCCAACCGCGACCGGCCCTCGATCATCTTTGCCGCCGAGCTGGTCGCCCTGCTGGGAGGCAATGCCGGACGACTCGATGTCGTCCATCATGTGGATGCCGAGCAGGGACTCACGAAGCCGGAGGAGATCGTCGAGGCGCTGAAGGGCTTCGAGGAAGCCGATGCCTATCTTTGTGGTCCCGGCCCGTTCATGAGCCTGGTGGAGAGCACCCTGCTGGGCGCCGGAATGCCGCGCGAGCGCGTGCGCCTCGAGCGGTTCGAGGCGTCGGGCAACGACGCGGTGCCGGTCGAGCCGCAGGACGAAGGCGACGTGATCCCGAGCGAGATCACGCTCCATTTCGAGAACAAGATCCACAAGATCCCGTACAAGAAGGGGCAGACGGTGTTGGAAGCCGCACGTGCCGCCGGCCTCAATCCGCTCTCCTCCTGTGAAGAAGGCTTCTGTGCCTCCTGCGCGGCCAAGCGCATCAAGGGCAAGATCGTGCTGGCCAAGAACGACATCTACACAGAAGACGATCTGGCCAATAACTGGATTCTCACCTGCCAGGCCCACTGTTTCGGGCCGGAGGTCGAGATCACCTACGACGTGGTGTGATCAGCGGCGATGCGGCGGTCCGCCCTCCAGGCCGTCGCGCTCGCTCTCGTTGCCGGCATCGCCGACGCCATCGGCTATCTCGACATGGGCGGGGTGTTCGCCGCCAACATGACGGGTAATACGGTGCTGGCCGGCATCGCGGCGGCCCAACAGGACTATCAGGGCACCTGGCATCACCTCGCGCCGCTGGCCGCCTTCTTCTCCGGCGCGATGATATCGCGCCTGATGCTGCGGCTGACCGGACGGCCGACGGCAGCATTGGTCGCCGAAGCAGCTCTGATGGCCGGCGTCGGCTTCCTGCCGATCGGGCCCGAGCCGCAGGTGCTGATCCTCGCGGTCGCGATGGGCGTACAAGCCTCGGCGATCACGCGGTTCGCGGGCATCTCGCTCAGCACCGTCGTCGTGACGAGCACCCTCGCGCGGACGGCCGATGGGCTTGTCGATTGGCTGGCCGGCAGCCAGGGACAAGCCTTGCCGTCCGTCGAGAGGCCCTGGCTTCTGGCTATGACATGGACCGCCTATCTGGTCGGCGCTTTGGCCGGAGCGTGGCTGGTCGCCCTCCTGGCCTGGCCCCTCCTGGTGCCGGCTGTCCTGGTCGGACTGCTGTTGCTCGTCCCGACAAAGTGACCGACTATTGATCATGGCCGCCTTCCGGACTTACGCCGAGTTCTGGCCGTTCTACCTGCGCGAACACGCACGACCGGCGACGCGCGCGGTGCACTATTTCGGGACGCTTGCGGCAGTGGCGGCGCTGGTGGCGGCGATCGCGACGGCGCACTGGTGGTGGCTGATCGCCGTGCCATTGTTCGGTTACGGCCCGGCCTGGTTTGGGCATTTCTTCATCGAAAGGAACAAGCCGGCCACCTTTCAGGCGCCGGCCTGGTCGCTCCTGAGCGACTTCCGAATGTGCGGCCTGTTCCTCACCGGCCGTCTCGGGCAGGAATTGATGAAGTACCAGATCCGGGGCTGAGACTTCGCCGTAAGAGCAGCTCTTCCAGGGGTCTTGCGTCGATGGGGGGCGAAGGCCACATTGCTGCCGAACACCGAAATCCCGCCGCAAAGCCGCAAGGGGACCCATGGAAACGATGCTGAAGGGCGCCGCGCCGCAGGCTGCCCCCGCCGACCTCGTCAAGGACAGCGATCAGACGAAATTCGCCAAGGACGTGCTCGAAGCGTCCCGCACGGTGCCGGTCATCGTCGATTTCTGGGCGCCATGGTGCGGGCCGTGCAAGCAGCTCCAGCCCACCATCGAGAAGGTGGTCAAGGAAGCAAAGGGCGCCGTGAAGCTGGTCAAGATCAACATCGACCAGAACCAGATGCTGGCGCAGCAGCTTCGCATCCAGTCGATTCCGGCGGTCTATGCGTTCTTCGGCGGTCGCCCCGTGGACGGTTTCATGGGAGCGGTGCCGGAGAGCCAGGTGAAGCAGTTCGTCGACCGGCTCGTGCAGGCGGTCGGCGGCGCGGCCGGTGAAGGCGGCGGCAACGAGATCGCCGAGCTCCTGGAGCATGCCAAGGCCGCGACCGCGCAGAACGACTTCGAGCTTGCCGCCCGCATCTACAGCGAGGTGCTTGGAGTCGAGCCGGCCAATGTCGCCGCCTTGGCCGGCATGGCGCGCTACCAGGTGCAGATCGGCGACCTCGACCAGGCCAAGGCGTTGCTGGAGCAGATTCCCGCCAAGGACCGCACGGGCGCCGAGGTCGCCGCCGTGCAGGCCGCTATCGACCTTGCCGAGAAGGCGAAGGAGGCGGGTCCGATCGGCGACCTCAAGGCCAAGGCCTCGGCCGACCCCAAGGATTTCCAGGCCCGCCTCGACTTGGCGCTGGCTTATTGGGCCGGCGATCAGAAGCAGGAGGCGATCGACGAGCTGCTTGCGATGATCAAGCTCGATCGCAACTGGAACGAAGGCGCGGCCCGCCAGCAGCTCCTGAAGTTTTTCGAGGCGCTGGGTTTCACCGACCCGCTCGCCGTTGACGGCCGCAAGCGGCTGTCGTCGATCCTTTTTGCGTGAGCGCCATGCGGCCGGTGCCGACATGACCGACCGTCCTTCCAGCCGCATGCCGGCACATCCATTCGAGCCGAGCTTCGAGCAGCTTCCCGAGACCTTGCCGATCTTTCCGCTGTCGGGCGTGTTGCTGCTGCCCGGCGGCAAGCTGCCGCTGAACGTCTTCGAGCCGCGCTATCTCGCGATGGTCTTCGACTCGCTGGCCGGTCATCGCATGATCGGGATGGTCCAGCCCGTGCAACCCGGCGGCTTTGCCGGCGACGGCCTGCCGACCGGCGATGGCAGCAGCCCCAAGGTGCATCGTATCGGCTGCGCCGGCCGCATCACGAGTTTCAGCGAGACCGAGGACGGCCGGCTGCTGTTGGCGCTGTCGGGCGTGTGCCGCTTCGAGATCGGCCGCGAGCTCGACCCGGCGCAGGGCGGCTATCGCCGCGTGACGTCGCTCTTCGCCCCCTATCGTGCCGACCTCGACCATGCCGACGAACTGGTCGAGCTCGACCGCGAGCGGCTGATGGCGGCGCTGGCCGCGTTCTTCCGCAACCGCAACCTTTCGACGGACTGGGACGCGGTGAAGCAGGCAGCCGACCGCAATCTCGTGACCTCGCTGTCGATGGTGCTGCCGTTCGGCCCGGTCGAGAAGCAGGCGCTTCTCGAAGCCGCCGACACGACCGCGCGGGCCAAGCTTCTGGTCGCCTTCCTGGAGATGGGCGCGTTCGGCCAGCCGCCGGAAACCACGCCGCAGCGTGCAAACTGACGGCATGCTATAAGGTAGGTCCCATGACGGCCGAGAACCCGACCGGGCCCCGCCGCAGCGGGGTCGACCCCAAGCTCCTCGAGATTCTGGTCTGCCCGGCGACGCAAGGGCCGCTGGAATACGATGCCGAGGCCGGCGAGCTGATCAGCCGCAAGGCCGGACTGGCCTATCCGATCCGCGACGGCATCCCGATCATGCTGGTGAGCGAGGCCCGGCCCTTGAAGGACGGCGTGTGAGCACGACAGACGGTTTTCCCAAGGCGGCCCCTGACGAAGGGTCGTACGAGGCCGGCACCACGCCGTGGCCGAACGAGCTGCGCGTCTTCAAGGGCGAGGGCCGGATCGAGATCGACTTTTCCGACGGCAAGACCTTCGTCTTGCCCGCCGAATATCTGCGCGTCGAGAGTCCGTCGGCCGAGGTGATGGGCCACGGCGGACCGGCCACCAAGAAGATCGTTTCCGGCCGCCGGCACGTGAAGATCGTCACCGTGCAACCGGTCGGCAACTACGCCATCCGGATCGTGTTCGACGACAAGCACGATACCGGCATCTATAGCTGGTCCTACCTGCATGAGCTTGGCGAGACCCAGGCCGAGCGCTGGGCCGAGTACCAGGCGGCCCTCCTCTTCTACGGCTTGAGCCGGGATCCCTGAGGTCCGATGAAAATCCTCATCGCGGGCGCCGGCATCGGCGGGCTGACGGCGGCAATGTGCCTGCATCGGGCCGGTTTCGATGTCCAGGTTTTCGAGGCGGTGAGCGAATTGAGGCCGCTCGGCGTCGGCATCAACATCCAGGCCGGTGCGGTGCGGATCCTGTCCGATCTCGGGCTGGAACCGGCCTTGGCCGCGTCGGGCATCGAGACGCGCGAGCTGCGTTACGCCAATCGATACGGACAGACGATCTGGAGCGATCCGCGCGGTCGGCATGCCGGGCTGCCCTGGCCACAATTCTCGGTCCATCGCGGCGAGCTGCAGATGATCCTGTTCGAGGCCGCCCGGAAGATGCTGGGCGACAGGCGCATCCGCTTCGGCCGCCGAATCGAGGGCTTC
>DATEID010000426.1:0-5665 GCA_035279245.1 Reyranella sp.
CTCGAGGACGGGCGTGATGAGGGCGCGCGACTCCAGTCGCGCGTCATGGTCTGGGCCAACACGTGATGCGTCACCGGCGTGACGCGCTCCCGGCCCGCCCCCATGCCGTCGCTGCCCGTTCATGCCGGCACCTCCGCGGGCCGATGGCCAAGCCAGCAGGCGGCGCTATGGCGGGGCTCCCGTGGACCGAGTGCCGGATGCTTCTCGGCACAGATCGGCATCGCAACGCCGCAACGCTCGGCGAAGGCGCAACCGCGGCCGGGGTTCGCCGGGTTCGGCACCGTGCCGGGAATCTCGGCAAGGCGCCCGACATCGGGCTTGAGCAGCTGGTGGATGGAGTCGAGCAGGCCGCGCGTGTAGGGGTGGGCCGGCTGATCGAACAGCCGCTCGACCGGCGCCTCCTCCACGGCGCGACCGGCATAGAGCACAAGGACACGGTCGGCCATCTCGGCGACAACACCGAGATCGTGAGTGATGAGCAGCAGCGCCGTGCCGAACTCGCGGCGCAGCCCGTCGATGAGCGCCAGCACCTGAGCCTGGATGGTGACATCGAGCGCCGTCGTCGGCTCGTCGGCGATGAGCAGAGCCGGACGCAAGGCGAGCGCCATGGCGATCATGACTCGCTGGCGCATACCGCCGGAAAGCTGGTGCGGAAATTCGCGGGCACGGCGCGCGGCATCGGGAATGCGCACAAGGTCCAGCAGGCGGACGGCCTCGCGTTCAGCCTCTCGTTCGCTCGTGCCGCGATGCTCGACGATGACCTCTGAGATCTGGCGGCCGACGCGCTGCACCGGATTGAGTGAGGTCATCGGCTCCTGAAACACCATGGCGATGCGATCGCCCCGCAGACGGCGCATGGTCTCGGCATCCGCCGCGAGCAGGTCGCGCCCCTCGAAGAGGATGCGCCCGTCGGTCGCACGCATGACCTTGCGGTTGAGCAGACCGATGATGGAGAGGGCCGTAAGGCTCTTGCCGCAGCCGCTTTCGCCAACGAGGCAGAGCGTCTCGCCCGGTGCGACCTCGAACGACAGGTCCTTGACGAGCGGCGCCGGCACGGCGCCGGAGACGAGCGACACGGTGAGGTTCTCGACCTTCAGGAGCGGTGCCGTCATCACACCCCTCCCTCGCCCGTCGTCCTGGCGAGACTCGGGTCGAGCATGTCGCGTGCCGCGTCGCCCAGGAGGTTGACGGCGAGCACCACGAGGGCTAGCCCGAGCGCTGGGAAAGCGAGGATCCACGGAGCGATCTGCAGGAACTGGCGTCCCTCGGCCATCATGTTGCCCCAGCTCGGCACGTCAGGCGGCGTGCCGGCGCCGAGGAAGGAGAGAATCGCCTCGAGGATCATCGCCGAGGCGAAGACGTAGCTCGCCTGCACCAGGATAGGGCCCGCCGCGGCGGGCAGGATGTGGCGCAGCAGGATCGTGTGCACGCGCCCGCCGCAGGTGATGGCGGCCTCCACGTAGGCCTGCTCGCGCAGCACCAGAACGCTCGCCCGCACCATGCGGGCCATGCGCGGGATCTCGGGCACGCTGATCGCCGTCACGATGACCAGCGGCGAGGAACCGACGAGGGCGACGAGCGCGATGGCGAGCAGAACGGCCGGGATCGCCATCACCGCGTCCATTGCCCGCATGATGAGTGTGTCGGCGAGGCGAAAGTAGCCGGCGACCACGCCGATGAGGACGCCGACCACCGTCGTCGTGAGAGCCACGGCGAAGCCGACGCCGAGGGAAACGCGGGTACCGCGCAGCGCCCTGTCGAAGACCGAACGCCCGACGTGGTCCGTGCCGAACCACTGCGCGGCGGATGGCGGCCTGAGCCGTCGCAGGGGATTGAGCGCTGCCGGATCGCCCGTGAGCCACGGGCTGAGCAACGCCAGGACAACGAAGAGAAGCAGCACGCTGCCGCAGGCCACCAGGAGCGGCCGGCGCACGACAAGGCGCCATATACGCTGCGCTCCGGCGCGGCGGCCTGCCGGATCCGCTGCCTTCCCCTCGGTTGTTGCCGTGATCGTCACCGCCGTGCCTCAGTACCGGATGCGCGGATCGATCAGCCCATAGGCGACGTCGACGAGGAGGTTGACGACGACGTAGACGGCCGAGAACAGCAGGATCAGCGCCTGCACGACGGGATAGTCGCGGCGCAGGATGGAATCGGCGGTGAGCCGGCCCAGGCCCGGAATGCTGAACACCGTTTCGGTGACCACGACGCCACCCAGCAAGGCGGCAAAGCCGATGCCGATGATCGTGATGATGGGCACGGAAGCGTTGCGCAGCACGTGCCGCGACAGGATCCTGCGCTCGACAAGGCCCTTGGCATGGGCCGTGCGCACATAATCCTCGCGTAGCACCTCGAGAACCGCCGCCCGGGTCACCCGGGCGATCAGTGCGATATAGAGAAAGGATACGGCGACCGCCGGCAGCACCAGCGAATGCAGCGTGCCGGAGAGCCCCTCTGAGAGCGGCACATAGCTCTGCACCGGAAACCAGCCCAGCCCGAGCGCGAAGATGTAGACAAGGGCAAAGGCGACGACGAAGACTGGCAGCGAGAATCCCAGCACCGCTCCTGTCATGGTCAGCCGCGCCACGAGCCCGGTCGGGCGATAGGCCGAGATCAGTCCGAGCGGCACGGCGACGAGGACGGCGATGACGATGGTCATGAGCGCCAGCACCAGGGTCGGCTCGACGCGCTGCGCGATCAGCTCGGAAACCGCGATGCCCGAGAAGAGCGAGGCGCCGAAATCACCCGTCAGCATATGGCCGAGCCAGGTGACGAAGCGCTCGACGAGCGGCCGGTCCAGCGCAAGCGAGCGCCGGATCGCCTCGACCTGCTCGGGCGTGGCGAGGTCGCCGGCGATGACGATTGCCGGATCGCCCGGCACAAGGCTCAGCAGCAGGAAAACGAATACCGCTACGGCGAAGAGGACCGGAACGGCCGCGACCATGCGCCCGAGGATGTAGGCCGTCACCGTCACCCTCTCTTGGTCGCCCCGTGGCGCCTTTGACGATCGACGATGCGTGTCACGATTCCTCTCCACCAATTGTTAAACGTTTTTTTTATAAGATAGGCATACGCGACGTTTCAATGCAAGAGCAACGCAAATAGAACAATGGTTTGCAATAATGAGCGCGATCCAGTACGTTGTCAGTGCGCCCGCTAACACACTAAAAAAACGTTTTTGGAGAGAACTCGATGAATGGCGCCACGCTGCCGACGATTCGCGAAGTGGCGCGACTGGCCGGCGTGTCCGTGGCGACCGTGTCGAAGGCGTTGAACGATTCGGGGAGGGTCAGTGAAGCGTTGCGCGAGCGCGTCAAGGCGGCCGCGCGCACGCTGGGCTATGCGCCGCACGCGAGCGCCCGCAGCCTGCGCAGCGGGACGACGCGCATCCTCGGTCTGCTCGTTGCCGACATCACCAACCCGTTCTTCCTCAAGCTCGTCGAGCACATCGAGCAGCTGGCAAGCACGGCCGGCTACTCCGTCATCCTGTGCAACAGCGGCGAGGATGCGGAGCGCGAGCAACGCCATCTCAAGATGCTGCTGTCGCAGCGCGTGGACGGCATCCTCCTCATCCCGGTACGCGACGGCTGGAAGGGCCGCGTCGGTGCGCTCTCGCGCCTGCCGCAGCCGCTTGTGCTCGTCGACCGCATGCTGGATGGGGTGGAAGCCGCTTCCGTCACGATCGACAACGGCATGGCCGGGCGACTCGCCGGCGAGCATCTGTTCCAGCTCGGGCACCGGCGTGTCGGTGTCGTCATGGGATCGCCCGAGCACCAGATCGCCCGCCATCGTCTCGACGGCTTCCGCGAGGCCTTTGCGACCAACGACTTTGCCCTGAACGAGCAGTTGATCGCCAGGAACTGTTTCAACGAGGAGGCAGCCTATCGCGCGGTTCTATCCCTCCTTGACCGCGATGAGCGGCCGACCGCGGTCTTCGCCACGAACAATCATCTCGCGCTGGGCCTGCTACGCGCCGTCATGGACCGCGGGCTCGCGATTCCGGAGGCCCTGTCGGTGGTCGCCTTTGACGATCTGCCTTTCGCCTCGATCATGCGGCCGGGGCTCACGGTCGTCGTGCAGCCGTCGGCCGCGATCGCAGAAGCCGCCGTCTCGGGCTTGCTCGGCCGCATCGCCGGCCGCACCGCGGAGAACGATACGCAGGCCGTGGTCCTCACGCCGCGTCTGGTCGTGCGGGGTTCGACTGCAACCCTGTAGCCTGCGAGGCATGTCGCATGGCTCTTGCAGTCGCCGGGAAAGCCGCCGCAGGATCAGTCCGCCGGTTTTGGCGGCTCGCGGGACAGGTGAACCACCTGCCGCTTCACCGCGAAATCACCCACGGCCTTGATGGCCGCCATGACTTCCCGGATCTGCAGCGCCGTGGGTGCCGACGGCACGGCGGCCAGCCGGTCCCGCAGGTCGAGCACCATCATGCGTTCGGGCGCAACGCGATCGTCGCTCGAGGTATGCTTGAGCCACAGGTCAATGGCGGCCAGCGCGCCGCCGACCGATTCCAGGAACGGAGGGCCAGGGATGAAGCCCCAGTCGACCGGCTCTTTGAATGTCCGAAGCATGCTCGCAGCAATGGTCGCGTCGGCCCGAAAGACAGGGCCACGCGGCATGGCCGATCCTATGATTTGGCCATCGAAGGATGCGCCGGCCGATGAGTGTGGGCGGCGTAGGACGCAATGCGGGCGCCCTGCGCCTCGCGACCGCGTGCATACTTCACCATGCCCTTGATGGCACGCTTGGCCGAGATGATATCGGCCTCGATGCTGATAACCGGGAACTGTTGAAGCAGGTCACGCAACGTCAGCATCAGATCGCGCTCGCGCACGGTCTGCGGCCGAACCGGTGTCAGCTCGAGCCACATGTCGACAGCGCCCAGCGCGCCGTCGATAGAGTACAGCTTCGCCGGGCCGGGCCCAATCCCCCAGGGCGCGGGTGTCCTGAACGTTCTCATGTGCGTTGATGCCTACGTGATATTTTCACGCATGTGGCGTCGGTCCGACCGACACATCATAGTCGTCGCCGGCGTCATCGCACGTCAAGAGCTGTTTCAACCAACTGACCGCCACCGCCGCGCAAACCCTGGACGACCGTCCAGCGGCATCGTCCTCCCCCTCGGCGCGGCGCCCTGGGGCGCGCCGCCGTTGGGGGATGCCAAGCCGTCTGCCGTTCGCGCATTTTCTGCAGCTGGAGTAGCATTCGGCGCCTCCTCTGGGGATGTCCGCTGCCGACGAAATTGTTTGACATCCAACGGTTGGGCTCCTTAGCTGGAGGTATTGCGGACTCCTACGGATACGCGGGAAGCCATCATGTTTGATCAGCCACCGGCGGCAGCACGCACCAATCCCGAACGGTCGTTTACCGACGAGGTGCGCTCCTTGCGCCTGGGCGACGGCGAGATCTTCCGCGGCGAGGGCGTGCTGGCGGTCACCAAGGCGCTGCTGCAGTCGGGCGTCGCCTATGTCGGCGGCTACCAGGGCGCGCCGATGTCGCATCTGGTCGACGTGCTGGTCGAATCGCAGGACCTGCTCGACGAGTTGGGCGTGCATCTGGAAACCTGCACCAGCGAGGCGTCGGCGGCGGCGCTGCTGGGCGCCTCGATCAACTATCCGCTGCGCGGCTGCGTCACCTGGAAATCGATCGTCGGCACCAACGTGGC
>DATEID010000427.1:0-4610 GCA_035279245.1 Reyranella sp.
GTTGTCGTCGTCGATCTGCCAGCCGAGCGCGCCGGTGCCGCCCATGCGGCTCCACGCGGTGTTCAGCTCCACCTGCCCGCCACCCACCTGGTAGTCGTCCTGCTTGCCGCCCGACAGGCCGAGATACCAGTCGATCCCCCCGGTGGCGCCCTTGTAGGTGCCGCCGTTCTGCAGCTTGCCCTCGATCAGGCCGAACGAGCCCGAGCTCATCTCGATGAGCGTGCCCGGCGCGGTGCGGCCGGTCTTGAGGATGATGTTCACCACGCCGCCCATGTTCTGGCTGCCGTAGATCACCGAGGCCGGGCCGCGCACGATCTCGATGCGCTCGACATCGGCGGTGGAGAGCTTGGAGATGTTGGCGGTGCCGGCGCGATGGCCGTTGATCAGGATCAGCACCTCGCTCTTGTAGTCGCGGCCCTGCCCTTCGGTCGCGCCGCCGCGGATGTTGAGCGAGGTCTGGCCCGCGGTCCATTGGCTCATGAAGCCGACCGCGTTCTCGGAAAGAAGATCGGTGACCGACTTGGCGGTCGACCTGGTGATCTTCTCGCCGTCGATCACCTGCACCGTGCCGGCGAAGCTCGTCACCGGCTCCGGCCGCCCCGTCGCCGTGACCACCGTCTCCGGCATCACCGTCTGCGCCTGCTGCGCGGCGACAGATGCGGTCCAAACGACTGCGCCGATGATGACATACGCTGTCATCCTGAGCGCAGCGAAGGATCTCATGGCGATTGCGACCGCAGTGCTTGTGGAAATGGCACGAGGTCCTTCGCTGCGCTCAGGACGACAAGACGGGCCGATGACTCGTTCTCCCTTCGAACGAGGATGGCTGATTTGCGCGCTTTGCCGGGCAGCGAAGGAAAACGACGGGAGAATCGACATGACGGACTCGCGGCACAACATCCGTCACCGCGAACTTCGACCGGGCGCCTCCTCCATTCGCGGAGAAAACTCGCCCGTCGTTCCACCAGGACACCCCGCCCGATGCGTTCGCGCGTGACCGCGGCTCGTGGCAGGTCTCCTGGCTTACGGGTCCTCGCTCTCGACCACCTTCCCGGAACGTTCAGCGTTCCAGTGGCGTCACGGTCGAGCGCTCGCCGCTCACAGTTGCGGGGGCAGCCGCGGCTCTTACCGCGTTCCCTTTTGATCCCTTGCGGGAACCACGCCGACTATCTGGCAGCGGTCGTGCAAGTCGTCAAGCAGTGCGATGAAGAGCGTTGCGTTGGCGCGCGACGCGGCGAACAATGACGCCATGGAGACAGCAGACATCATCGACGAGCTTCGGCGGCGGTTCGCCGTCGCATCCATCGTAGGCATCGCGGCGTTGGCGATGCTCGGCGCAGTCGGCATCGCGCATGCGCAAGCGCCGCGCAAGGAGATCGACGCGACGGCGCAGCCGATGCCGAACGAGCCTTCCTTCCGCGATCCCAAGACCGGCCAGGTGTGGACGCCGGCCAATGTCGGCGAGGACGGCAAGCCGGTCGCGCCCGACGACCGCGCCTTCGATCCGCGCAAGCAGGCGGCCAAGGCGCAGGGCGTGATCGACCAGACGGTGCCCACGCATCGCGTCGGCGCCGTCGCGATCACCGCCGGCCCGAAGGTGCCGGTGGTCGATATCGACAATATCTCGCTGCACGTGACGCCGGGCCGGCGCTGGCGCGCCGTGCTCTATCTCAACAACAACTCCGACAGCACCGTCTCGCCGGTCGTCGCCTGCCAGTTCGAGAATGGCGGCCGCGCCGTCGAGCGCACGCGCGGCCTGTTGCCGCCCACGTCGGGCGGCGAGCGCGTGGGCTTCGCGGTCTACGGACCGCGTAGCTCGACCTTCATCGACTCCGTCCACTGCCACGTCGAGCAGCCCTGAGCGCGCCATGCATGCCATGACCGTCCTGGTGCCGGTGTTCGGCGTCTTCATCCCGGCGCTGCTGCTGCCCGGACCGGATTTCGTCGCCGTCGTGCGCTCGTCGCTGACGCGCGGCACGCGCGGCGGGCTCCTGACGACGCTCGGCGTCTCGACCGGCCTCGGCCTCTACGCGACGTTGAGCCTGCTCGGCCTTTCCGCCGTGCTGGTCGAATATCAATGGCTCACCTGGACCGTGCGCGCGGCGGGCGGCGCCTACCTGATCTATCTCGGCATCCGCCTCCTGCGCGCCAAGCCCGCCTCGTTCGAGGGCGACGTCGCGCGCGGGCCCGTTCGCGGCAATGCGCTGGTCTTCGGCTTCCTGGTGACGCTCACCAACCCCAAGGCGATCGTGCTCTTCGCCAGCGTCTTCGCGACCGCGGTCACCGCCAGCACGCCCGGCTGGCTGATGGCGCTGATGATCGCCCTCGTGGTCGCGAGTGCGCTCGCCTGGTACGCGACCGTGTCGCTCTTCATGTCGTCGCAGCCCGTGATGCGCCGCTTCGTCCGCGCCCGCCACTGGATCGAACGCGCCGCCGGCGTCTCATTCGTCCTGATCGGCGGCCGCATCCTCGCCGACGCCGGCAAGCCGGTGGGAGCATAGGGAAGAAAGACCTCCCGTCTTCCACCTCTCCCCCGTCAGGGGGAGAGGACGGGTGAGGGGGTGACGCAGAATCCCTACGCCCCCTCTCCTAGCCTCTCCCCCTAGCGGGGGCGAGGAACATGAATCATGAGGATTGAACGAAATGCGCCACCGCACCTACGGAACCGTCAATGCCGACGAGCGCAAGGAAATGGACGGGCTCGCGTTCGTTCGCGGACTGGCAGACGGCACGCTGCCGCTCAACACGATGGCCGGCACGCTGGGCTACGACATCGTCGAGGCGGAGAAAGGGCGCGTCGTCATCACGGCCGAGCCGAAGGATAGCCATCTCAATCCGTCCGGCACGGTGCATGGCGGCCTCGCCGCCACCATGCTCGACAGCTGCATGGGCCTCGCCATCCAATCGACGCTCGACAAAGGCTTCGGCTCGACCACGCTCGAGTTCAAGGTCTCGTTCGTGCGGCCGATCACACCCGAGACCGGCCCGATCCGCGCCGAGGGCACGGTGCTCGCCCGCGGCCGCCGCACCGGCACCGCCGACGGCCGCGTGACCGACGGGCAGGGCCGCCTCCTCGTCCACGGCACGACGACGTGCCTGATCTTCGAGAGCTGACTTGTTGTCTTCCTGCTCGCCTCCGATAGGGAGTAATCGCATTTGGGCAAAAATCTCCGTCGTCCCGAGCGAAGTGAGCGAAGCGAACGAAGCCGAGGGACCTCTTTTGCTCCGCCATTGCCGGCCGAACCGTTGATAAAAGAGGTCCCTCGGCTTCGCTTCGCTCCGCTCGGGATGACGGAATCAGGTCATATGCGATTGGCCTGCCCCCGATAGGAGGAAAGGTTGGGTGAGGGGTTGAGGCACGGCGAGCCTTCACCGCCCCCTCTCCTAGCCTCTCCCCCTATCGGGGGCGAGGAACATGCAATGCGCTCACACGATCCCCCTTCTCAGCCGGGAGACGTCGACCGGTCTTCCGCGTTCGCGGAACACCGGCTGGGCGAAGGTGAGGGCGAAGGCGTCGGCGTGTCCTAGAACGCCTTCGGCAAGCCTGCCTGTTTCAGGATTGCGTTCGCCGTGTGTCGCGAAAGGATCTTGCTGTCGACCGGGAAATTGCGGTTCGTGATCGGGCTGTGCCAGATCTCGTGATCGCCCTTGCCCTTCCGCACAGGGGTGCAGTTGTTCGCCCGCAGAATGCGAACGACGTCTCGATTGTAGTCGGCCACGCGGAGTTCATGCGTACAGGCGTACGCGCTGCTCCTCTGTATAGTGAATCACGAACTCGGAACTCCGCTCCGAATCGGCAAGCAGGTGTGCATTGAGGGACAGCAGCTCAGGCACCAATTCCCGCAGCTTCTCGACGAGATGCTCCTTGGTGTCGGCTTCCGTGACAAGACCGGGAACATCGTCGCTGGTCGCCACCCAGACCCGCGCCTCGTCATCCCATTCGGCGGCGACTTGATAGGCACGCATCGCGTCGCGCTCCTTCACTACCAATCCGTTCCTTCACCAAGTATCCCACTTGGGCAAATGTTTGACAATTTGGTTTAACGGCACTGTCCGCCGCTCACACGATCCCTCGCCTGAGCCGCGAGAAATCGACCGGTCTTCCGCGTTCGCGGAACACCGGCTGCGCAAACGTCAGCGCGAAGGCGTCGGCGTCGTCGGGGGAGTAGCCGAGCTTGGCCTTCACCTGCTCCTTGGGCTCGAGCAGCAGCTGGTCGCCCTTGAAGCCGTAGGTGGTCTGCGTCAGCGCCGCGGCGAGCTCGGCGAGGCCGGGCGTGTTGCGGTCCGGCAGCGCGCCGCCCGCCTTGATCCATTCGACCGCCGCGAAATAGATCTCGGCGCGCTTGTTGGCGTACTTGGCCGCATCGTTCGCGGACGAAGCGAAGCCGATGCCGATCGGCGCGCGGCCGAGCAGCCGCAGATTGTCGATCCATGCCGCGCCGAAGCCGCCGGTGTCGTCGATGAACACCGCGTCGGCCGGCCAGTCCTGCCACTTGCGCGCGACGGCGCCGGCGCCCTGCGGGCCGTCGAGGTTGCGCAGCCGGATCGGCGGGAAGGCCTGCAGGCCCTGGCGCGGAAAGATCACCGAGGCGTCGTCGCCGAAGCGCGCG
>DATEID010000428.1:0-10577 GCA_035279245.1 Reyranella sp.
GAAGGGCAGCATCAGGAGGCCTTTGCCCTGTTGGCTCATCAGCACCTCGAGTGCGACCGCCTGGGGCGTTCGACCCGACTGCTGTGCCATTGCCGCGATTGAATTGCGCGCCTCCGGCTCGTAATCCGGCTTGTCGCCAACAGGAAACATCTTGTGGAACGACTCGCCCATGAAGGCGAGCGCCGTCCCATCGGCGCGTGGTTCGACAAGGCGTCGGCGCAAATCGGCGTCGCCGGCGAGACGGGCGTAGCGTTCCGCCGCGGCTAGATCGCGCAGCTCACGCCATGCCGGATGGACGACGAAGGGATGGACGGTCGTCTCGAGCCCCATGATCACGCCGATCGGACGTGAGCCGACCTGCGCATTGGCGGCGCGGCCGGCGCGGCGAACACCGTGGACCTGGTCGAGCGTCTCGCGCCACAGCTTGGGCTGCGCATCGACCTGCACCAGGAGCACGGAAAGCGGGCGTCCGGCGAGCGCCGCCGCGGCTTCCAATGCCTCGAACTCGCCCGGCCCGAAGTCGGAATTCACCTGCAGCACGCCGCGCCCGGCCCGTTTCATGCCCTCCGCCAGCGCGAAGAGTTCGGCCTCGCGCGCAGAAAGCGACGGCGTGAAGCGGCCGTCGCGGGCCTTGTGCTTGGTGGTACGCGAGGTCGTGACGCCGAGCGCGCCCGCCTGCAGCGCCTCGGCGGTGAGGCGCGCCATCTCCTCACGCTCGCGCTCACTCGGCGTCTCGGCGTGATCGGCGCCGCGCTCGCCCATGACGTAGAAGCGCAATGCTCCGTGCGGAAGCTGGGCCGCCACGTCGACGGCGCGTGGCATCGCCTCCAGCGCGTCGAGAAATTGCGGGAAGGACTCCCAGTCGAACTTCACGCCCTCGCTCAGCACCGTGCCGGGAATGTCCTCGACGCCCTCCATCAGGTTGATGAGGTAGGCCGACTTGCCAGGCCGTACCGGCGCGAAGCCGACGCCGCAATTGCCGAAGACCGTCGTGGTCACACCGTGCCAGGAGGAGGGCGTGACGAACGGATCCCACGTCGCCTGACCGTCATAGTGGGTGTGGATGTCGACGAAGCCCGGTGCGACGATCAGCCCATCGGCATCGATCTCGCGCCTGGCCGCGCCAAGCTTTGGTCCGACAGCGGCGATGTGGCCGTCTTGCACTGCAACATCGGCCACACGGCGCGGCGCGCCGGAGCCATCGATCACGGTTCCGTTTCGGATGACGAGGTCGTACATGGCCCGAGGATAGGCCGAGGCCATGGGGCCGGTCTATGTTCTGCCGCCCGCGAGCTATCCCACCGGGGAGAACGACCTTTGCAAAGACCGCTGCTCTTCACGCCCCTTACGTTGCGGGGTGTCACCGCGCCCAATCGCGCCGTCGTCTCGCCCATGGTGCAGTATCGTGCCGTCGACGGGCAGGTGAACGACTACCACCTCGTCCATCTCGGCAAGTTCGCATTGGGCGGCTTCGGCATCGTCTTTACGGAGAATTGCGCGGTCGAGCCTCGCGGACGGGTGACGCAAGGCGATCTCGGACTGTGGGACGACAGCCAGATCGAAGGCCATCGTCGCCTGACGCGTTTCCTCAAGCAGGAAGGCGCGTTGGCGGCGACACAAATCACTCATTCGGGCCGCAAAGGCTCGACGCCGCGCTCTTTCGACAAGCCGGGCCAGCTGGGACCGGACGGGGCAGGCTGGCAGCGCTGGCAGGTCGTCGGGCCGTCGGAATTGCCGGCGGGCGAGGGCTATGTCACGCCCCGGCAGCTCGTCGAGGCGGAAATCGAGGACATCGTGAGGAAGTTCGGCGAGGCGGCAAGGCGCGCCGATGCGGCCGGTTACGATGTGGTCGAGATCCACGGCGCGCACGGCTACCTGCTGGCGCAGTTCCTTTCGCCGATCAGCAACAAGCGCAACGATCAGTACGGCGGCGATCGCGCCGGGCGCATGCGCTTCCCGTTGGCCGTGGCGCGCGCGGTACGCAGCAATTGGCCCGAGCACAAGCCGATGTTCATCCGTGTGTCGGCGGTCGATGGCGCCGGCGGCTGGGACGTCGAGGATTCGGTCGCCTACGCCAAGGAGCTGAAGGCGTTGGGTGTCGACGTCGTCGATACGTCGTCGGGCGGCCTCACGGGCCTTTCGACGGCATTGCCGGTGAAGCGCACGCTCGGCTTCCAGGTGCCGTTCGCGGCGGCAATCAAGCGCGGTGCCGGCACTCCGACCATGGCGGTGGGGCTGATCCTCGACGGCCCGCAGGCCGAGGCGATCCTGCAGGCCGGCGATGCCGACCTGATCGCGATCGGCCGTCAGGCGCTCTACGATCCCTTTTGGGCGCTCCATGCGGCGCAGGAGCTGGGCTGCGACTCGCGCTTCGAGATGTGGAACCCGGAATACGGCTGGTGGCTCGAGAAGCGGAAGAACAATCTTCCGGACAGGAAGAAGGCGGGAATCGCATCATGACCGGGATCCTCGCAGGCCTCCGCATCGTCGAAGGGTCGGCCTTCATCGCGGCTCCTCTGGGCGGCATGACGCTGGCGCAGCTCGGCGCCGACGTGATCCGCTTCGACGACATCCAGGGCGGCCTCGACAGCGACCGCTGGCCGGTCACCAAGGACGGCCGTTCGCTTTATTGGGCCGGTCTCAACAAGGGCAAGCGCTCGATCGCGGTCGATTTGCGCAACCCCAAGGGCCGGGAGCTGCTGACCGCTCTGATAGCCGCTCCTGGCGAAGGGGCGGGCATCTTCACGACCAACATGCCTGCGCGCGGCTGGCTTTCCTATGAGGAGCTCCAGAAGAAGCGGGCCGACCTGATCGCGCTCAACATCGTCGGCACGCGCCACGGCTCGGCGCAGGTCGACTACACGGTGAACGCCATCACCGGCTTTCCGATGGTGACGGGGCCGACGACCCACCAGGGACCGGTCAATTCCGTGGCGCCGCCATGGGATCTGGCGACCGCCTATGCCGGCGCAATGGCACTGCTGGCGGCCGAACGGCACCGGCGGCTGACCGGGCAGGGCCAGCGCATCGTGCTGCCATTGCAAGACATGGCGCTCGCCGCGACCTCCGCGCTTGGCTATCTCGGCGAGGCCGCCGTCAATGAGGTCGACCGGCCGCGGCTCGGCAACGAGATCTTCGGCACCTTCGGCCGCGACTTTCGCACGAAGGATGGCCGCTACGTCATGATCTGCATCTTCTCCGATCGCCATGTCGATGCCCTCGCGTCGGCGGGCGGCTTCGGCGAAGCCTTTGCGGCGATCGAGAAGAAGACCGGCGTCGATCTCAAGACCGATGTCGGTCGTTGGACGGTGCGGGCGGAACTTTGTGCCATAATCGAGCTGTGGGTGGCGGCCCGCACCGCCGACGACGTGGCGGCCGCCCTCAAGCAGGCCGGCGCGCTATGGGCACCTTACCTGACCTTTCGTGAGCTTCTGCAGGACAAGGACGCCGTGCGCGACAATCCGCTCTTCACGGTGGTCGACCAGCCGGGCATCGGGCGCTATCCGGTTGCGGCGACGCCGCTGCAATTCGGCGCGGTGCCGCGCGAGGCGCCACGGCCGGCGCCAATGCTCGGCCAGCACACCGACGAGATCCTTTCCGGCATCCTGGGCCTGCCCAGCCACGAAATTGCCCGGCTGCACGACGAGAAGATCGTTGCCGGACCATCGTGACGGAAGAGAAAGATCCCTCGCTTTCGCTCGGGATAACAATCTTTATGGCACCGCGATCGTGCGATGACCCGAAGCACCGATGAAAAAGTTGGTGTCATCCCAAGCGCAGCGAGGGATCTTTGCTCATGGATGAGGCGGAACGGATACTGATTGCCGGTGGCGGCATCGGCGGACTGGCGGCGGCCTTGGCGCTGGCGCAGAAGGGCATCGCGTCGTTGGTGCTGGAAAAGGCGTCGCAACTGGGTGAGATCGGCGCGGGCATCCAGCTCGGTCCCAACGCGTTCCACTGCTTCGATCGCCTGGGCGTCGGCGAGGCGGCGCGGGCGATGGCGGTGTATATCGACCAGCTCCGGCTGATGGATGCGATGGCGGACGGCGAGATCATGCATATCGATCTCGGCGAGGCCTTCCGCAAACGCTTCGGCAACCCCTATGCCGTCGTCCATCGCGGCGATTTGCATGGCGTGCTGCTCAAGGGCTGCCGCGACCATCCGCTGATCGAGCTTCGCGTCAGCAGCGACGTGACGGGTTACGAGCAGGACGGCAAGACCGTCACCGCGAGGCTCGGCAAAGGCGAGACCGTGACGGGCGCGGCGTTGATCGGTGCCGACGGGCTCTGGTCGAACGTGCGGCGGCAGGCGGTGGGCGATGGGCCGCCGCGCGTCTCGGGCCATACCACCTATCGGTCGGTGATTCCGACAGAGCAGATGCCGGAGGATCTGCGTTGGAACGCGGCGACGCTATGGGCCGGCCCGAAGTGCCACATCGTCCACTATCCGCTGTCGGGCTGGAAGGTCTTCAACCTCGTCGTCACCTACCACAACGACGCGCCGGAGCCGGTGGCCGGCAAGCCCGTGCCGGTCGAGGAGGTGCGGCGCGGTTTCGCCCATGTCTGCGAGCGGGCGCAGAACATCATCCGTCACGGCATCGACTGGAGGATGTGGGTGCTGTGCGATCGCGAGCCGGTGAACGGTTGGGTCGATGGCCGTGTGGCATTGCTGGGCGATGCCGCGCATCCGATGCTGCAATACATGGCTCAGGGCGCCTGCATGGCGATGGAGGATGCGGTGTGCCTCGCCGATTCGCTGGCGCGCGACCCTTCGGATCTGGCGGCCGGCCTCGCCCTCTATCGCGACCGCCGCGTCTTGCGAACGGCCCGCGTGCAGCTCACCTCGCGGGCGATCGGCGATCACGTCTACCATCCGGATGGTCCGCATGCGGCGCTGCGCAACGCGATCATGAGCGCCAAGAGCCAGGCCGATTGGCTGGACGTTCTCGATTGGCTCTATGGCGGCAATGGCCTGGATTGAATCCCTTCGGCCGGGACCGAAATGACAGTCGGCCGGAAGCGCCTATTTCCCGGCCATGACCCAGCAGACCTTCCGTATCCCTCCGACGACAACCTGCCCCTCGTTGTTCGTCCGCCGCAAGCCGAAGCCTGGCGCGCGTGCGGTGCTCTATGTCCATGGCGCCACGTTCCCGTCGGCGCTCTCCGTCGGCTTCGATTTCGGCGGCGGCTCCTGGCTCGATGACTGGAATTCCCGCGGCTTCGACGCGTGGGCCTTCGACTTCGCAGGCTTCGGCGAGAGCGGCCGCTACCCCGAGATGGCGGAACCCGCCGACCGCCATCCGCCGTTGGGGCGAACCTCCCATGCCGCATCCCAGATCGCATCGGTGCTTGCGCTGATCCGCCGCGAGACGGGTCGGCAGCGCGTGTCGCTCGTTGCACATTCCTGGGGCAGCATGCCGGCCGGCTTGGTTACGGTACGTGAACCCGAGGCGGTCGAGCAGCTCGTCTTGTTCGCCCCCATCGCACGTCGCGTTGGCCACGGCGAATCGGTGACGCTGCCGGCCTGGAGCGAGGTCAGCAACGAGGCGCAATATGCGCGGTTCGTCGAGGATGTGCCGGCCGGACATCCGCCGGTGCTGGTCGCCTTCGATCGCTGGGGCCGCGCCTATCTGGCGAGTGATCCGGGTGCCGAGGCGCGCATGCCGCCGGCCGTGCGCATCCCCAACGGGCCACGCGCGGACAATGTCGATGCGTGGCAAGGCCGGCTCGCGTGGGATCCGGCGAGGCTTGTCCGGCCTGTCACCATCGTGCGCGGTGCCTGGGATTCGCTTTGTCTCGATGCCGATGCGGCGATGATTCTCGATGCGACATCCGCCGCGCCCGTCCGCCGCGACATCAAGCTGGAGGCGGGGACCCACTTGATGCATCTCGAAACCGGCCGCCACGCGCTCTATGAAGCGGTCGGTCGAAGCCTCAAAGGAGAAGCGCCGTGATCGCCGTGATCTTCGAAGTCTGGCCGGCCGAGGGCCGCAAGCAGACCTATCTCGACATCGCCGCCGAACTCCGGCCGGAGTTGGAAAAGGTCGACGGCTTCCTGAGCATCGAGCGCTTCCAGAGCCTTACCGAAGAGGGAAAGATCCTCTCGCTCTCCTTCTGGCGCGACGAGGAAGCGGTGAAGGCCTGGCGAACGCTCGAGCATCACCGCCAGGCCCAGAACGCCGGCCGCAACGGCGTCTTCCGCGACTATCGCCTGCGTGTCGCCCATGTCGTGCGCGACTACGGCATGACCGAGCGCGCCGAGGCGCCGGCCGATTCACGCGAGAAGCACGGTTAGGCGAAGCGCTCACCTCTTCTTCCAGGCGCTCGCCAGGGCGCGGTAGGCCAATTTCTCGGCCTGTTGCTCCACGGGGTAGGTCGCGTCCTTCTGCCACCACCAGCCTTTGGGGTCCCAGGCGGGATATTTGGTCTCGGCCTGGTAGTTTCTTTCGGGCCGGCGCCAGTCGCTGTCGGGGCCGAAGCGCAAAAGGCCGAAGGTGCGTTCGGCACCGTGTTCCCACGGGCGTTCCTCGTTCAGGAAGACGCAGGCGCCCAGCATCGCGCCATTGCCGCCGCCTGACTTCGATGCTGCGACCTGCGCCGACAGCCAGCGCGCTTGCTCCCTTTCACCGCCGGCCTGCTCGATGCTGGAGCCGAGCTCCGTGAACATGACCGGCGGTGCGGGAATGCCGTACTGCTGCCAATAGGCGGGCAAGCGCCGATCGAGATAGTCGCGGATGTCTGGCGCCGGATTTTGCGGGTTGGTCGCGAAGAGGATGCGCTCGCGCCAAAAGGACGGCGCGTCGTAAGAACCGATCGTTCCGTGATGAAACAGCGCATCGTGCACTTCCTTCAGCGCGCCGGCCCCCTCGATGCCGTCCTTCAGGGCAAACGACGTGCTTACCATCACGGGCAGACGGTTTTCGTCGATCACACCATGGGCCCGCTCCCATTCCGCGATCCAACCGATGACCGAGACCACATGCTCCGGGCTGCGGTCGAAGCCCAGCTCGTACTCATTGAAGATCTTCCACATTCCCGCGCCAGGCACCGGAGCCTTCGCGCCGTGGATTTCCTCGACGATACGCTCCACGTTCCGGCGAGCCTCGTCCCTCTTGCCCTGCCTCAAGAGATTCATCGTGTAGTTGCTGATCGGGATCGTGGCCGCCATGCCGAGTTCGTGGCAAGCCTGCAGGAAGCTCAGATGTTCCAGAAGGCGGCGATTCTCACCCGCCGTGTCCTTTTGGCTGATCGGCGGCGCCCAGTCGTAGATGTGGACGAAATTGACGCCCAGCTGCTCGCGGAAGCGACGCAGGTCGGCGCGACCTCGACGGTGTCCTGCAACGCTCACCGGCCCCCACAGCTCGGAGAACACGTTGGTGTAGAAATCCGACGTCTCATAGAGACCAGGTGCTCCCGTGGGCCGGTAATCGCTGGGCGCCGGCATGTAGGCCAGGCCACGTATATTGGCGACGTTGAAGTGCCGACACCGTTCGAGCGCGTCCATGATCGCCTTTCGATTGACGGGACATCAGGACAAACGACGAACTGCTTGGACTGTTGCCTCCGTCCACGAATGACCGTGTAAGCGGCCTGGCCGCCTTATGCGCCGTACTCCGACGCCGGCTTGTTCGGCCGAAAGGTTCGCAGCATGAGGTGGTCGAGCGATACCGGGCCGGGCCCCGCGATCGCAAGCCAGGCGAACATCACGAAGTAGGAGACCTCCTCGAAGCCGAGGAAGGTCTCCAGCGAGTCGATCTGGTCGGCCTTGGCGGAGACGATGGCGACCGCCATCACGATCATCAGCGGCACGGCGGCAAAGCGCGTCAGCAGTCCGACCAGCAGGAGCAGGCCGCCCACGAACTCGATGCCCGACGTAAGAGGCGTCAGGATTTCCGGCGCGGGAATGCCCCATTCCCGGAAGTTCTGGATCATGCGCGGCAGGATCTGCAGCTTCTCCCAGCCGCTCCACAGGAACACCCAGCCCACGGTGATACGCACCGCAAGAGGCGCCAGCCAGGTGAAGTAGCGCGCGACGCTGCGCGACCAGTCGTAGAAGATCGTCATGAAGGCGTTCATCGGCCTGTCCCCCGCGGCACTTGGGGAACGACTATCGTCTTTCGCGATCACCGCGGACAAAACAAATCGTGAGGGGCTGTGTTGGTTGGACTGGCATTCCGTGTCACCGTCGCCAGTCGCGACAGGGAGATTCCGGCCATGGAAGCGCGTGGTCTCGTCCTGGTCACCGGCGGTTCGGGCTATATCGCGGGCTTCTGTGTCGCACAGTTGCTGCAGGAGGGTTGGGGCGTGCGCGCCACGCTGCGCTCCTTGCGGCGTGCAGAGGTGGTGCGCGTCAACCTGTCGAAGCTGGTCGATCCTGCCGGCCGGCTTTCCTTTGTCGCGGCCGACCTCGACCGCGATGCCGGCTGGGCAGAGGCCGCCGCCGGTTGCGACCATGTTCTGCATGTCGCGTCGCCCTTGCCGACCGGCCGCCGGGGAAGCGACGATGAGCTCGTTCGCCCGGCGCGCGATGGCGCCTTGCGCGTGCTGGCGGCGGCCCGCGGGGCCGGTGCGAGGCGGGTCGTGATGACGTCGTCCGTCGCCGCGATCGCCTATGGCCGGGGCCTGCGGGGCGAACCATTCACGGAAGCCGACTGGACCGACGAATCAAATCTCGAGGACACGTCGGCTTATGAGCGCTCCAAGACGATCGCCGAGCGGGCCGCCTGGGCGTGGATGAGCGACCACGGCGGAAATCTCGAGCTGACAACCGTCAATCCTGGGCTCGTGCTTGGGCCGGTGCTGGGACGCGACTACGCCATCTCGATCGACGTCGTGAAGAGGCTGCTCGATGGCTCGCTGCCGGGCTTGCCTGCCTTCGGCTGGCCGCTGGTGGATGTACGCGACATCGCCGATCTTCATGTGCGGGCCATGATGAATCCCGCCGCAGCAGGGCAGCGCTTCATCGGGACAGGGTCATTCCATTGGATGGCGGATATCGCACGCACGCTTCGCACCCGGCGACCCGACCTGGCGAGACGCGTGCCGACTCGGCGCTTGCCGGACTGGACGCTGAAGCTCGCCGCGATCTTCCAGCCGATGTTGCGCGACCGCCTGTTCGAACTCGGCAAGAAGCGGACGTTTTCCAGCGACAAGGCGCGGACGCTGCTTGGCTGGTCGCCGCGTTCCAACGACGAGACGATCGTCGACACTGCCGACAGTCTCGCCGCCTTGAAGATCACGTGACGGTCCTACGGCCGCCGCGTCAGCTCGCCATCCAACCGCCATCGACCATCAGGTTCTCGCCCGTGATAAAGGTCGCCTCGTCCGAGGCCAGGAAGAGGGCGGCATTGGCGACGTCCTCCGGGCGCCCGAGCCGCGGTAATGGTGTTCGAAAATTGCTGTACTCGATCCAGCGCGGCTCGCTGGCGCGGCCGCCCTTGCCGGTCAGGATCTTGCCCGGCGCGACGGCATTGCAAATGATGCCGTCTCGCCCGTAGTCGGCCGCGATTTGTCGCGTCAGATAGACCACGGCCGACTTGGAGACGCCGTAGGAGCAATCCTCCGGTGCGGCGATCATGCCATGCTGGGAGGAGATATTGACGATGCGGCCGCGCGCCTCGTTGCGGATCTCCTGCGTCAGCATCCGGCGCACCGCCGCGCGGCACATCAGGAATACCCCGGTGACATTGACCGCCATCACGCGGTTCCATTCCTCGAGGCTGGTGTCGGTGAGCTTCTTGCCGACGCGGACGACCGCATCGTTGACCACGATGTCGAGCCGGCCGGTGGGCTGGGACGCGCGGCGCACGGCCTCCTCGACATCGCCCTCGTTCGCGACGTCTCCCCGGAAGAAGGGCACGTTCAGGATCCGGTGCGTCGGCTCGCCACCTTCGATGACCTGCTCGGTGATGTCCATCAGCAGGAGCGTCGCGCCTTCGGCATGGAACTTCATGGCGATGGCGCGACCGATGCCCGACGAGGCCCCGGTGATCAGTGCCGTTTTGCCCTCGAGCCGTTTCATCTCTGCCTCTTCAGCATGTCGCGTTCGAGCTTCGCCACCCAGCGCGCGAACGGCCAGAGCAGGACGAAGAAGATCACAGCCGCCGCGGTGAGCGGGGTGGGATTGTAGGTCTGCTCCTGGGCGACACGCGCCGAGCGCAGGAGCTCGGGCAGGGCCACCAGGGAGGCGATCGAGGTCGTCTTCACGAGCTCGAGCGAATTGGATGCGAGTGGCGCCAGCACGCGTGCGATCGCCTGCGGCAGGATCACCAGGAAGACGATCTGCAGGGGGTGAAGGCCGAGCGCCCGCGCGGCTTCACGCTGGCCGATCGGGACCGCTTCGATGCCGGCGCGGAAGATTTCGCCGTAGTAGCCCGAGTTGTTGAGCGTGAGCGCGAGCACGCAGGCGGCGAAGGAGGGAAGCTTCAGGCCGAGACAGGGCAGGCCGTAGAAGATCAGGATCAGCAGGACCAGGACCGGGAAGGATCGGAAAAGATCGATCCAGACCAGCAGCAGAATATTCAGTCCCTTGTTGTGGAAGCTGTAGACGATGCCGATCATGAGCCCGACCAGGATCG